>JAYSRO010000482.1:0-2107 GCA_043720995.1 Candidatus Eiseniibacteriota bacterium
CACTTCACGCGACTTGGTGCGCGAGGCCTGCCCGAGCAGCCACGGCAGCCAACGCCACGCCGCGTAGACCACGAGCCCGGCGGCGGCGGTCTCGAACAGCGCGCTCATCAGGCCCCCGGCACCCACGCTCGTGGTGAGCTCGCCCTGCGCCCAGCGCGCCAGCAGCGGGATCAACAACGTGAGCGGCACGAGCGAGAGGTCCTGCATCAGCGAGACGCCCATCAGCAGGCGGCCATGCGGGGCGAGCAACTCGCCGCGGTCGGCGGTGACCTTGAGCAGCAGCGTCGTGCTCGAGATGGCCGCCGCGAAGCCGAAGAACAACGCCTGCGCCGGATGGAGCCCGGCGAGTGCCAGCAAAGGGGCGATCAGCAGCGCGGTGAGGATGACTTGCAGGGCGCCCGCGAGCGCGGTGCGCAGGCCGAGTGCGCGCAGGTCGGCGAGCGAAAACTCGAGGCCCACCGTGAACATCAGCAGCACCACGCCGATCTCGCCCAGCGTGTGGATGGTGCGCGGGTCTTCGATCAGGCCGAAGCCGCCCGGGCCGATGACGGCGCCGGTGAGGATGAACCCCATGACGGCGGGCAATCGCAGCCGGCCAAACAGCAGGCTGACGCCGAGCGACAGGCCGGCGAGCAGCACGAGTTCGCGAAGGATCGGGAGCGTTTCGGTCATGAGGTCGGGGGTGCTGGCGTGGTCACGCGCCCCGGCGGTTCCTTCGTGTCAGCGTGGCGAGTCGGAGTCTCGAGTGGCCGGGTTCGTGTTCGAGCCAGCAGGCAATCGCGCATGTGTAACCCGCCGCCGCGAGGTCGATGGCAGACACATCGGCGCCGAGCCGGGCCGGCGCAAGCGCTGCCCCCGCGGGATCCAACGCGGACACTTCGAACGTGAAGCGTGTGTTGCCCGTCGCGATCGGCGTCACCGCGCCCACCCAGTGCGAGCCGTCGGGCAGGGTCAGCGCTTGGCCGGTTGCGGCGAGCAGCTTGCTCTCGCGCGTGAGCAGTGTGTCCCCGCCGAAGGCCAGGCCGTCGGCGCTGAAGAGGGTGTGGTGGCCCTGCCGCCCGTTCGCGGTGCCGCGATAGGTGAGCGCCAACGTGCCGCCCGCGGCGATGGCGAGCGCGGGACGGCTGCGTGTGAACGCGCTTTCGCTCAGCGCCACGTTCGGGCGAAAGCTTAGGCCGCCATCGTGGCTGAGCGAGGTCCAGAGTGTTGTGACGCGCCCGGAGTCCGGCTCAGCGGTGCGCCGGTCATCGAGCCACGCCGCGAGCAATGCGCCATCGTTCGTGAATGCGATCGCCGGCATACCGTGCGTGGCGTTGGCCCGGTGCTTGAGCGGCCAGTCGCGCAACTCCCGCCACTTGAGCCCTGGCGGTGGAGCGCCGACGTCATCATTGACCGTCGCGGGGTCGCGCAGGGTACGGCCCAAGTCGTCGCTGGCGCGCAGTCGAAGGTCGATGGCGCCGCTCGAATCGGCGCGCCACTCGGACCACGCGATCGCGAGTGCACCGCCCGCGCCGAGTGCTACGGCGGGCCGTCCCTCGAGCGACGATACGACGCGGCCCGCGATCACGTTCACGCGCGCGGGAGACGAAAACGTGACGCCACTGTCGCGCGAGACGCTGAGCCACGCGTCGCCCGACAACGAGTCGCCGCTCACCCAGGTGAGTGCGACGGTGCCGTGGCCATCGGCCGCCATCGAGGGATCACGCGCATCGAGTGACAATAGGAAGGCGGGTGTGGTTTCACGCACGACGAAGGCCCCTTCGTGTGACGATGGCGCTGCGCAGCCCTGCACGAATCCCGCGAGCGAAAGCACCAGCCCTGTCGCGGCAGCGGTGCGGCGGCCCGATCGAAGCGTGGTGGCGATCATGAGGTCACTCGAGCTTGATGACGCGCAATTGTGAGTCGCCCCGCGACGAATGGGCCCTCACCCAATAGAGGCCGGGTGGCGAACGTATGCCCTGCTCATCACGGCCGTCCCAGACGATCGCGCTCACGCTACCATCCGGGGCCCAGTGGCGCACGCGCCGGCCGCCGATATCGAACAACTCGACCCGCGTGGCGGCAGCGGCCTCGATGCGCAGCGAGCCATGGAAGGGATTGGGCCGGG
>JAYSRO010000483.1:0-2100 GCA_043720995.1 Candidatus Eiseniibacteriota bacterium
GCCTCGCAAACCCCTGCCTGAATCGACACCGTGACGCCTTCGGCCCGCCGGGGATGGTGGCTCAGCAATTCCCCGAGATCCGCCAGCTCTTCATCGACCGACAGCGTCTCCAACGCGAGCTCGCGCTCGCGTGAGTAGTTCAGCAGGTCGGTGACGAAGCGGTTGAGGCGGCCACACTCGCGGCTCACCAGCTCCATCAACACCGCGTTCTCGCCCTCGAGGTTCAGCTCGCGCTGTAGGCACTCGACGGATCCGCTGATCGGGTTCAAGCCATTGCGCAACTCGTGCGCGATGCGCGCGGATAGGGCACCGATCTCGGCCAGCGTTTCGTTGTGCCGCGCGCGGCGTTCCATCTCGCGCACTTCGGACAAGTCCTGAAACACCGCCACGAGCCCGGTGAAGCGGCCCTCGTGCATCAGCAGGTTCGTCGACAACCCGATCGGCAGGCGTCGCCCTGTGGCGCCGCGCATATCCAGTTCGGCGCGCGCGCGGGGATTGCGTGACGCCAGCGTGGCGAGCACGAGATCCTTGAGCGGCGACAACCGTTCGGGGAATGCCGTGGCGACCATCTGGCCGCGGCACTCGAGCGAACGCACGCCGAGCACCTGCTCAACGGCGGGATTCAGGTAGCTCACACGGCCGTGCGCATCCACCGACAACACGCCGGTCGTCAGGTGGCGCAGCACGGTGTCGTTGTCGACCCGCACTCGATCGAGTTCGCGCGCGGTGCGTTCGAGATCGGCGCGCGTCAGGTGGACGCGATCGCCGAGCATTCCGGCGAGCACACCCAGCACACCGAGGTAGGCGATGGTCGCGAACAGCGGCGTCGCGGCCTCGGCGCCCGCGGTGGCGAGTGGAAGCGTCAGCTGGCTCGTCGCCCAGGGCAACGTGAGAAAGCCGAACGCGGCACCTGCCGCAGTCAGCATTCCCCCCGGGACGCGCCCGAGCAGCCCGCCGGTGACGACGATGACACCAAAAAACAAGGTGAACTGGCTCCCTCTGCCCCCGCTCACCGCCGCCAGCACGGTGACGAGTGCAAGGTCGCCCAACAACTGCAGGGCCGTCTGGAACGCCAGCCCGCGCTGGAACCGCACACCCAGTTGGTAGAGCGCCGACAGCACGCCCACCGCAGCCAATGCGCCGACCAGCACCTTCCAGGCAGTGCTGCTGGCGCCGGGCGCCAGCAGCAATCCGACTGGGAGTGCCAAGACCGTGACGATCAATCGCGCCCGGATCAGCGTCCGGAGACCACTCCACGCATCAGGTGCGTGGGGGGCCGCACGATCGTGCACGGCTTCTGTCGGCGTTTCGCGCATTACTTGGCGCCACCTGCGACAACGGTGATGAGCTTGAACATCGGCAGGTACATCGCGACGACCATGCCACCGACGATGCCGCCCATGACGACGATCATCACCGGCTCGATGATCGAGGTCAGCGTGTCGACGGCCGTGTCGACTTCCGCCTCATAGAACACGGCGATCTTCGTGAGCATTTCGTCGAGCGCGCCCGTCTGCTCGCCGACCGAGATCATCTGCACGACCATCGGCGGGAACACACCGGAAGCCTTCAGCGGTGCGGCGACCGTCTCACCTTCACGAATCGAGGCGCGCGCCGTCATGATCGCTTCCGCGATCACCTTGTTGCCGGCCGTGCGCGCGGTGATTTCGAGCCCCGCGAGAATCGGTACACCCGAAGCGATCAGCGTGCCCAGCGTCCGCGTGAAGCGGGCCACCGCGCCCTTGAGCATGACGTCACCCAGCGCCGGAATGCGCAGCGTGATGGCGTCGATGTGCCGGTGCCCGTTCTCCGTGGCGTAGTAGCGCTTGAAGGCGATGGCCGCACCGAACATACCCAGCAGCCCCACCCACCAGAACTTCTGCAGGATGTCGGACAACCCGAGCACGATCTTCGTCGGCAACGGCAGGTCACCGCCGAAGTCGGTGAACATCTTGGCGAACGTCGGGATGATGAACAGCAGCATGAACACCGTCGCACCCATGGCGACCGTGAGCACGACCGCCGGGTAGACCATGGCGCTCTGGACCTTGCGCTTGAGGGCGTCCGCCTTCTCGACGTAGGTCGCCAAACGCATCAGGA
>JAYSRO010000484.1:0-2100 GCA_043720995.1 Candidatus Eiseniibacteriota bacterium
TCATGTGGACACGTGAATCGATGGCGCGGCGGCTCCACCGTGAACAGCGGCAATCCCTGATCAGTCCAAATGGTCAACGATTCCACTGGCTACTCGCACTTTCACCGATCAACGCCCAACTTCATGTGTTTCCAGGTCGTTACGCCACCGCGACGCAATTCATCCGCAATTTCCCGAGCACAACCCAACGTTTGCCAGCGGGCAACTGCGGCAAACCTAAGGAGGCCGTGCTAGGGCGTCAAGCGGTCACCAGCTCCAGCCGGCGGAAAGGATGTGCGACGCGTCCAGCCGGGCCCCATCGGACGTCGGGGAATCGTTGCTCGCGAGGAAGCGGTTCAGCGAGGCGGCGTAGTCGACGCCGAGATGATGGTAGCGGACACCGGCGCCCACATTGAGGTCCTTGCCGTTGACGCCGCCGCGCAGCGCGAAGGTGTCATGCAGCCAGTATTCGAGCCCCGTGCGCAGGTCCCAGGTCTGCCCTCCCAGCTTGAGCTCGCTGTCGAGCTTGCGGCGCTGGAAGCCCCACACCAGATCGGTCGACCAGGTCAGCGCCTGGCGCTCGGCGGGCTTGAAGGCAAACGCCACGCCGGTGTCGATCGTCGGAATCACGAACTCGCGCGTGCCATTCGTCCACGACAGCATCGTGGTCGTCAGGTCGTGCGCCACGGCGCTGGCGGTGATCGCATCGGTTGGCATCCACAACGTGCCGATGTCGACCCCCGCGCCGAACGAGGTGACGTGCTCGCCCGGGATGGTGTCGGGAATGCTCGAGTGCACGAACTTGAGATTGGCGCCATAAGCCCAGTGCGTGCCGCGCTGGCGCGCGATCGACAGCATCAGCGCGTAGTCGCTGCTGCTGGCCTGGTACAGGCTGCCGGCGTCGAGCAACAGTTTTTCGCCCGGGTCCCAGACGCCGTTGCCCTGGCCATTGCCGGTGGTCGTCGGGTCGTTGTCGGTGCCGTAGTCCCAGAAGTCGACCTGCGGCCGCAGCTGGCTGATGCGCGGCGTCACCGGAATGCCGTCGGCGCCGAGCCGCAACAGCGTGCCGCCCAGCGCCAGCAGGTGGCCCTTCTCGCCCTTGAGCGGCATTACGACGGAGCCGACGTCGTGGTTGAGCAGGCTGCCGAACTGCTCGGCGTGCTGGACCACGGCTTCACGGTAAGGCAGGAACACCATCCCGGCGGGATTCCAGTAGGGCGCCGTGGCGTCGTCGGCGACCGCGGAGAACGCACCGCCCATGGCGATGGCGCGCGCGCCGATGGGGATCTTCATGAACTCGCCGGCGTACTTCGTGGCCGAGGCGGAACCCGCGAGCGCGAGCGTTGCCGCTGCGCTGAGGAACCACGTCGTCATGCGTCGCATCATGGAATGCCTCGATGGAGGGCGGCAGGAATGCAACACGCTACGTGCCGCTTGAATCAACTGTCAACCGTTCGCGGGTAGGGCTTCCACTCCGGCATTGCCGCCTGATCGGTCGGCGGCACGATGCGCCATTCGCGGCCGAGACGGCGCAGTTCGCTGGTGGTCACGAAGTGCTGCGCCTGCGTCGTCCCAGATGGCGTGAACTGGACCTCATACATGGCGGTGATGCTGTTGGATTGGGCGGTGACGACGTGGATCGAAGCGACCTTGAGCGAGTCGACCGGCGGCAGGAACCACACCATCCCCGGGAACGGCATCGAAGCCTGCGGATCGGTGAAGCATTGCGTCACAGTAGTCATGTCCCCGTCGCGAAGTGCGGCCCAGTAAGTCGTCAGCGCCGCCCCCGGCGAACGGAAGCGGACATCCTGCCGCAATTGCTCACCCTGCCCGAGCAAGGCGATGCAAGCGACCACCACAAATCCCCAAGCGCGGATCCGGGAGACCCGGCCACGCGGCAATTCTATTTCAGGTGCGACGTATTCGGATTCGCCTGGATGCGACAGCGCCTGCCCTGACGCGTCGAGGCGCGGCAGCAACTCCAGCTCGGGCGAGCTGGCGTTGCGTCCCTCCGGTACTACACCGGAAGGGGGCTCAGGTGTCCCGCCCTGGATGACGGTGAAGTTGCGAGGGGGAATGCGATCGATCTGCACGGTCACCGTCGGGTTCGGGCGTCCTGCC
>JAYSRO010000485.1:0-2095 GCA_043720995.1 Candidatus Eiseniibacteriota bacterium
AGCGTGACGTTGTCGACCGCCGTGAGCGCGCCGAAGCGCCGCGTCAGTCCGTTGATCGCGACGGCATGATCGAGAGCCGTGGTCACGGCCGCGCGCCCGTGAACCGTGCCTCGGCGGGCAGGCCCGGCTTGAGTACGCCGCCGGTCGGATCGAAGCGGACCTTCACCCCAAACACCAGGTTTGCGCGCTCTTCCTCGGTCAGCGCCGAACGCGGCGTGAACTCCGCCGTGCTGGCGATCTCGACGACGTGTCCCTTGAATGCTTGCTTCGTGCCCATCACGCTCGCCTCGACCGCATCGCCGCGATGCACGCGCGGCAATTCGGGTGCGGCGAGATAGACGCGCATCCACAGCCGGTCAGGATCGCCGAGCGTCACGACCGCCTGGCCCGGCCCCGCGATCTCACCGACTTCGAAGTTGCGCAGCAACACGATCCCGTTCGAGGGCGCGAGCAGCACCAGCTCCCCCGCGCGGCTGCGGCTGGCGAGTACTTCGGCGCGCGCGACTTCGAGGCCGTGCTGGGCTGCTTCGATCTGTCCCTTGCGGAAGCCGTTCTCGAGCAGTTTGAGTTGCTCATTCGCGGCCTCACGCCGCGCGACGGCCGCGTCGCGCGCGCTCTTGGAGCGGTCGAGCTCGGAAGCCGAGATGACATGGTTGATCATCAACTCCTGCATGCGCTGGAATTCGCGCTCCGTGATTTCAACCGCGGAGTTCGCCGCGGCCTGTTCGGCGCGCGCACTGATGATCTCCGGCGTGCGCGGGCCCGAGCGCATGTCCTGGTATTGCGCCGCGGCCTTCTGTGCTTGCGCCATCTGTGCGGTCAATGCCGCGCCGACTTCCCCGCGATCGAGCACGGCGAGCGTGTCGCCGGCCCGCACGCTGTCGCCTTCATCGACTGCGAGCCGCGCGACGCGGCCGCCGACCAACGAGGCGACGTCGATCTCGTCGATCTCGATCGTGCCGTGACCGCGCACGCCCACGGGCTTGGCGCATGAGCCGAGCGTGAACAACGCGAGGGTCGCGAGTGCGAGTGCGAAAGGCTTGGAGCGAAGCGCTGCAATCATGTGCGGGGCTTTCCCAGGATGAACGTCATAGCCAGCGGCGAATCGCCAGCACCACGCGGCCCACCAACTGGCCGCCATCCGCCGCCGGGGTGCGCCTTGCGGAGGCCTCACTATCCTGCGCTGGTCGTGGCGGCGGCAAGTGTGGGGCGAGTGCGCGCGCGGGTTGCCGCATGATCTCGACGCGTGTGCCGACGCGAATCGCGCACGGCGTGTCGGGCCCCGCCGCGTCATCGCCGAGCAGCACGACGACGCAATCGCCCGCGCGCAACGATTCAGGGATGCGACGCGCGCCGTGGGCGCTCAGGCGGAAGCCTACGAGACGCGCGCCGGGTTCGAGCGGTGGCAGCATAGTACGCTCGACGTGGATCGTTTCGATCGCGCGTCCTGCCGACTCCCCCGCCAACGGATCGGCGCCCTCGGGTAACACGGAGATCGCGAGGGTTCCCGGCGCGTGAGCGGGCGCAACATCGGGCGCGTCGACGAGGGCGATTTCCGGCAGCCGCGGGCGCGTCGGTGTCTCTGTTCCGCCCGGGACTTCCTCCTCAGCTCGTCCCCATGCCGGAAGCGGTCGCGCGGCGTCATCGGCGAGCCATGCGCGCACGCGTTCCGCCGCTTCCAGCGAAGCCGCCAGATTTGCCCTTCCCCGGGTGGTCGCCCACGCCGCCAGGAGCTCCGGGTCCAGCCCCAGGGCCTCCGCCAGGCGGCGGGCAACCGGTGGGCTGGGCGTCTTCGTGCCGTTCTCTATATGGAAAACATAAGCGGGTGACTGCAGTCCGGCGGCGGCTGCGAGCTTCGCGAATGACCAATCACGCCGTGTGCGTTGCGCGTGAATAAGTTGCGCAACGGGATCCGCGGGACGTGGTATTCGTGTGTGTTTGCGGGTGAACGGCATGCCTGGACAGGGTAGGCGAAGAGGGCAATCGATGTCACGGAAAATTTCCCATGTGGAGAACGTGTGGGGATTGTGGAATTGCATGGTGCAGGCCGCAGTGCGGGATCTGCCCGGGCAGTCGGCGGTCGGGTTGTAGATAG
>JAYSRO010000486.1:0-4268 GCA_043720995.1 Candidatus Eiseniibacteriota bacterium
ACAGCGACAACAGCAGCGCGCACAGCGCTGCGAGCAGCAGGCCGTTGCGCCTCATGGACGGTTCTGGAAGAACAGGGCGACGAGTCCCGAAACGATTGCGATCACGATGACTGGCTCCACGATCTTGTCGACGTTCCGGTCGGGAACGGCGGATTTGAGTTCCGTATTGCGCGGGTCTTCCACTGTCGTAAGCTGGCCGCGCGGGAATGAATCGAGCAAGTTGTACGAGGCATCGCCCGTCCACAGCACACGCCGGGTGACGGGATCCCGCATCACCAATTGTCCTTCGACCTGCGCCTGGCGCTCGATGCGTACGCGCCCCGGCAGCCAACCGACGAGCCGCAGGTAGGTCACGCGCGTCGCCCCGAGCACGTATTCGATCATCGGCTCACCCGCGGGGGCGAGCTGTGCCAGCGTGCTGTCATCCGGCAGCGGTGCGCGCCGCACGGTGACCGAAACGCGGCGCTTCGCGAGATGCTTGAGGATCGCGTGCTCCACGACGAAGTTGAGGTTCGCCTCGCGAATCGGCGCCACCGTGACGCGCGAGCCACTGTCGATCGGCGCATGGGCCAACGCCCGGTCGAAGGCGGTGTTGGCGACCAACTCCAGCAGTTGAAGATTCGTCGCCGGTACGCGCGGCCCGCGCGCGCGCACGATCGGCTCGACCGAAACTTCAGCGACCGACAGCACCGTATCGACCGCGGGCGCGGGACCCGCGGCATACTTGAACTTCTTGGCGTGCGCAGCGGGCGCCAGCACACTCAGCAGCGCGCACAGCGCCAGCAGCACCGGCAGCCCACGCTTCACGAGATCACCAGCAATCCTGCTTCCCCGCGCGGTTCGACGCGCGCGAACAGGTCGTAAGCCGCAGCACCCGTGATCCGCACCTCAACGACATCGCCGGCATTGAGTCCCTCCGCGTCCACCACGACGCCTCCGTCGACCTCCCACGCCGAGCCCTTCGAACGCGCCGCGAACTGGCCGCGCCCCGAGGGGCCATCAATCATCACCGGCATGCGCTGGCCGATGCGCGCGGCGAGCCGCGCGTGCGAGAGACGCTGCTGCAACGCCAGCAATCGCGCGCGGCGATGGCGGCGGGAATTGATCGGCACCCGCGGCGTCATGTCGTAGGCGGGCGACTCGATCTCGCGCTCGTAGGCGAACACCACGAGATGATCGAACCCCTCCTCCTCGATGTAGCGCTCGAGTTCCTCGAACTGCTCGTCCGACTCGCCCGGGAAGCCCACGATGAAGTTGGTGCGGAACGCCACGTCCGGGATCCCCGTCTTGATGCGGCGCACCAGCGCGCGCGTGTCCGCCCCCGTCATGCCGCGCGCCATGCGCCGCAAGGTGTCTGCGGCGATATGCTGGAGCGGCATGTCGACGTAAGGAACGATGCGGCGCGCGTTCGCCCACACTTCGATCAGGCGATCGCTCCACAGCCGCGGGTAGGTGTACTGCACGCGGATCCACGTCAGCCCTTCGACCTGGTCGAGCGCTTCGAGCAGGTCGGCCAGCTCAAGACCGCCGGGCAGGTCGACGCCCCATCCGGTCGTGTCCTGGCCAATCAAGTTCAATTCACGCACGCCGGCAGCCGCCAGCCGCGTCGCCTCGCCCACGATGTCCCCGAGCCCGCGGCTCTGCTGCTTGCCGCGCAACTTGGGGATGATGCAGAAGGTGCAGCCGTGATCGCAGCCTTCGGAGATCTTGAGGTAGGCCAGGTGACGCGGCGTCGACAACGCGCGCGGCGTCAGCGAGTCGAGCGCTCCTCCCGGGTACTCGGTGCGCGCCTCGCGAATGGGCGAGCCTTCGAGCGCGTGGCGCGCGGCACCGACGACTTCCTTCCACTGCCCGGTGCCTAGCACGGCATCGACCTCGGGGAACTCGGTGAGCAGACTGTCGCCCGCGCGCTGGGCGAGGCAGCCGGTGACGACGAGCCCACGCAAGTTGCCGGAGCGCTTGAGTTCGGCGACCTGCTCGATCGCCGACTTCGACTCGCGCACGGCGCTCTGCAGGAACGCGCAGGTGTTCACCACCACAACGTCGGCATCGCGCACATCACCCACGGTGCGGAAGCCATCCTGGGCGAGCATGGCGATCATGTGCTCGGAGTCCACGGTGTTCTTGGGGCAGCCGAGTGTCACGAAGGCGAGTGCCGGGGAATTGGGCTTGATCATGAGCTGAACCGGTCTTCGACCCAGCGCTCATCGACGCGCACTTCGCGGGCCTTGCTGCCCTGGAACGGTCCCACGACCCCAATTTGTTCGAGCTGGTCCATCAACCGCCCCGCGCGCGAGTAACCCACCTTGAGCCGCCGCTGCAGCAGCGACGTCGAACCCTGCTGGTGTTGCACCACCAGCCGCGCCGCATCCTGCAGCAAGTCATCGTTGGCGTCTTCTTCGTCGGCGGCGAGCTCTTCTGCTTCGCTCAAGTCGGGTCGCGTCGCGAGCGGCGGACGCGCCGGCTCCTGACCCGGCAGCAGCGGCACCGCACGAATTTTCGACTTCCAGAAGTCGACCACGCGCGCCGTCTCTTCCTCGGACACGTAGCAGCCATGGATGCGGTACGGCTCGGGCTTGCCGGCCGGCGTGAACAACATGTCGCCATGGCCGAGCAGGTTCTCGGCGCCGTTCATGTCGAGCACCGTGCGCGAGTCGGTCTTGCTGGCGACCTGGAATGCGATGCGCGAGGGGAAGTTTGCCTTGATGACGCCGGTGATCACGTCGACCGAGGGCCGCTGGGTCGCGAGCACGAGGTGAATGCCGACGGCGCGCGCCATCTGCGCGAGCCGCGCAATGGGCTCTTCGATCTCGCCCGGTGCTGTCAGCATCAGGTCGGCGAGTTCGTCGATCAGCACCACGATGTAAGACAAGCGTTCGGGCAGCGCGCCCACGCTGCCATCGGAGTTGGTGGGCGCGGGCACCAGTCCCTGCGCGACCTTGTCGTTGAATGCCTGGATATTGCGGGCACCGCACGTGGCCATCAGGCGGTAACGCTTCTCCATCTCGACCACGCCCCAGCGCAACGCCCGGCTCGCCTTCTTGGGTTCGGTGATCACCGGCATCACCAGGTGCGGGATGCCGTTATACGCCGAGAGCTCGAGCATCTTGGGATCGATCATCACCATCTGGAGGGTGTCCGGGCCGTGCTGGAACAGCAAACCGGTAATGATGGCATTGAGGCACACGCTCTTGCCCGAACCCGTGGCGCCGGCCACGAGCACGTGCGGCATCTTGGTGAGATCCCCCACGAACGGCTGGCCGACGACGTCGACCCCGAGGGGAATCTTGAGCGCGGCGGAACTCTCGTCATAAGCGGGCGCGGACAGCACCTCACGGAGATACACCGTGCGGCGCATGCGGTTCGGGATCTCTACGCCCACGGCACCCTTGCCCGGGATCGGGGCGAGGATACGGATGCGTTGGGCACGCAGCGCCAGGGCCAGGTCGTCCTCGCGTGAGACGATCTGGTTCACGCGCACTCCGGTCGCCGGCTCGAACTCAAACGTCGTCACCACGGGTCCCGGGTGGATTTCGCTCACCCTGCCGATGATGCCGAAGTCGGCGAGTTTGCTGACCAGCAGGTTGGCTTCGCTCGTCAGGTCGGCCGCAGTGATCAGGTCTTCCGGCTGCGCGGGCATCGACAGCAGGCTCAGGGACGGCAGCGGGTCGGTGGGCACGGGGCCGAGGTCGCTGTCGGGTGTGACGATCGGCTTGGGCGCGAACTTCACCTTGGGGCGGCCGTTGGCCGGTTCCTGCCGCGAGATTCCGGGCAGCTTGAACTGCTGGCCGTCCTCCTCTGTCTCGTGCTCCGCCGCGACCGGTGTGCGTGAGTGGGCGATGCGCGGCGGCGCCTCGACGCGGGCCTTCGCCGCGGACTGCTCGACGACCTTTGGCGCGCGCGCTGCGCTCTTCGCCGCCTTGGCATCCTTCACGCGCTGTTCGGCGACGCGCTTGCGCCACTCCTGCCACGCTTCGTGCATGCGGTACACCGGCGCCACGAACACGGCGCGGATGAAGCGGCCGATCCAGTGGAAGCCCAATTCACTCGCGGCCAGCGCGGTGATGCCGAACAACGCGCCGCCGACGAGCCACGAGCCGACGTTGCCCAGTGCGGAGTGCAGCGCCATCGCGGGTGCGGCCCCCCATGCGCCACTCCACAGCCAGCGGTCGAGCCCCGACAGTCCGGCGAGCGTGCACAGTTCGAAGATCATCAGCGCGCCCACGGCGGAGCTGATGACGAGCGCGCGCGAAGGAGCGTTGCGGATG
>JAYSRO010000487.1:0-4265 GCA_043720995.1 Candidatus Eiseniibacteriota bacterium
CGGGTGACTGTTCCGTGGGGACGGTCTGCCCCTGGAGTTGCTGCAAAACCGCGCGAGGATCGGCGCCCATCAGCAGCGCGATCACCACCACGATCAGTGTGCCGCCGCCGCCCAGCGCCAGACCGCCACGGCTCACGCCACGACGGTCTTCGACGTTCCCGCTCTCTCGCTCACCTTTCCAACGCATGAATGCTCCCGGCTGGTGTCGTCAGCTTGCGGACGGGGAGGGGGCCCCGCCGATTTGAGTGGTGCGATCAGCTTGTGGGCGGAGATTACAGGCAGCATGCCGCTGGGCGCACGCAGCAATTTGGTGCCGCAGCCTTTGCGTGTCCGTGCCCGTGCGCTGTGGCACTATGGCCAACCCATGCCGCTCCATGTCCTTGAAACGGTTCGCGACGCGAACAGCGCCTGGAACCTTCCGGCCTCCTACCTCGAGGCGCTGCGGGAGCGTTTCCCGGGTGTGCGCTTCACCAGCGCGGCACTGGGGGCCGAGACCGAAGCGTTACTGCCGGATGCGGACGTGGTGCTGGGTTGGGGCGTCAACGCGAAGAACTTTGCACTCGCGCGCACCTTGAAGTGGGTGCACGTCACCGCGGCCGGCGTGGGATCCTTGCTGTTCCCGGCAATGGTCGAGAGCGGCGTGACGATCACCAATAGCCGCGGCCTCCACGCTGATGCGATGGCGGAGCACACGCTTGGAGTGATGCTGAGCTTCGTGCGTCAACTCCACTTGTGCCGCGATGCGCAGCGCGAGCACCGCTGGTCGCAGGATGAGATGTGGGAGTTGATGCCCGCGCTCGGACCCCTCAAGGGCTCCACCATGGTGCTCGTGGGACTCGGCGCCGTGGGCGGTGCGATCAGCGCACGGGCGCGCGCGCTCGGCGTCCACGTCATCGGCGTGCGGCGGCGGCCCGATGCGGGCGACACGCGCGCCGATGAGCAATTCGGCATCGATGAGTTGCCACGCCTGCTGTCGCGCGCCGATTGGCTGGTGCTCGCGGCGCCGCTGACGGCAGGGACGCGCCACTTGATCGGCGCCGGGGAGTTGGGCTTGCTCAAGCGCACGGCCGTGGTCATCAATGTGGGCCGCGGCCACTTGATCGATGAGCCCGCGCTGGTGGCGGCGCTGCTGGAGAAGCGGATCGCGGGCGCGGGGCTGGATGTCGTCGAAGTCGAACCTCTCCCCGAGGAGAGCGCGCTGTGGGACATGCCAAACGTCCTGCTGACGCCGCACACTTCTGGCGTGGCGCCGGACTACTGGAGCCGCGCGATGGCGATCTTCGCGGATAACCTGCAGCGCTACATCGATGGTCGGGCGTTGAACAACGTCGTCGACAAGCGGGAGGGGTACTGATGCGCGCCGCGGACCGTGGCGCGGTCGGCGCCGTGCGAAACCTCTCGTGTGGCATCGTGCTGGCGGGAGGGCGGGGCGCGCGCATGGGCGCGGCGCTGCCGAAGGCGCTCGTGGAGATCGATGGCGTCACGTTGCTCGATCGCGCGATCGCGACTCTGCACGAGTGCTGCGATGAGGTGATCGTGGTGGCGCCAGCCGCGGTGGAACTCGGATTGATCGACGCGCGGCGCGTGTTCGATGGCGCGGCGAAGGAGGGACCGCTGGCCGGGCTCGTTGCGGGGCTCGAGGCGTGCGATGGGGAGACCGCGGCGATTCTTGGGGTCGACTTTCCGCTGGTACGCGCGGCGCTGCTGCGCGATCTGGCGGCGGGCCTCGCTGCGGAGCCCGCGTGCGAGGCGGTGGTCACGCGTCCCGGCGGCATCGCGCAACCGCTTGTATCGGCAATGCGCGTGCGCGCGACGGCGACGCTTCGCGCGGCATTCGATGAAGGGGTGCGCTCAATGCATGGTGGAATCGAACGATTGAACGTGTGCTGGCTCGATGATGAATGGCTCGCACAGCGGGCGGGCGGCGCCGGCGCGCTGCTCAACGTGAACACCCCTGAAGATCTCGCGGCGGCGCGTCTGTTGCTCGCGCAGCGGGCTCCCGCGCAATCGCCGCGCTCGCAGCCGCCGCCCGCCTCGCGCCGCGAGGCCATCGCGTGAGCGGGACGCCCATGCAATCCGGCGGAGTTGCGCTCGATCGCGTGCTGCCCGCGCTGCGCCACGCGGAGCCCGAGGCGCGCGCGTGCTGGGTCTACGACCTTGGCGCACTCGAAGTGCGCGCCACGCGCATGCGCGTGGCGTTCGCGACGTCGCACGCGCACATCGCCTATGCGCTCAAAGCGAACCCCTTGCCGGCCGTGCTCGAAACACTCCGCGGGGCCGGGCTCGCGGCGGAAGGCGGCTCGATCGGCGAACTGGAACAGGCGGTACGAGCAGGGTTTACGCCCGACTCGCTCGTGTTGAACGGCAATGGCCGCACGCCTGAGGAGGCCGCGTGGGTCGCGCGACACGGCATCCACTCGATCAACGCCGACTCGATCGAAGAACTCGACCTGCTCGAAGCGCACGCCGCCGCGGCAGGGCGCTCGCTGCGCGTGGCATTGCGCGTCAATCCCGACATCGCAGCGCCGGTGCACCGCTACATTGCGACGGGGCACGAGGACGCCAAGTTCGGCGTGGCGCCGGCGGACGCCCTCGCGGCCTGGGCGAATCGCGCGCGCTGGCCGCATCTCTCGCTCGATGGTGTGCACATGCATGTCGGCTCGAACGTGCTCGTCACGCCGCCGTTGGAACTGGCCGGGCGTGCCGCGCTCGAACTCGCCGCCGAGTCCGCGCGGCGCGGGGCGCCGCTCAAGTTCGCCAATCTCGGCGGCGGCTTCGGCGTCGACTACACCGGTGGGGACGCGGAGTTTCCGCTGGAACGTTACGCTGCCTCGATCGATGCGCTGTCGCGTGAATCGACACTCGAGTGGGTGATCGAACCGGGCCGCTGGCTCGTGGCACCCATCGGCGTATTGCTCGCCGAGGTGCTGTGGGTGAAGCATCGCGGCGAGCGCCGCTTCGTGGTGCTGGCCGCGGGGCTCAACGATCTGCTGCGCCCAGCACTCTATGGCGCGCGCCATCGCATCGTGCCGCTGCTGCGTCGCGCGGGAGCGGAGGCGCCCGCGGTGGTGGTGGGGCCGGTGTGCGAGAGTTCCGATTGCTTCGATGACGCGGCGAACTTGCCGCCACTCGAACGCGGCGATGTCTTGGCGATCCTCGATGCGGGCGCCTACGGCTCGGCGATGTCCTCCAATTACAATGGCCGCCCGCGGCTCGCCGAATTGACGGCGCGCGATGGAGTGCTCACGCGTGTGCGTGCAGGTGAGACTCCCGCCGATGTGGGCGCGCGCGATGCGGGGCCCCGCATTGCGTTGGGGCTCGATGTACCGCCCGTCGCGTAAGGCGCTGGCGCTCGAAGTCCCGCGCGGCGCATGACACGCGCAACCCGAACCTGTGCCCCGCTTGACACTTGGGACGCCTCGACAGCAAACTGCCGCGCCTAACCGGGACCTGCTGCACGCGAGGGTCCGGGTTAGTTTCCACGACTTATATCGCGCACGACATCTGCGCCTCGCAGGATGCATGCTGGCGACACGGAGGCGCGGCCGAAGACGGTTGAAGGGCGGGAGCGAGCCGTGATTCAAGTCGTATGTATCAAGCAAGTTGCCGATTCGGAGACGCGGGTGAAGGTGGCCGCGGACGGGCGCACTCTCGACCCCGCCGGCGTCACCTGGATCCTCAATCCCTACGATGAGTTCGCGGTCGAACAAGCGCTCCGCATCAAGGAGCAGCAGGGTTCGGGCGAAGTCATCGCCGTTTCGCTAGGGAGCGCCTCGGTGCAGACCACGCTGCGCAATGCGCTGGCGATGGGCGCCGACCGCGCGATCCACTTGAAGACCGACGCTGCGAGCCCCGATCCGCTGGCCGTGGCGCGGGCACTTGCCGCCGCGATCAAGCCGCTGGGGGCGGGCCTCGTGTGGTGTGGCCGCCAGGCGATCGATGACGACGCGGGCCAGGTCGGGCCGATGCTCTCCGAATTGCTGGAATTGCCGTGCGTTACGTCGGTCGCTAAGTTCGAGCTGGCCGGCGAGACCGCGACGGTCGAGCGCGACATCGAAGGTGGCCGCGAGATCTGCGACGTGACGCTGCCTGCGTTGTTGAGCACCGACAAGGGCCTGAACGAGCCGCGTTACGCCTCGCTCAAGGGCATCATGGCGGCGAAGAAGAAGCCGATCGACGAGCAGGCCGCCGAGTTGGGCGAGCCGAACCTCGAACTCGTCTCCTTCGAGCTGCCCGCGCCGCGCGCGCCCGGCCGCATGGTGGGG
>JAYSRO010000488.1:0-4261 GCA_043720995.1 Candidatus Eiseniibacteriota bacterium
GTGCCGGCGTTGGCGCGCAACAGGCTCTGGTGTTCGTGCTGCCCGTGCAGGTCCGCCAGCAGTTCGCCGAGCAGACGCAGCGAGTTCTGCGTCAGCGCCGATTGGTTCACCAGGGCGCGCGACTTGCCGGTGGCGGCGATCTCGCGGCGTACGATCAACGTCTCGCCGTCACATTCGATGCCCCACTCCTCGAGCAGCGCTCGCACCATCGGGGCAGCCGCGCCCAAGCGGAACTCGCCTTCGACCGAGGCGCTGGTCGCACCCTCGCGCACGAGACTCGAGTCAGCACGGCCGCCGGTCAGCAGGTTGACGGACTCGATCAGCAACGACTTGCCCGCGCCCGTCTCGCCGGTGATCACGTTGAGCCCGGCCGCGAACGACAACTCCGCCGCTTCGACGATGGCGAGATTTTTGATGCGGAGCCGTTCGAGCACGATCAGAAGCTCCGGTGAACGCTCCCCTGCCAGCCGAGCTTGCGCCGTAACGCGCCGCCGAAGGGGCGCGAGGGGTTTTGGAACAGGCGCACGCGAGCGCGATCGAGGCGAACCGTCACCTCATCGCGCGGCAACAGGTCGACGCCTTCCTGGCCATCGAGCAGCAGGACGATGCGATCGTAGGAGCCGAGCACCGTTATGCCTACGTCCGAGCCGGGCGCCAGCACGAGCGGGCGGCTGCCGATCGAGTGTGGACACACGGGCGTCACCACCACGGCCTCAACGTCCGGCGCGAGGACAGGACCACCGGCCGACAGCGAGTACGCGGTCGAACCGGCGGCGCTCGCGACCACGATACCGTCGGCGACCAAGTGCCCGAGATCGTCGCCGAGTGCCGAGAGCCGCAGGTGGATCGCGGCCAGACCACCGGCGCCCTTGACCACCGCGTCGTTGAGCGCAACGCCCCGCAACAGCGTGCGGCCGCGGCGCCGCACGATGGCGCTGACCATGCGGCGCTCGACGGTCGGCCATGCGCCCGACAACGCCTGCCGCACGGCGGTGGCGAGTTCGCGGTTCTCGGCAATGGTCAGGAAGCCGAGTCCGCCGAGATTGACGGGCAGCAGGATGCAACGGGTTCCCGCCGCGGCGCGCGCACCGGTCAGCACGGTGCCGTCGCCGCCGAGCGTGATCAAGACGTCGCACGCCTTGGCCAGCCGCGACAGCGGGACACCCGTGATCTCCAACTGGTTGCCGAGCCGCTCATCAACGACGGTCTTGTGCCCAGCGCGGGTCAGCTGAGTGATCAGTTTTGCCGCGGCGCGCCGCACGCCGACCCGGTCCGAGTGTCCGAGAATCCCGATGCGACGCGGCCTGGACGCCACGGTCAGCTGTACTGGCGTTGGGCGGTGCGAACCCATTCGGTGGTGGTACGCGCGATGCCTGCGGCATCGAGACCCACCAGCTTGAGCAGCTCGTCGCGCTTGCCATGCGTCACGAAGGTCTCGGGGAGGGCGATGCGCAGCAGCGGCGTGCCCGACAGGCCATGGCGGTCGAGACATTCACTGATGGCGCTGCCAAAGCCGCCCATCGGCACGTTCTCCTCGACCGTGACGATCCGGCCGACCGACTTCGCCAGCCCGCAGATGACATGCTCATCGAGCGGAGCGACGAAGCGCGCATCGACCACCGTGGCCGAGATGCCCTGCTCCGCCATCATCTCCGCGGCGGCGAGCGCCGGCAGCACCAGCGTGCCGATGGCGAAAATCGCGACATCGCCCCCGGCGCGCAATTGTTCCGACTGTCCGATGGTCAGTGTGCGCGGTGCCCGCGTGACCGGTTCGTCCGGCACGTTGGCGCGCGGGTAGCGTACGGCGATCGGTCCCTTGCGGTGGCGCGCCGCCGTCCACAGCATGTCGCGGAATTCCTCAGCGTTGCGCGGCGCCATGACCACGACACCGGGGATCATGCGCAGGAAGGTGAAGTCGAAGGCGCCGTGCTGCGGTGCCCCGTCCTCGCCCACCAGCCCAGCGCGGTCGAGGCAGAACACGACGTTCAAGTTCTGGATGGCGACATCGTGAATGATACCGTCGATGGCGCGCTGGATGAACGTCGAATAGATCGTGCACAACGGCACGAGTCCCGCGGCCGCGAGCCCTGCGGAGAACGTCACGGCGTGCTCTTCCGCCATGCCGACATCGAAGAACCGCTGGGGGAACTCCTTCGCAAACTGCTTGAGTCCCGTGTTGTCGGTCATCGCCGCGGTGACCGCGACGACGTCCGGCATCTCCTTCGCGATCTCGACGGAGGTGTCGGCGAACACCTGCGTGTAGCTGCGTCCCTTACCCTTGGTTACCGCACCGGAGTCGGGATCGAAGGTGCCGAGCCCGTGGAAGGTGCCGGCATCGTTTTCGGCCGGCGCGTAGCCCTTGCCCTTCTTGGTCACGACGTGCAGCAGCACGGGGCCTTCGAAGCGGCGCAGGTCGGACAGCGTTTCCATCAACGAGTCGAGGTTGTGGCCGTCAATCGGCCCGAAGTACTTGAGCCCCATGTCCTCGAACAGTACGCCCGGCACCACGAGGTTCTGCAGACCTTCCTTGACGCGGTGCGCGGCTTCCTGCGCCTTCTTGCCGAGCCGGGGCAGGCGGCCGAGCAGGTCGAACACGTCGCGCTCCATGGCACGGTACATGCGGCTGGTGGTGAGCTTGGTCAGGTAGTGCGCGATCGCACCGACATTGGGCGAGATGCTCCACTCATTGTCGTTGAGGATCACGATCATGCGCTTGCCCAGCTCGCCGGCGTTGTTGAGACCTTCGAACGCCATGCCGCCCGTGAGCGCGCCATCGCCGATCACCGCGATGACGTGGCTGTCCTCGCCCGCGAGATCACGCGCGACCGCAAAGCCCAACCCGGCGGAAATCGAGGTACTGCCATGACAAGTGCCGAAGGGATCGTGTTCGCTCTCGGCGCGGCTCGGGTAACCGGCCAGCCCGTTGAAGCTGCGCAGCGTGTCGAAGCGGTCGAAGCGCCCGGTCAGCAGCTTGTGCGGGTAGGACTGGTGCCCCACGTCCCAGATGATCTTGTCGCGCGGCGAATCGAACACGCGGTGCAGCGCGATGGCGAGTTCGACGGCACCCAGGTTGGGTGCCAGGTGCCCGGCGCGGCGCGCCACGGTCTGGATGATGACATGACGCATCTCGGCGGCCAGCTCGTCGAGCTGGCTGCGCTCGAGGCGCTTGACGTCGGCGGGTGACGCGATCCGTTCGAGCAGGGTTACCTCGGGAAGATCTGGTGCCAGATCAGGGCGCTTCCGACCCCCAGAAGCGCTCCAATGAAAACCTCGAGAGGGGTGTGTCCGAGCAACTCCATCAACTTCTGGGTTTCACGGCCCGGCATGCGGAAATGTTCGTCAATCAGCCGATTGAGGATAGCAGCCTGACGGCCCGCCGCACGCCTGAGGCCCGCCGCATCATACATGACGACCAGACTGAAATACATGGTCACGCCGAACAGCAGCGAGCGGAACCCTTCCTCCAGCCCCACGATGGTCGACAGCGCCGCGACGGAGGCGGCGTGGGAACTGGGCATGCCGCCGGTCTCGACAAAGCGCCGCAGGTTCCAGCGGCCCTTGCGGACATAGTCGCTGAAGCCCTTGTAGCCCTGGACCAGCATGCCAACGATGAGTGCACACCAGAACGCCTTCGTGACGTCACCTCCATGTGAAATAGCGCGGAAAGCAGTGTAAGGGTCCCCGGGCAGAAATCCCAACTCCCCCTTCACCGCTCCGGCGGGCCGCCCGGGTTAGCGCCCCCGTGCCTGCTGTAGCGAATCCGCGCGGCGGAACGCCCGCTGCAGGTCGTCGCGCGAGGGATCGAGGCTCACCGCCTTGGCGTAGGCATCGCGCGCCTCAGCCTGCCTGCCCTGGCGCTCGCGAACGCGGCCGAGCAGGCCCCAATCCCACCCCGTGGCATCGGGGGTGGCGAGCAAGCGCTCGAGCGCCAGCCCCGCCGAATCGACGACGCCCAGGTCGAGGTAGGACTGCGCCTGGAACCGCGTGATCGGCGCAAACTCCGGCGCCTCGCGCGCTGGCGCCTCGAGGACCGCGAGCGCCTCGCGCGGCCGGCCCGCCTGCTCGAGCTGGTCGGCGAGTGTGGTGATCGCCAGCAGGTCCGACGGGTTTTCGGCCACCATCCGCCGTGCGAGCTCGATCGCTGCCGAATCGAGCGCGGCCGCGATGGGCCGCTCGCCGGTGAAGCGGTAGAGGCCGAAGTAGTGGAGCGGGTTCGCGACATCGCGCTCGACCCGTTCGAGTCCGGGCAGTGTCGTTCCCT
>JAYSRO010000489.1:0-2084 GCA_043720995.1 Candidatus Eiseniibacteriota bacterium
CGCAGAATTCCTGCTGTGGGTCGGACCGCGGTACGCCTACAAGAACTTCAGCGGTGCTCTGGCCGCGTTCAGTCGCTGCGCCGAGGCACGCGGTCTCAAATTGTTGTGCATCGGCGGCGAGCCATTCTCGGTGCCCGAGTTACGCAGCGCCGCGAAGCTGGGCGTCATCGATCGCATCTCCCAGCGCGAAGCTGCCGACGCCGGCCTGCGCTGGGCCTACGAACACGCGCACGGACTGCTCTACCCATCGCTGTGGGAAGGCTTTGGCCTGCCGGTGCTCGAGGCGTTGTCGCTCGGTTGCCCCGTGTTGGCGTCGAACGTGGCGTCGCTGCCCGAAGTCGGCGGCGACGCGGCGTTCTACGCCGAGCCCAACTCGACGGAGGCGCTGATTGCGGCACTCGCGCGCATGCTCGCTGAAGGCCGCGCTCCCGCGCGCGTCGCGGCCGGCCGCGCGCATGCGGCAGGGTTCACGTGGGCACATTGCGCAGCACTCCACGATGCCGTCTACGCGGAGCTCGAGTGAGCGCGCAACCGCGACTGAGCGTCATCACGATCTGCCGCAATTCGCTGCGCATGCTGGGGCCGACCGTCGAGAGCGTGCTGGCCCAACGCACGCCGGAGACGGAATACCTGATCGTCGATGGCGGCTCGACCGATGGCACGCTCGAGCAACTCAAGCTCTGGGAGCCACGCGGCGTGCGCTGGGTATCGGAGCGGGATTCCGGCATCTCGGACGCGATGAACAAAGGCGTGCGGCTGACGAGCGGCGAGTGGATCGCGCACCTGCATGCGGACGACACCTACCTGCCCGGCGCGCTCGCGCACATCTTCGCCGAGATCGAGCGCGGCGATGCCGATATCCTGTGCGGCTGGATGCTCAAGGCCGAGGACTCGGGCGACGTGCTGTGCCGCTGCGACCCCGAGCGCTTGACGATCGACATGACGCTCAACCATCCAGCAACGTTCGTGCGCCGAGAATGGTTCGTGCGCCTCGGCGGCTTCGACACCACGCTGCGCAATGCGATGGACTACGACTTCTTCCTGCGCGCGAAGCTCGCGGGCGCGCGCTTCCGCATCGTTCCCGTGGCACTCGCGCAGTTCGCCGCGGGCGGGCAATCGGAACGTTCGCTGTGGAAGACGCTGCGCGAGACGCACGAGATCCGCGCGCGCCACTTGCCAGCGGGCTGGACGACGAGCGTCCCCTACTTGTGGGCGCTGTGGCTCAAGGGCTCATCGCGCATGGCGCTGCAGCGGCTGGGGCTGCACGGCCTGGTCGGATGGTACCGGCGGCGCGTGGCCTACCCGCCGAAGGGGTAGCGCGGGCAGGCGGGCATCACGCGATCCGCACGGGTGCGGCGCTCGGCCACCGACCGCGGCACACCGACCGCGGGCGCTTGACGGACCGATGCCCCTCGCGGAGACTCGCCGCAACCATGAGCACACACTCCAAAGTCAGCCCGACCGCGCGCCTCGTCATCACCGGCGGCACCGGCTTCCTCGGCCGCCACCTCATGCGCACGCTCGCAGCACACGGCTACACCAACGCCACGCCGATCGGTAGCCGCGACTATGACCTCACGCATGAAGCGGATGTCGCGCGCATGCTCGACGCGCTAAAACCCGAGGCGATCATTCACCTCGCGGCCACCGTCGGTGGCATCGGCGCCAACCGGAAATTCCCCGGCACGTACTTCTATCGTAACCTGCAGATGGGCGCGCTGCTGATGGAACGCGCGCGACTCGCCGGCGTGCAACGCTTCCTGAGCGTGGGCACGATCTGCTCCTACCCGAAATTCACGCCGGTGCCGTTCAAGGAAGAAGAATTGTGGAACGGTTACCCGGAAGAGACCAACGCGCCATACGGCCTCGCCAAGAAGATGCTGCTGGTGCAGTCGAAGGCCTACCGTCAGGAGTTCGGGTTCGACGCGGTGAACGTGATGCTCGTCAACCTGTTCGGCCCCGGTGACAACTTCAATCCCGAGAGCTCGCACGTCATCCCCGCCCTGATCCGCAAGTGCGTCGAGGCAGCGGATGCGGGCGCGCCCGAGATCGAAGTGTGGGGCAGCGGTAATGCGACGCGCGAG
>JAYSRO010000490.1:0-4250 GCA_043720995.1 Candidatus Eiseniibacteriota bacterium
ATCGGGTACACGGCAGAGTCAGGCGGCGGCGCGCTCATGCCGAGGTCCCGTCCGGCGAGGAGTCGAGACGCGTGAGCGCCTCGCGGCACTTCTCGAGCGTCGGCACCAGCGCCCAACGAATGTATCCCTTGCCCTCGGGACCGAACATCGAGCCGGGGGATGCCACGAGGCCCCGCTTGATCAGGCGCTCTCCCCACGCCCAGTCATCGCCGTCGGGCACCTTCACCCACAGGTAGAACGTCGCCTCGCTGGCTTCGATTTTCCAGCCGCGCCGCTCGAACTCGGTCTTCATGAGCTCGCGCTTTGCCGCATAAAGTGCCCGCTGCCCCGCGGAGTGCGCGTCGTCACTCCATGCCGCGATCGCCGCTGCCTGCACGAAGTCTGGCGTCGCCACGCCGACATTCGGGCGGAAGCGCTTGAGCGCCGCGATCAGGCGGGCGTCGCCCGCCATGAAGCCCGAGCGGTAGCCCGTCATCGCCGAGCGCTTGCTGAGGGTGTGGAACGCCAGCACATTCGAAGTGCCGCATTCGAGCATCGAGCGCGGCACGATGTCGAAGAACACTTCGGCGTAGGCCTCGTCCGATGCGACCCAGAACCCATGCTGGCGCGCGAGATCCGCGACGCGCTGTAGCGTTTCAATCGGCGTCACGGCGCCGGTCGGATTGTGCGGGGAGTTGAGCCACAGCAGGGCGGTCTTCTTCCACACCTCTTCCGGCACGCGCGAGGGATCGAAGCGCCAGCCATCCTCCGAACGCAATGGCACAGCATGCACGTCGGCCCCGGCGAAGCGCGCGCCCGGTTCGTACACCGGGTAAGCCGGACCGGGAATCACGACCGTGCGCCGCGCGTCATCTGCTCCCACCAGTGCCTGTGCGAGCAGGTACACGCCTTCCTTCGTACCGTTGAGCGGCAGCAACTCCGTCTCGGGATCGACGCTCACGCCGAAGCGGCGCTTGAGCCAGCCCGCGCACGCGGCGCGCAACGCGGCCTGCCCCGCCATCGCCGGATAGCTCGACACTTCGGGCACCGCGGCGCGCAGCGACTCGCGAATGAACTCGGGCGTGCGCTCGCGCGGATCGCCGATGCTGAAGTTGATGGGCTCGACACCCGGGGGCGTGAGCGTCTTCACGCGCTTGTCGAGCTTCACGAACGGATAGTCCTCGCCGCCCCGCAGCAGCGGGTGAATCGGGCCAGGACGCGTGGTGGTCGTCGTCACAGAGTCGCTCCGTTCGTTCAAAGTACCGCGGGATACGCGGCGATCGGGTTCAGGCGTTGATTCGCGACAGCGATCTGGCGCATGACGTCACGCGGTGTCGCGCGACAGGAATGCGGCGAGCCAGCGGCACGCCGTCTCGAGATTGGGAATCGGGCAGTATTCGCCCGCTTGGTGGCACAGCTCGGGAATGCCCGGGCCGAAGTTAAATGCCGGCACGCCGGCCGCCGTGAATTGCGCGACGTCGGTCCAGCCCTGCTTGCCCGCGACCTTGGCGCCGAAGCGGCGCACGAACGCCTGCACCTCGGGATGATCGCCGCAGGCCTTCCCTGGTGCCGCGGCGTCGACGATGTTGCACTCGAACTCGGGCGGCACCAGCGCGCGCAGCGTGCGCTCGGCTTCGGCCAACGTACGGTCCGGCGTGAAGCGATAGTTGAGGTTCGCCACCAACTCGTCGGGGATGATGTTGCGCGCGCGTCCGGCGCGCAGTGTGGTGACCTGAAGGGTCTCGACGAATTCCGCACCGGCGAATTGCACGGGCCGCGATTCGAAGCGCGTGATCCCCGCAAGCCACGTTGACGCCCGCTCGACCGCATTGACGCCTGTCCACGGCCGCGCGCTGTGCGCGCTCTTGCCGCGCACCGTGACCTCGGCGTTGAGCACACCGTTGCAGCCGAGCTCGAGCTTCAAGTCC
The DNA here is from genome assembly GCA_043720995.1 of Candidatus Eiseniibacteriota bacterium. GTDB lineage: Bacteria > Eisenbacteria > RBG-16-71-46 > RBG-16-71-46 > RBG-16-71-46 > JANLWK01. The sequence goes on from JAYSRO010000490.1 coordinate 1,908, forward strand.
GTCGGCTCGAGCAGGATCGCGAGCGTGGCGGAGCGCAGCCACTGCATCTCGTGCAGCAAGCGCTTGAGCCCGTTGTTCGCCGAGGGACCTTCCTCGGCATCGTAGAACACATAGGCGACATCGAAGCGCAATTGCGCCGGATCGAGCGTGTCGAACAACGACAGCATCACCGCATCTCCGCCCTTCATGTCGGTGGCGCCCAGTCCATACAACTTGCCGTCCTCGCGACGCGCGCGCTCGTTGCCCTGCGCCGGAACCGTGTCGGTGTGACCGGCGAGCACGATCATCGGGCGCGTCGGCTGAGAAGGCACCGGCTTCCACGCCACCGAGTTGCCGGAGCGAATCAACTCGCCACCCGCCTCGCCGCGCATGCGGTTGGCGATCCAATCGGCGATGGCGGCTTCATTGCCCGTCACACTCGCGGTGTTGACGAGCGTTTCGAGCAGGTCGGCGACCCGGTCGGCAGCGTAAGCGTCGGTGGACATGGGAGTGGAAATGTAGCATTGGGGGCTGGCCGGACCAACGGGGTGCGAGACTCGATGCCTAACGTGCGCACCAATGCCGCGGACGGCATTGAGGCGACGGCCGATCGGCGACCAGGCCCGCACCAACCCCGCACGCCCCAACCCCGCCACCTTGCCCCCGCCGCTCCCCACCCCTAGCCTCACCGCATGACTCCCGCCTCCACGCTGCTGCGCCTTGAGGGCCGCGAGGCCCTCGACCTGATCCATCGCATCACCACGCAGCACTTGCGCGAGTTGGCTGTCGGCGAGTGCCGCGCCACGTTGTTCTGCGATTTTCGCGGGCGCGTCCAGCATCGCGCGATTGTGGCGCACACGGCGCCAGGAGTGGCGTGGCTGCTGCGCGCCGATGCGCCGGGCGCGGAGCTGTTCACGCAGATCGACAAGCAGATCTTCCGCGACAAGGTCGTGATGGAGGATTGGAGCGATCGCGCGCCGGTCACCCCGACGCGTTCCGCGGAATACGCCGTGGCGGGAACCGTGGAGTCGCGCGACGGCGTCCCCGTGCGCCTGCACCTGCCCGACGGCATCGATCTCGTCGTTGGAGATGCGGCGGGCGTTGCGCCATTCGATGAATCGGCGCGCATTCGATTCGGCGCGCCGCGTCATGGCCATGAAATTCGCGAGGACTTCAACGCGCTCGAAGTTGGGCTCGCCCGCGACATCCACTTGAGCAAGGGATGCTTCACCGGGCAGGAAGCTCTGATGCGCATGATGACGTACAGCGGCGTGCGGCGTCAGCTGGCGCGGCTCGAGGGCGGAGGGGCGCCGCCGATCGATGGCGAGTCGCTCAAGCGTGGCGAGGCGGATGCCGGTGTGGTGACGAGTGTCGCGCGCGAGGGCGATACGTGGTCGGCGCTGGCGGTGGTGCGGCGCGATGCGCTGGATTCTGGCGATGAGCTCACGAGTGCATCAGGTGCGCGAGTGACACGCGCGATCGCGTTTCCCGAGCATCGTCCGCTGGGCTTACCGGAAGCGCCGGTTCGCTAGAGCCCCACCGCAACGCAGGCCACATCTGCCTCGCGCGCATCCGTCGCGTCGCGGCCACCCCCAACTCAGGCCGCGTGGTCCTCGCCCTCGTCCTGCGCCTCTTCCGCTGGCGAGTCGACGACCAGCGCTTCCGTCGTCAGCAAGATCGTCCCGATGCTCGCGGCAAATTCCAACGCGCAGCGCGTGACCTTCGCCGAGTCGAGAATGCCGATCGCATTGAGGTCGCAGATCGTCCCCGCCACGGCGTCGAATCCCACGGGACCCGTGGCGCCACGCACCTGGGCGACGATGTGCGGCGCGTCGTGGCCGGCGTTCTCCACGATCCAGCGCATGGGTTCCTCGAGCGACTTGCGCAGGATCTCGATGCCCGCCGCCTCGGCGCCACTCGCCTTGAGTGCCGCCAGCGCGGGCTGAGCGCGCAGCAGCGCCACGCCGCCGCCGGTCACAATGCCTTCATCCACCGCCGATAGCGTGGCGGACAGCGAGTCCTCGATCAGCGACTTGCGCTCCTGCCGTTCTGAATCCGTGGCGGCGCCCACCTCGATGACCGCGATGCCGCCGGCGATGCAGGCGACGCGCTGCGCCAGCCACTCACGCTCCGTGCCCGATGCCTGCTTGGTCAGGCCCTTCAGCCATTCGACTCGACCGCGAATCGACTCGCTGTCGCCGCCGCCCTGCGCGAGCAGCGTCGCCGAGGAATCGGACTGCACACGCCCCACGCGGCCGAAGTCGGTCACGGTGAAGCGGTCGACACGGTTGCCCGCGCTCTCCGAGAACAGCGTGGCGCCGGTGAGCACTGCTAGGTCTTCGAGCATCTCGCGCCGCCTGAGGC
>JAYSRO010000491.1:0-4243 GCA_043720995.1 Candidatus Eiseniibacteriota bacterium
ACCGTGATGCTGGTGATGGCCATGGTGATGACCGCCACGCAACGCCTTCATGTCCGTCGTGAGTTTGGTGAACGCTTCCTGCGCCGCGGTGAGGTCACCGTTAGCGAGCGCGGTACCCAGCGCATCGACGTCGGCGCGCACCGTCGCGCGCGGGTCCTTCGCGGGGTCCTTCGCGGGAGTCGCGGGCGTCGCAGGGGTCGCAGGAGTCGCGCCGTTCTTGCCGCCATCACCATCACCATCGGCGTCCGGACGGCTCGCATTTGAAGCAGGGTTCGGCAAGATCTTCTGCAGATCGGCGAACGCCGCCTGCGCGGCGGTCACGTCGCCCGCCTTGAGCGCGGTGGACAGGTCGCGGAAGTCCTTGCGGCCCTGCTCCATCGTGCTCTTCCAGTATGCCATGAACGCGCTCATCCCTGCAGCCTGCCGGGTAGGATCGACGGAACTCATGTGACGCTCCTTCTGGTCCGGCGGGTCATGGGCGACGTGAGCCGGACTCGACTTCGTGGTGGTGCCATCTCGCGCCGCAGGTCCGCGGTCGCAGTGCTCCACTTCATCACGCAGTTGCCGTGCCCCGGTTCACGGGCTTCGGCCCGCACATGAGGGCTTACGGCTAAGTGGTTGCGAACGCGTGCCCTGCTGCAGGGTGTGCATTTCAGGTAACGCACGTGAATCGGCGGCACTTCATCCACCAACGCCCAATTTCCACGCGGTCATGGTTGGGTCGGGGGTCGTCCCCGACGGCGTAAGCCGCGTGCGTGCCGCGCCAGCCGCCCCGCGTGACGCGCACGCGTCACCCCGATAGACTGCCGCGCTCGCACACATGACTCGCAGGTCTTGAGGAGACGCCCCGTGCCTTCCATCACCACCGAAGCGGAACTCGCTGCATTCGCGCTCGCCCCAGGCTTCCAGTCCTCCGCGACCGCATGCGGCCTGAAGAAGAGCGGAGCACTCGATCTCACGCTGATCTGGAGTGACACGCCGTGCACCGCCGCAGGCGTGTTCACCACGAACCGTGTGCAGGCGGCTCCCGTGCTGATCGACCGCGATCGCATCGCCGCACCGAGCGCGCAACTGCGCGGCATCATCGCCAACGCCGGCTGCGCGAACGCCGTCACGGGCGCGCGCGGGATGGACGATGCGAAGCGCATGTGCGAACTCGCCGCCGCCGCCATCGGCGCGCAGCCCGCCGAGATGCTCGTGCTGTCGACCGGCGTGATCGGCGTGTTCCTCGACATGGACAAGGTGGCCGCCGGCATCGAGTCGCTGCGCGGGCCCGCGGCGCGGCGCTCGGCAAGCGACGCGGCGCGAGCGATTCTCACCACCGATACGCGCCCCAAGATCGCCAGCGCGAGCGTTGCGCTCGAGCCGAACCCCGTTCACTTCGCCGGCTTCGCCAAGGGCGCCGGCATGATCCACCCCAACATGGCGACCATGCTCGCCGTCGTGACGACCGACGCGCGCATCTCCGCTGCGCGCCTCAACCGCGCGCTGCGCGCCGCCGTCGAGCACAGCTTCAATCGCATCTGCGTCGATGGCGACATGAGCACGAACGACACGCTGCTGGTGCTCGCCTCGGGCGTTTCGGGCACGCGCATCGACGACACGAACGAGGCCGCCTTCACCGCGGCGTTGACCGGGGTGTGCGAACACCTGGCCCGCCAGATCGCGCGCGACGGCGAAGGCGCCACGCGGCTCGTCGAGCTGCGCGTCACCGGCGCTGCGACCGACACGCAGGCTCACCGCGTCGGCGATGCCATCGCCTGCTCACCGCTGGTGAAGACCGCGATCCACGGCTGCGACCCTAACTGGGGCCGCGTCCTCGCTGCGGCAGGCTACAGCGGCGAGGCTATCGACCCCGACCGCGTTCGGCTGTGGTTTGGCGAAGGTGACGCGGTGCAATTGCTCGATCGCGGCCTGCCGATCGAGTTTGATCGCGCGCAGGCGTCCGCCCTGCTGCGCGAGGACCCCGCGATCGTGCACATCGACCTGGGACTCGGCACCGACAGCTCCGTGCTGTGGACCTGCGACCTGAGCGCCGAGTACATCCGAATCAACGCCGACTACACGACCTGATTCTCTCTTCGCGTCGCGCTCACCGGGAGCCCGCATGAACAGCAAGGCCAAGCCGACGCAGCACTGCCAGAACGTGGCCGACTTCGAGGCCATCGCCCGCGAGCGGGTGGAACCCGGTGCGTTCGGCTACTTCGCCGGCGGCGCGGGCGATGAGCTGACCCTGGCCGAGAACATTCGCGCCTACGAGCGCGTGCGCCTGACGCCGCGTGTGCTCGTCGACGTCAGCACGATCGACACGAGTGTCGAGTTGCTCGGGCTGCAACTGCCGACCCCCATCGTGCTCGCGCCCACGGCCTACCATCGCCTCGCGCATCCCGAGGGCGAGGTGGCGACTGCGCGCGCTGCGGGAAGCGTCGGCGCGTTGATGGTCGTCAGCACCATGGCGACGCGCACCATCGAGGATGTCGCGGAAGCCGCGAGCGCCCCGCTGTGGTTCCAACTCTACGTCCTCAAGCACCGCGACATCACCCGCCACTTCGTTGAACGCGCCGAGGCCGCCGGCTATCGCGCAATCGTGCTGACCGTCGACACGCCGCGCCTTGGGCGCCGCGAGCGGGACTCACGCACCGGCTTCATGCTCCCCGCCGACATGCCACCCGCGAACTTCGCCATGAAGTACGCCGACCACGCGCGCCCCGGTAACGCCGGCGGCGAGGTCACGCTGCGCACGCAGGCGCTCGCGCATCTCGAGACTTCGCTGACGTGGGACTCGCTGGCCGAGATCCGCGCGATGTCGAAGCTGCCGCTGCTGCTCAAGGGCGTGATGGCGCCGGAGGACGCGCGCCGCGCCGTCGCGGCGGGCGTCGATGGACTGATCGTCTCGAACCACGGCGGCCGCCAACTCGATGGCGCCGAAGCCACGATCACGGCGCTGCCGGGAGTCGTAGCGGCTGTCGCCGGCGCGATGCCCGTGCTCGTCGACGGCGGCATCCGCCGCGGCGTGGATGTGCTGAAGGCACTGGCGCTGGGCGCGCGCGCCGTGCTGATCGGCCGGCCCTACCTGTGGGGACTCGCGGCCAACGGCGAAGCGGGAGTGCACCAGGTACTCGAGATGCTCAACGCGGAACTCGAGCTAGCGATGGCGCTGTGCGGGTGCCCGACGCTGAAAGCGATCGAGCGCGGGATGGCGCGGGTGGAGGGGTAGCTGAAGCACAGAATTGCGATCCTTCGGAGTCCATCCCGGTCAGAAATTCCTTGTATGCACTCCACAAGATGCCGCATGCTTCCGGCGTTCAGGCTCACGCGGCCATCGCCCGCAATTCCCGGCTGTACCTGACGGAGACTCCAGAGCACCTCGCTACTGCGCTGATCCGCTGAACTACGCTCGTGCAGGAGGTGCTCCATGAATACCGTTATTGGTACTCGCGCGAACGATTGCCACCGCGCGCAACGGCATCCCAGTGCCGTGCCTATCCTGCCGTTCCTGCTCGCGCTCACCGCGGGCTTGCTCCCGCTACCCGCGATGGCCGGTTGGACATCGAACGGCATCCCCGTTGCACCGTCGGACAGCGTTCAGGACTTGCCGCGAGTCGTTCCCGACGGTTCCGGAGGCGCCATTGTCGCGTGGCGCGACAAACGTAGCGGGGCGTTCCTCGCCGTCGCGCAACGGATCGCTGCCGATGGATCGATCGCCGCTGGCTGGCCAACGTCTGGTGTGCTCATTCCCAGCCGCGGGCTCACTCAGGGCAATCTCACTATCGTCCCCGACGGCTCCGGTGGAGCGTTCCTCGCGACCGACGACAAAGGATACGAGGGCGTCATCATGGTGCATCACCTGGGCCAGGACGGTTCGCCTGCAGCGGGATGGCCATTAGGCGCCGTCAATTTGCAGAAGCCAACCTATGGCGCGCCCGGGGGTTCGCCCGGCGAGTTCCTGCCTGCGATAATGGCCGATCGATCAGGTGACGTATTCGTCGCACGGACCTATCGCGATCACCTCCACCAATCCATAGCCCTCACTCGCCTGATGGGTTCCGCGGCACTTGCGCCCAATTGGGAACCCGGAGTCCAGGCGAGCGCGGGCGCCAACGTCTGGCCATGGGAGTACCCCTCCCAGCTGTGCACTGATGGCCAAGGGGGCGCGTACGTCGCGATACAACAGGATCTCGTTCCGCCGAGGATCCGGGTCGCGCGAATCGATGGACACGGCAACCGAGTGTTCATCGCGACT
>JAYSRO010000492.1:0-2074 GCA_043720995.1 Candidatus Eiseniibacteriota bacterium
CCGCAGGCTCGTTCTGCGCGCGTGATGCCTGGCTCGCCGCGCCCGACGAATGGGAGCGCCGCGTGCGCGCCACGTGCGGGGCCGCCGGCTGCAGCGAACAGGTCGAGCCACTGCTCGAGAACAATGCCGCGCTCGTAGCGCGCTGCCACCTGACACTCGAGATGGGCACGCCGATCTTCCCCAAGGCGCCATTGCCCGACGGCGTGACCGGCGCGCAACGCCTGCGCGAACTGGCTTCCGCTGGGCTCGCGCGGCGCTACCCGGCGGTGGGCCCTGCGCGCGCCAGTGGTGCCGCGCACACCGAAGCGCGTGCGCGGCTGAATAGCGAGCTGGCGTTGATCGAGCATATGGGCTTCACCGACTACTTCCTGCTGGTGGCCAGCATCGTCGGGTTCGCGCGCGAGCGCGGCATTCCCACCGTGGGCCGTGGCTCGGGGGCCAGCTCGATCGTGTCGTATGCGCTGGGCGTCACGAGTGTGGACCCCGTGCGCTACGGCCTGTGCTTCGAACGCTTCCTGCATCCGCAGCGCCGCGACTGCCCCGACCTCGACGTCGACCTGTGCTGGAAGCGCCGCGACGAGGTGATCGCGCACGTGTACGACGCCTACGGCCACGACCGCGTGGCCATGATCAGCACGCACGCCACGCTGGGACCGCGCTCGGCGTTCCGCGAGGCGGCCAAAGCGCTGGGCGTGCCGCTGCCGCGCGTGAACGCACTCGCGCGGCGTATCCCGCGGCACTTCGAGGCGTCGGCGCTCGAGCAGGTGCTGGAAGGCGGCTCGCCGGACGCACGACGGCCGGCGGACAGCGACCGTAAGGCGCACGCAGGTGCACCGGTTGGCGGCGTGACTCATGGGAAGATTGACGGCGCGTGCGGCGAAGGGCCTGCGCGCGCCCGCGACCCGCATCAGCATCCGCGCAATGCGGCCACCGAACGCGCGCGCGCCGCCGGCGCCGAGTCGGGCGCGGGCCAGGGCGTGGGCCCGCACGACTTCGGCCCCGAGTTCCGCGAGCCGCGCATCGCCGAGGCACTGCGGCTCGCCGCCAAGCTGGCCGGCGCGCCACGGCATCTCTCCATCCACTGCGGCGGCATGGTGATCGGCGATCGCGCGCTGACGCACTACCTGCCACTCGAGCGCGCGTCCAAGGGCGTGGTCGTGTCGCAGTTCGAGATGCGCGCGGTGGAGGCGATCGGGCTCGTGAAGATGGACCTGCTGGGAAACCGCGCGATCACGACGATTGGGGAGTGCGTAACGCTGGCGAGCGCCGGACCGGACGAGGCGATCGCGCACCCGGAGTCGGTGCCGGGGTCGCCCGCGCGTGCACGCATCGACCCCGACGCCATCGCGCCCGAAGACCCCATCGCCGCCGCCGCCATCGCGGCAGGCGATACGCTCAATTGCTTCCAGTTGGAGTCGCCCGCCATGCGCCACCTGCTGCGCATGTTGCAGGCGCGCACGCTCGACGACACCGTGGCCGCCGTGGCGCTGGTGCGTCCGGGCCCGGCGGAGTCCGGCATGAAAGAAGCGTTCTGCCGCCGCCGGCGCGGGCTCGAACCGGTGAACTACCCGCACGAACGCCTGCGCGCCACGCTCGGCGAGACGCAGGGCATCATGCTGTACGAGGAAGACGTGATGCGCGTGGCGTCGGCACTGTGCGGGCTGCCACTCGCCCAGGGCGAGACGCTGCGCCGCGCCATCGCCAAGGCGCGCGGCGACGACGAGTTCCGCTTCCTCCAACGCGGGTTCGTGGCGCAGGCCGTGCGCGCCGGCATCACGCCGGCCGATGCGCACAAGGTGTGGTGCGAACTGGCGCGCTTCGCGGGCTACGCGTTCTGCAAGGCGCACGCCGCGGGCTACGGGCAACTGGCGTGGCAGAGCGCAGCACTCAAAGCGCGCTACCCGGCCGAATGGGCGGTCGGCGTTCTCAACCATCATGCCGGCATGTACCCGACGTGGGTACATGTGGAAGACCTGCGCCGCGGCGGAGTGCAGCGCGCGCCAGTCACGTTCATGGCGCCGTGCGTGGAACGCTCGCATTGGGACACGACGATCTCGCCGGCCACGCGCGGCCC
>JAYSRO010000493.1:0-9045 GCA_043720995.1 Candidatus Eiseniibacteriota bacterium
CCCCTTCGTTCATCACGGCGCGCAACGCGCTGTTGATGATGGTGAGCGGCAAAGCCTGGACGAACGGCTGCAGGAACGCGGGGAAGCGCTCCGAAGGAAAGAACGTTCCCGACAGCAACCACATCGGCAGCATGACAAAGTTCATCAGGCCCGACACCGCCTCGATGGTGCGCGCGCGGCTGGCGACGAGCAGGCCGAGCGCCGAGAACGCCAGTGCGCCGACGAAGCACAGGATGACCAGCGCGGGCCACGAGCCGCGCACCGCGACGCCGAAGGCGAGCATGCCGAACCCGAGCACGGCCAGCACTTCGAGGGCAAGCCACACCATGCGCGCAAGCATCAACGACAGGAGGTAGTCGCGCCGTCGCATCGGGGTGGCCACCAGGCGCTTGAGCAGCTTCTGCTGTCGAGCATTCGCGATGGGAAAGCCGATGCCCCACATCCCCGTGCCCAACAGGTTCATGCCGATGAGCCCCGGAATCAGGAAGTCGATATAGCGCGCGCCCGGGCGAACGCGCGTGTCGGTCGTGGCGCGCACGATGTCGGCTCGTCCGGCGCCACGCTCGAGCGCGTCCTGCACCGACAGGTAGGCGAGCCGCGTCTCCGGCCGCGAGGGGTCGTAGGCAATGACGGGCGGCCCCACGAGTGGCACGCGCACGAACACCGCGATGCGCCCGCGCCGTAGCGCCAGGACGCCCGCTTCTGCCGACAGCGTATCGGTCACGAGATCGGGCGAGGCACGCAATGCGGTGATCGCCGCGGCCGAACGCGGCCCGCCTTCGATTGCCACGTGCGAAGTTTGCGGGCCCTGGTTGCGGAAGGCGATGCCGAGTGCGAGCGCCATCAGCACGGGGAAGGCGAACACCCAGAACAACGCTTCAGGCTCGCGCAGAAACGTCACGATGCGCTGCAGCGTGAGCTGCCCCAGGGCCGAGTCCCGCAGCCCCCGCTTACTCATCGCGCAACGTCCGTCCGGTGAGGTTCATGAACACGTCCTCGAGCGTCGCGTGGTGGGTCGTCAAGCGGGCGAGCGGTAGGTTGCGGCGCGCAAGTTCTGCGAGCAGCGACGGAATCGCCACGTGCGGCTCGCGCACGATCAAGGCGAATCCGCCCGCTTCGCGCCGCGCCTGCGAAACCCCCGGCAGGCTCGCGAGCTCCTGCGCCTCGAGCGCTCCCTCGACCGTGAATTCGATGACGTGCTCGGCGCCGAGCAGCAGGATCAGTTCGCGCGGCGTCCCCTGCGCAATGACCTTGCCGTGATCCACAATCGCCACACGGTCGCACAGCTTCTCCGCTTCATCCATGTAATGAGTGGTCAGCAGGACCGTACCGCCCCGTTGGCGGAACTGCTCGATCAGGTCCCACACTTGCCGGCGCGATTGCGGATCGAGCCCGGTCGTCGGCTCATCGAGGAACAACACCTCGGGATCGTTGACCAGCGCGCAAGCGAGCGAGAGCCGCTGGCGCTGGCCGCCGGAAAGCTGGACCACCCAGGTGCGCCGCTTTTCCTCGAGCGAGACGCGCGCAATGACATCGTCCACGCTGGGGCCGCGCGAATAAAAGCTGCGGAACAGCGCGACGGTTTCCTCGACGCTCGACTTGTCGGTGAGCTTGGTCTCCTGCAGCTGGATGCCGAGCCGCTCACGCAACTCGCGATCCCGGCCCCGTCCCCAATGGCCACCCAGCACCTGCACCTCGCCGCCATCCGCCGGCAGCAGCCCCTCGAGGATCTCGATCGTGGTCGTCTTGCCCGCGCCATTTGGCCCAAGCAGGCCAAAGCACTCGCCCGAGCGAATCTCGAGGTCGAGCGCATTAACGGCCACCAGCTCGCCATAGCGCTTGACCAGCCCACGGCACAGCAAGGCCGGGGCCGTCGAGGCGGGTTCGCGGGGAGGTGACGTTGAGGAGTGAGCCGGGGAGGACATGGAGTTCGCACTATAGAAGGGGGGTTGGTGTGGGTACAATTGATGACCCATGCGCCACCCCGCTCTGCTCCCCATTGGTGTCGTGCTGCTGACGTGCGCGCTGGCACATCCGGGCGCGGCCCAGTTGCCGCCGCCGCTGGGGCCCCCGCCGGTACCGATCAATGGCGCCGTCACGCCGGCGAAGGCGCTGCTCGGCAAGACATTGTTCTGGGACGAGCAACTGTCGAGTTCGCGCACCGTGGCCTGCGGCTCGTGTCACCAGGCCGCAGCGGGCGGCTCCGATCCGCGTTCACTGCCGGGCACGCCGCGGGCGACTCATCCCGGACTCGATACCGTCACCGGTACGGCCGACGACGCCACCGGCTCACCGGGCATCGTGGCGCGCGATGCCACCGGCGCCCTGCAAGGGTCGGCGGCGTTCGGTCTGCACGAGCAAGTCACGCCGCGTCTGGCGCCCTCGCACATTAACGCGGCCTATGCGCCGTGGTTGTTCTGGGATGGGCGCGCCCCGGGACCGTTCTTCGATCCCGACAACGCCGATCTGTTGTTCTTCACCGGCGCAGCACTCGAGAACCAGGCGTCGGGTCCCCCACTTTCCGGTGTCGAAATGGCGCACGCGGGGCGCGAGTGGGGCGACGTGACGGCGCGCATCATCGCGGCACTGCCGCTGGCGTTGGCGACCGCGTTGCCGCCCGATCTCGCCGCCAGTCTTGCGGGGCGCAGCTACCCCGAGCTGTTCGCGCAAGCGTTCGGCACCAGCGAGGTCACGGCCTCGCGGATCGCCATGGCGATTGGCAGCTACGAGCGCACGCTGTTCTCGAACCAATCGCCCTTAGACTCGTTGCTGACGGAAGCCACGACATTGACCGAGAACGAAACCATCGGCTTCCAGTTGTTCCAGATGAATTGCGCGGGCTGCCACTCGGGCGCGCTGCTCACCGACCAGGCATTCCACTACCTCGGCGTGCGCCCCGCGGCGGAGGACTCGGGGCGGTTCGCCGTGTCGCACGACCCGAACGATCTCGGCGCCTTCCGCACGCCCAGCCTGCGCAACGTGGCGCTGCGGCCGGCGTTCATGCACGACGGGCGCTTCTCGACTCTTGAGCAAGTGGTCGAGTTCTACGATCGTGGCGGCGACTTCGATGCGCCCAACAAGGACCCGCGCATTGTTCCGCTCGGGCTGTCCGGGGCGGAGCGCGCACAACTCGTCGCCTTCCTCACGCGGCCGCTGACCGACCCGCGCGTGGCAGCAGCGGCGAGCCCGTTCGACCAGCCCGCGCTGTTCTCGAGCAGCGAGCTGGTGCCGCGAGTGCTGGTGGGAGGGGTCAGCGGTTCCTCGGGCCAACCGCCGACACCCTTAGCACTCGAGCCTGCGATCGCCGGCAATCCCACGTTCGCGGTGGGCGTCTATGCGGCGTTGGGAGGGGCCCCTGCGGTACTCGTCGTCGACGATGAGATCCCACCGGTAGGCGGAGGCATTCCCGCGACGGCCTCGTTCGCGCGAGTTGCGATCATGTTGGACGGCAGTGGCGTGAGTGGCGGCCATGGCTCGGTCACCCTGCAGATTCCCAACGCCGCGTCGCAGTACGGGCGCATGTTGTACGCGCGCTGGTATGTCGTGGACGCCGCGGCCGCAGGGGGAGTGGCGGCATCGGCACCCTTCCGCTTCACCGTGTTCGGCCCGCATGGGGCAGGGGGTTCGCTGCTGAGCGTCGCGCCGATCCCACGGCCGGAGCTGTCACTCGCCAGCGCGCCCAACCCGTTCGTCGCCCGGACGACGTTGCGCTTCGAGCTATCGCGCGCGTCCCGCGTGAGACTGGAGCTCTACGACATCGCCGGACGTCGCGTGCGGCAATTGTACGAACGCCCGCTCGCCATGGCCGGTGACTACGCCATCGATTGGGACGGCCGTGATGACCGCGGTGTGGCAGCACCCCGCGGGGTGTACTTCGCGCGGCTCGAGACAGAGCGTTCCGCGCAGACGTCCCGGCTCGTTCGCCTCGACTGAGGTTTAGCCCGGACTCCAATCGTCCGGGCCAGGGCACCAGCTGCTTTCCCATGCCGCGCCGGATGGCGTAGTGTCCGCGGCGATGCAGCATGTCCGCGCCCGCTTCTGGTACGGCGCGTGGCTCAGGCCTCGCTTCAACCGAACACTCCTCCGGCCTCAATCACGATAGAAGGAGCCTTTCATGAATTACCGCAACCTCGGGGCCTCGGGCCTCAAGGTCTCCGAGATTTCGCTCGGCTCCTGGACGACGTACGGCGGTTCGATTGGCCGCAGCGAATCCAAGTTGATCGTGCGCCGGGCCTTCGACCAGGGCATCAACCTGTTCGACACCGCCAACGTTTACGCGAAGGGCGAGGCCGAGCGCGCGCTCGCCGAGGGCATCCGCGAGCTGCCGCGCGAACAACTCGTGATCGCCACAAAGTGTTTGGGCCGCATGTGGGAGGGCCCACTCGGACGCGGCCTCTCGCGCAAGCACATGATGGACGCCTGCGATCACAGCCTGCAGCGGTTGGGCGTGGACTATATCGACATCTACCAGTTCCATGCTCCCGATCCCGAGACGCCGCTCGAAGAATCGCTGCGTGCGCTCGAGGACCTCGTGTGTGAAGGCAAGGTGCGCTACGCCGGCTTCTCGAACTTCGACCAGGATCCCAAGCTCGCGGATGAACTCGTCGCCATCCAGAAGCGCGCGGGCTACTCGCCGATGATCTCGAGCCAACCGCGTTACAACCTGCTCGACCGCCATGTCGAGGACGGGCATGTGGCCTACTGCAAGAAGAATGGCATCGGCATGATCGTGTACTCGCCGCTCGCCCAGGGCGTGCTCACCAACAAGTATGCCGGCGGGCAACTTCCGCAGGGCAGCCGCGCCACGGGAGCGTTCAAGCACTTCCTCGAGCAGGAGAAGGCGCTGACGCCCGAAACCATCGCCGCCGCCGAGCGCCTCGGCGCATGGTGCGCCCCGCGCGCCTTGACGCCCGCAGCCGTAGCACTCGCTTGGGTGCTGCGCTGCCCGCAGGTGTCGAGCACGATCGTCGGCGCCTCGTCGATCGCGCAGCTCGATGACAACCTCAAGGCGATCGAGGTCAGCCTGACGCCCGCCGAGTGGCGCGAAGTTGAGGACGCGGTCGCGGGGACCAAGGCAGCCAAGGCGGGCAAGGCAGCGAAGGTCACCAAGGCGGCGAATCCCGCGAAGCCCATGAAGCGGGCGGCGAAGTCGCGCTGAGCTCTGTCGCGATGGGCTCTTGACGCAGCTGGGACGTTGAGTGAATCTTCGGCCGCGGCGAGCAGCGCCGCGACCCGTCGCACACAAGGATAGTGGTGCCGGAGCACGCCCAGTTGATCGTGTGGCCGGGCCCCGCTTCAAACTCCCAGGGAGGCTTCGTCATGCGCGGCAATGCGCCAACCATCGTGCTGTTTGCTCTCGCGGTGATGCTGGCGGCGGCGCAGCGCGAGTCCGTCGCTTCGACCTTTCCGTCTAACTTTGCGATCGACGATGCGGCGCCTGCCGCAGGTTTCGTCGATCCCACGGGAATGGCATTCCTGCCCGATGGCCGCTTCTTTGTCACCGAGAAGCGTGGCCGCGTGTTTGAGGTGCGCAACGGCGTCAAGCGGCCGACGGCGATCTGGGCCGCCGACAACGAGGTACTGAACATCGGCGACACCGGCCTGCTGAGCATCGCGGTCGATCCCCAGTACTACGCCAACCACTACATCTATTTGTTGTACGTCGTGGATCCCGACTCCAACGGCACCGACAACAACACCGCCGGCTTCACCCGGCTTGCGCGCTACACGGTCAACTTCACCGACTCGGCCACCGTGCTTGCATCCTCGCGCACCATCCTGCTGGGCACCTCGTGGACGACCGGCGTGCTCGAGTGCTCGAGCTCACACAGCGCAGGCTCGCTGCGCTGGGGGCGCGACGGCAGCCTCCTGATGACGGTGGGGGATGGCGCGCACTACGAATACATGGATTCCGGTGGCCACGACGGCGCGGCGTTCGGCAGCGGCAAGACGGCAACGTACGAGGACATCGGGGCGTTCCGCGCGCAGGACATCACCGTGCTCGGCGGCAAGGTGCTACGCCTCAATCCCGCCACGGGCCGTGGTTACGCGAGCAACCCGTTCGCCAACAGCAATCTCGCCTCGGCGCAGTCGCGCGTGTGGTGCTACGGCTTGCGCAACCCCTTCCGCTTCACCGTGAAGCCGGGCACCGGCAGTGCCGACACTTCGGCGGCGAGTCCGGGCACGCTGCTGATCGGCGATGTCGGCTACAACACCTGGGAAGAAACCAACGTGGCCGCCAGCGGCGGGCTCAACTTCGGCTGGCCCTGCTACGAAGGAGTCGGCAGCCTCAGCGCCTACCAGAGCGCCACGCCGGCGCACAATGGGTGCGGCTCGATCGGCACCGCGACGAATCCTTCGACCGTGCGCGCGCCGCTGTCGAGCTGGAACCACTCGACCGGAACCAACAGCATTCCCTCAGGGCTCGTGGGCAATTGCGCCACCGGCGGCACATTCTATTCGGGCACGCAGTACCCCGCGGCCTACCGTGGCCAGTACCTGTTGGGTGACTATGGCAATGACTGGATCAAGCTCGCGACATTCGACGTCAACAACAACCTGGTCAGCGTGAGCGACTTCATCGGCACCGCGGATGGCCCCGTGGACTTCGCGGTGGACCCGCTCAGCGGCGACATCTTCTATGTCGCGATCAACACAGGGCAGGTCCGCCGCATCCGCTACACCGCCGCGGGCAGTGGCAACACTCCCCCGGTTGCGGCCATCGCGGCGACACCGCTCAGCGGCTCGACTCCACTCACCGTTTCGTTCTCGAGCAGCGGCAGCACCGATGCCAACAGTGATCCGCTGACGATCACCTGGGCATTCGGGGACGCCACGGGCTCCACGCTGGCCAACCCCACGCACGTCTTCACCACGCCCGGCATCTACAATGTGCAACTCACGGTCAGCGATGGCCGCGGCGGGACGGACGTCAAGTACATCACAATCAATGCGGGCGCTTCGGTGATTGCGTTCCCCTCGACACCGGTGCTCGACACCTTCGACCGCGCGAATGGCGTCGTCGGCGGGCAGTGGGCCGACCAGACCGCCACGTTCTCGATCAACGCCAACATGCTCGCGCCCGCCAGTTCGGTGGGCTACATCGAATGGAACGGCGCGACCTATGGGCAGGACCAGGAAGTCTACGTGACGCTGGGCGCCTTCCCGGGGGCCTCGCTCGAGCAGAACCTCATGCTCAAGACGCAGGGCTCGACGTGGAGTGCAGGGCACATCGAGGTCACGCTCAATGGCGGCAGCTCGAACGTCACGGTCTACACGCTCCAGACGGGCGTCGGTTGGACCACCATCGGTACGGTAACGGGAGCGGGGTTCGTCGCAGGTGACCGCTTTGGCGCTCGCGCGCTGGCCAACGGGTCCGTGCAGGTGTTCCGCAACAGCACCGTGATCGGAACCTTCTCAGTCGCCGGGTGGGCCTACGCAGCAGCGGGCGGGCGCATCGGCATCTCCTACGACACCGCGACCGGATCGCGATTCGACAATTTTGGCGGCGGCAACGTGACATCCAACGTCAACACCAAGCCGGTCGCCACGATCGTCGCTCCGCTCAACAACTCCTTCTACTACGCCGGGCAGACGGTGGCGATGACGGGTACGGCCGTCGACGCGCAGACCCCGAGTGACTCGCTGGCCTTTATCTGGGTCGTCGACCTCATCCACAACAATCACCTGCACCCGAGCAACTTCAACGTAACGGGAGCCAACGCGTCATTCGTCGGCGAGAACCACGATGACGGCACCGGCGTCCACCTGCGCGTGAAGCTCAGCGTGAGCGACCCACAGGGCGCGGTGAGCGATACGGCCAAGGTCGACATCTGGCCCGAGATCGACCTGAACGCCGCAGCGGTCACCGTCGCGCCGGCGTCACCCATCGCCGGGCAGTCCGCGCACTACTCGATCACGCTCAACAACACCGGGCGCATGCCGGCGCCGGTGTCGCGCTGGGTGTTGCGTGCGGGCAGCACCGTGGTCGCGCAGGGGGACACCGTCGTACCCGGACTGAGCAGCCTGGTGATCGAACGCGACGCCACACTGCCCACGGTGGGGACGTTCACGCTGCGGCTGACGGCCGATTCACTCGCGGCGGTCTACGAGACCAGCGAGACGAACAACACTTCGACGCGCGCGCTGACGGTCATCGCAGCACCCGTCAACCACGCGCCGGTGGCCAGGGCAGCCGGTGTGCCCCCGAGTGGCTTGGCACCGCTGGACGTCAGCTTCTCCGGCGCCACCTCCACGGACTCCGACAACGACTCGCTGGCCTTTGCCTGGACGTTCGGCGATGGCGGCACTGCCACGGGCAGGCTGGCAAGCCACAGCTACGACGCCGTGGGCAACTATGCTGCCCTCCTCACCGTCACCGATGGCCGCGGGGGGAGCGACACCGCGAGCGTGGCGGTCTCGGCCACGGCTCCCGGCAACAACGCGCCGCTCGCCGACGCCACCGCCGCCCCCCAGAGCGGACTGATCCCCCTGAGTGTCAGCTTCTCGGGCGCCAACTCCACGGATGCCGATGGCGACTCACTCAGCTTCGCCTGGGCGTTCGGTGATGGCGGGACCGCGTTGGGCCGCCTCGCGAACCACAACTACACGGCAGTGGGGAACTACGCGGCGATCCTCACAGTCAGCGATGGACGCGGCGGCCACGACACCGCGAGCGTCGCCATCGCCGCCACGGCACCGCCCAACACACCGCCCGTGGCCAACGCCGTGGGCCTACCCAAGAGTGGCGTCGCACCGTTGCTCGTGAATTTCTCCGGCGCCGCATCGACGGATGCCGACAACGACTCGTTGAGCTTCGCCTGGGCCTTCGGCGATGGCGGCACGGCCCTGGGCCGGCTGGCGAGTCACAGCTACGCAACCGCCGGCAACTTCGCCACGATCCTCACGGTCAGCGATGGACGCGGCGGCAGCGACACGGCCAGCGTGGCCATCTCAGCGAGCGCACCGGTGGGCGGCTTTCCGCAGACGGCGGTACTCGACAACTTTAACCGCTCCAATGGCGCTCCAGGTGCAAACTGGATCGAC
>JAYSRO010000494.1:0-24050 GCA_043720995.1 Candidatus Eiseniibacteriota bacterium
GGATCGCGGTCGCAATGCGCACGGCCCCCACCGACCCCGCGCCCATCGCGGTTGCGATCGCTGCCGCATGTCGCAGCGGCGCAACCGTGTGGAGCATCGCGAAATCTCACCCGCCGCGGGGGGCATCGCGCGGGGCACGGACCTTGCGCTTGCCGGGCCCGCCAATCCCACCGGAGGGGACGATGAACACCGCGTAGGTGCAGCAGTCCGAGTCGGTTGTTGGGGCGTCCGAACATCTTCGGGGCGCCCGCTCCACCGTCGATTCGCGGTTGCTGCGATGCGAAACGCAACGGACGAGGAGCAAAGTGCGTGATCCAGGGCCACCACACCGACCGGAATTCCAGCATCCGCGCGATCGCCATCGTGCTGATGCTCACGCCGCTGGTGTGCCTGGCTGGTTGCCAAAATCCCACCGCTCCGCCCCCCGCGCCTTCGGGCGGCAACACGCTGCGTCTCGACTACACCGAGTTCGCCCAGGCGGTGGAGCCGATCCTGATCCAGCACGGTTGTGACGCGGGCGGCGACTGCCACGGCGGAGGGATCCGCGGAACCCTCGAACTCTCCCCCGCAGGCGCCAAGAACACGCAGTACGACTTCGACCAGGTCGTGCTGCAAGTCCTGCCCACCGTCCGCGACTCGAGCCACATCCTGACCAAGCCACTCGCACTCAGCGCCGGCGGCGTACCGCACAGCGTGAAGGTGTTCGCGACCACCGACGATCCGGGATACCAGGCCATTCGCACCTGGATCCAGCACGGGGTGATTCAATGAACTCGCAGCGCCACTGGCAACACGTCGCACTGCTGACACTCGTGATCGCGGCGCTGTCGCGCCCCGCGGTCGCGCGCGCGGGCGAAGTGGCGCCGGACGGGCTCGAGCACCTGGTCCCCGCACTCGCGGCCAATCCGTACCGGCTCGAGAGCGGTGTCCGCCCCTACCTCCACCGGCTCGGCATCTCCCCGGGCGTCGGCAGGCTCGGTTCCGAGCGCCTGTTCGAATTGCGCGCCGCCTACAACCCGAACTCGTGGCTCGGCTACGAAGCCTCGATCGGCCACAACCCGAACCACGCCGTGCAGGCGATCGTGCACCGCTTCAGTGCCGTGGTGCGCAAGCCGCTGCCGGGCCGCTTCCAGCCTTACGCGACCACCGGCTACGGCATGACCGTCGTGTTGCCAGGCCGCTCCATCAACGCCGACCCGGTGACGAAGAACACGCTCACCTACGGCGGCGGACTCGAATTCTTTGTCCGGGGTGATCTCGCGCTGCGCGCCGAGATGCTCGGAATGACTGTCATCGGACGGCAGCAGTACCGCCACGGGCTCGTCGCGTACGACTACCGCGAAGAGACGATTGCCCTGGTCTTCTATCGCACGCTCAAACCGTGACCTGCGCCACCGTGACCCGAGGGCACCGCACCATCATGCTCAAACATCCCGCGCATCGCGCCTTTCGAATGCTCCTCCCGTCGGTGACCGCAGCGCTCGCGCTGCAGTTCACCCTGACCGGTTGCATGCAGAGCGCTCCGTCCGACCTGATCCAGGACTCGCCGACCACCGATGCGCTGGTGTTCGTGAAGTCCACCGCGACCGAGACGCTCAACCGCACCAACGCGCCCGGCAACCTGTTCAAGCTCTCGCCGATCGCGCCCGACGGCATCGTCACGCCGCTCACCAGCTTCACCGGGGCATCCGTGTCGGATCCGGCGGTGTCGTTCGACGGCAAGAAGATCATGTTCTCGATGCGGCCCTCGGGCGGCGGTAGCCACAACATCTACGAGATCGGGGCCGACGGCACCGGGCTTCACCAGGTCACCAGCGGCGGCGGCGATGACTTCGACCCGCTCTACCTGCCCGACGGCCGCGTGTTGTTCACCAGCTCGCGCGACAGCGAGATGGACGAGTACAACCACGCCCGCTCCGAGCACCTCTACACCTGCGACGCCGACGGCAGCCACATCGAGCGCATCTCGTATAACCAGAGTGACGACTTCGATCCCGAACTGCTCCCCGACGGCCGCATCGCCTATACGCGGTGGGAGCACTTCGGAACCATGAATCGCTTCCCGCTGTTCTTCACCAATCCGGACGGCACGGGCACGTTCCACTTCTTCGGGCCCCACGGGCGCAACTTCTTCCACGCCGTGCCGACGCCGGATGGCCGCGTGATCGCGATCGAGTCGACCGAAGTCGAGGGCGACGCGGGTCCGCTGGCGGTGCTCAAGCTGGAGCAGGGCCCCGCCGACCCGGACTCCGGCGGCGACGACCTGCATTGGAACCGCCTGACGCCGCAGGTCAATACCGACGGCATGCCGTGGGCCAATGGCGCCTTCAAGTACCCGCGGCCGCTGGGTGGCAACAAGTACGTCGCCTCCTACACCCTGCCGGCGGCGACCGAGGAAGACGCCGACTACGGGCTCTACACCTTCAGCCTGAGGCAGGCCGGTGGCCGCACCGTGGGCGACCCCGCGACCTTCACCGTCGCCAGCCTGACGTTCCTCTACAACGACCCGAACACGCAGGAGTACGACGCCCAGTTGCTGGCGCCGCACGCCAAGCCGCCGGTGATCGCTTCGACCGTCGACCACACCAAAGACTACGGCGTGTTCCTCGCACAAGACGTCTTCAATCGCGGCACGAACGACGGCCAGGAAAGACCGGTCAAGGGCGTGGATGCCATCGACAGTATCGCCGTCATCGCCTCGATCCCGACGCGCCCTGGTGATGGGAATGACTTCTCGGCGAACGACTTCGAACGCCGCCGCATCATCGGCTTCGCGCCCGTCGAGTCCGACGGCTCCTTCCGCATCAAGGTGCCGGCGGACACGCCGATCAGCTTCGCCACGCTCGACCAGTTCGGCCGCGGCTTCGTCGTCAAGCGCACGCATCTCGCCGTGCGCCCGGGCGAAGAATTCAACCGCTGCGTCGGCTGTCACGAGGACCGTCACGTCGGCGGACCGGTGGTGACGAACGCGAACCCGATGGCAGCCACCCACGCCCCGGTCGACTTGAACGTCGCTGCCGCGAACTGGATCAAGATCGATTACCTGAACGACATTGGGCCGATCGTCGAAGCCAAATGCGTGAGCTGTCACCACACGACGATCGTCGGCGCCGACACCACGGCGGCACCGGGCAACCTCGACCTGACCGCGGTGCCGGACACCGTGCGCATGCGCATCTTCCCCCGCGCTTACGTGAACCTGTCCGGCGAGATGATGGGCATGCACGGCACCAACGTCACCGACCCGCCGTTCTCGCGCCGCTCCAAGCTGATCGACTACGTGATGGGTCTGGGCACGCACGCGGGGCTCGGCTCGCACCCGGCTGCTTCGGACTCCACGACCGTGCTGACGCCGCAGGAGCAGCGGAAGTTCAACCTGTGGGTGCTGCTCGGCGCCCAGTACCGCAACTAGGAGCCTTCGAACCATGACGCTCACACACATGGATGTTCCTGCCGCAGCCGCCGCGCGGCCCACGCCGCGACCCAACTGGTCGCGCGTGGTGCTCGCGGGTGTGCTGGGCCTCGCGCTGGCCGCGCCCGCTGCTGCGGGCTCCGTCGCGGGGCTGGGCGTCAGCGCCGCCGAAGCCGAACGCGCCTTGCGCGAGCATGTCGTACACACGCTCGATGGCAAGACGCTGACGCTGGGGTCGCTGCAGGGCGAAGTCGTCGTGGTCAACTTCTGGGCCAGCTGGTGCGCGCCGTGCCGCCGCGAATTGCCGCGGCTCGGTGGCCTGCAGACCGAGCTGGCGCCGTCGGGTTCGCGTATCGTCGCGATCTCGATCGACCAGGACATCGAGAACGCCCGCCGCTTTTGCCGCGCGCAGAGCGTGGCGGTGACGGTGGCGCACGACGGCCCCAAGGGCCTCGCGCGGGCACTCGACCTGAAGCGCGTGCCGCTTACGCTGGTGCTCGATCGCAACGGTCACATTGTTTACACGACGAGCCGTTCGGACGCGCAGGGCCTGGCCGCGGTCGCCACGCAGGTGCGTCAGTCCGGCGCGCAGGCCACTCCCGCCGCGGCCGATGCCGAAGCGGGGAGCGGACGATGAGCGCGGCTCGTGGGATGAACGTGACGCTCACGCGCAATACGGCGGGCGCGCTCGCGCTGCTCAAGCGCCTCGCGATGGTGGCAGCACTGGCCGCGATGCTCGCCGGTGGTAGCGGTTGCGCCGCGCATTCGGTGCAGGCTTACCAGCGCGAGAACCTCGCCGACCCGATCATGTCGTTCAAGCAGGACGCCAAGCGCCAAGCGCGCCGCACCAAGGCGTTCGAGGCGCGTGAAGGTTCGACCGGCGGCAACGGCGGCGAAGGCGGAGGTTGCGCGTGCAAGTGAACCACCGGCGCGCGTCCCATGTCATCGCCCTCGGCCTGTGTGCTGCCGTGGCAACGCCCTGCGCTGCCGCGGACTCGACCGACCCCCAGGCAGCCAATGGCCTCATGCGCATGTTCGTCGACTCCAAGCACGTGCTCGTGCGCTCGTTCATCCAGGACGTCTCACTGCCCATGGGCGACAAGGGCGGGCTGATGCTGCACTGGAACAACGAGCGCGTGACGGTCCCCGGCATTGAAGCGCCGGCGGGCAGCCAGGAGGCCGTCGACGCCATCACCACGGCGAGCAGGCCGATCCGCGGCAACGCCTTCCAGGATTTCACCAAGACGCGCAACGAGTTTGAAGGATCGATGACCCGTGGCGGTGCCGCACTCAACTACTACCACTCGATCGAGAGCGACTACCTCGCGCGCCAGCTCGGCGGGTCGTTCAACCGCGACCTGCGCAACGACCAGCTCAATGTCTCCGTCGGGACGAGCTATGGCTGGGACGACATCGAGCCGCTGTCGAACGACAACACGATCTCGGCTGGCGACCGCAAGAAGACGCTCCACTGGAACGCCGTGGCCACCCAGATCCTGACCTCGACCACGATGGTGCGCTTCGGCATCGAGGACAACATCGTCGACGGGCTGCAGCACAACCCCTACCGGCGCGTGTATGCCGGTGGCAGCAGCGTGCCGGAGAACCACCCGCGCCGCCGCGACCGCCGCGATGCGTTCGTCAAGCTCAACCAGTACCTGCCGAACCGTTCGAGCCTCAAGCTCGACTACCGCTTTTACACCGACGACTGGGGCGTGCTGTCCCACGAGACCAGCACGCAGTTGAGCCAGTACCTCACCCATGGGCTGTTCGCCCAGTACCAGTACCGCTTCTACACGCAGTCGGCAGCCGACTTCTATCGCCCCGAATACGTGGCGACGAGCGGCGTCGATGGCTACCTGACGGGCGATTACCGGCTGGGACCACTGTCCTCACATCTGTTCGGCGTCACTTTGAATTTCGACCTTGGACAACTCGCTGCAGAGACCAAGGGTTTGCGGAACTTCAACCTGACGTTCGACTACGAGCGCTACTTCAACAACACCAACTACTCGGCGGACATTCTCGAAACGGGGATCGACTTCCGTTTCTAGCCGAGCAGGTGCCGAAAGAGGAGCTGCCTGTGCGACGTGCCCTGCTGCTGACACTTAGTCTATCCGTGATCTCCGCCGCCACTACCCCGGCGGCGACCTTCGCGCCCACGCGCATCGCGCCTGATTGGGGACTCGATGCGCTGACGCGCGGCGTCTCGCGCCAGCAGGTCGGGCGCGACCTGTTCTCTGACCCCTATGCGACAGTGACGTTGGGCAGCACCGACGTGTACAGCGTGTTTCCCTATGTCGAGACGCGTACCTTCCAGATCGTCTCCGATCCCCAGTGGAACCGCCTGGTGTTCGGCGAGATGGGCCGCACCCTGCGGGCCTATGATGGCCAGGGCCAGACGTTCGGCGCGCTGTCGAACCCGCGTGGCATGAGCGTCGATGAAGCGAATCGCGTCTACATCGCCGACACCGGCAATAACCGCGTGCTCGTGCTGCAGGCGAGCACCGAGTTCGGCGAGATCGCGCTCAAGCCGGTGTTCGAGGTCAAGGGCCTGAGCGGCCCCTACGACGTGAGCTACTCCGATGGCGGCACGCCGTTCGTCAGCGGCGACGACTGGATGTACGTCGCCGACACCGGCAAGAGCCGCGTGATGGCGTATGCGCTGGAACCCACGGGGGCCCGGTTGGTGTGCACGATCGGCGACCTCGGCTCAGGCGTCGGGCACTTCGCGGGCCCGATGGCCCTGACCGCCGGCCGCTCCGAAGGTGCCAGCACGATGGATGTATTCGTCGCCGACGCGCACACGCAGCGCATCGTCCAATTGCACAACACCGGCACGAGCCTTCAGTGGGTCGCAGATGCGAAGAGCGACGCGGATGTCATTACCTCGCTCGACGCCGACCAGTGGGGCAACCTCTATGCGGCGGCACCCAACCGGGGTGTGATCAAGAAGTTCGGCGCCGACATGGCGCCGCTCGCGGAATTGCGTGGCGACCTCGCGCGCCCGCGCAGCTTCCGCGTGCCGTTCTTCACCGTGCGCGACCATCGCGACAACACCGTTACGCGCAGTGGCAGGCCGGTCGCCGTGTCGCTCGAGCAGTGGGGAGATGCGAGCGGCGTGCGCCAGTGGAACCTCGGCGTCGATGTCGCCGACCTCGCCGTGACCGAGGGCAAGACCCCGGCCGCGCGCTTCACGCTGACCGACCCGGCGCAGGTGAGCCTCGACTTCGTCGATGCGCAGACCGGCGCCTCGCTGCTCCACCGCTCGGCCGGAACGCTGTCCGCGGGTGCTCACTCCGTGGCGATCTCCGAGGGCGATCTCGCGGCGGCCGCCGGATCGGGCGACGTCATCCTCAAGATCACCGCGGCCTCGCGCTATGCCGGTGGCCCCACCGCCACCGCCAGCACCGCCTTTCGTGTCAGTGGCGGCAGTGCCGCCCTGCCGGCGATGGCCCTGCTGATCGGCGGCACTCCGAACCCCATCGTGGCCTCCACGCGAATCGCCTTCGTGCTGCCCCAGGCCGGAGCCGCGAACGCCTCACTCAAACTGTACGACTCGGCGGGCCGCGTGGTGCGCCGCTTCAACGAAGCCTTCACCCCGGGCCGCAATGAAGTCGTGTGGGACGGAGCGGGTGAGCGCGGCGCGCGCATGGCGCCCGGCGTCTACTTCGTCCGGCTGCGCGACCGCGACCGTGAACTGACCCAGCGTTTGGTGCTGGTCCGCTAGCGAGCACAGGGAGACCGCTCATGAGCTACTCACACCAGTCGATGCGGCGTGTCGCGATGGCCGTGCTGTTGTGCGGCGCGACCACGATCGTGGGCTGTCTCGACAAGCCCACGATCGAGGAGCGCTGGACGCGCGTCGACATCGCGAGCTCGAATCCGTTCGCGCACCAGCTCGTGACCGCGGGGGCAGCCCTGCCGGTCACGATGCATGCCACGGTCACCTACCGCTCGGTACTCACCGGCTTCGCCGTCGCCGAGCTGCGCGTCGCCGATTCGCTCGGTGCTGTGGCGATGGGCATGTCGCCCGATGTGCCGCGCACCGAGATGGCGCGCAACATCGACCAGATCCTCGCGCACTCGCGCTCGCTCGGCCGTTCCGCGCGTGCCGTCACGGGGTGGGACCACCTGATCCAGCCGCTCGACTTCTCCTTCAGTGCCACAGCCCCGATGGACTCGGCCGCCGCCTCGCGGCTGTTCCTGCTGTGCTACCTCGGCAGTGGCGAGCGCATCGAGCTGGACAGCGGGGCCGACTCCATCTTGATCACGCCTTTCATCTCCCACGAGCAGGAAGTGCTGCCCGCCGGACTGGAAGTCTACGTCGAGGGAACGCCGGCGCCATGACGCGTTCCGCTTTCATTACGAGGTTCCATGCGCGCGTCGCCATCGCCGTCGCGTGCTGCTGCGCGTGCCTCGCGTCACCCGCGCACGCGCTCGGGCCGGTCGTCGATGCGGTGTTGCCGGGACCATGGCTGGCGATCGGCGGCCTCACCGGCGCCACGCAGTTCGATGGCCACCTCGCCGACTACGAATGGAACGTCACGCCGCGCGCCGCACTGGGGGTTCAGGCGCTCGCCGGCATGGGCAGGTTTGGCGCAGGGCTGCGCGCCTCGCAGGCACGGACCACGCAGCACATCGCCCAGGCCAGTGTCAGCGACCCCAGCGTGCGCGCCACGCGCTTCGATCTCGAGGGGCGCGCGCAGTTGTGGAAGACGTTCGGCGTGCGCCTCGATGCATTTGGCACGATCGGACGGCTGCATCTGGGTTATGCGCCCGATCACGTGACGATCGCGGGCACGGGCGGCGGTTCTGGCATCGAGGTAGGGCTGGCCCCAGTCGATACATGGAGTAGCGGCATGGGGTTCGCGCTGCGGCGCCATCTCCCGGGAGCGTGGTCCGCGGCCGTGGAAGTCGAGCGGCAGCAGTTCTCGCTCGACACCGCGCATCGCAGTGGCAGTGCCATCGTCTTCCAGAACGAACGATTCAGCGAGTGGAGCACCAGGCTCGAACTCGCCCGCGTCTACGGCCGCCGATGAAAGGGATGTCATGACGAAGCTCAACGCCCGGAACTTCCAGCGGATCCCAGCGGCGCGGTGGCTCGCGTGCGTCGTGGCCGCCGCATGGTTCGCCGGAGGCTCGGCCGCGTGCGCGCAAGCCGGCAGCGAGACGCCGGCGCCGCTCGCCGATAGCCTCGCGGCACCCGCAAGCGAGTCCGCCACGAGCTTACCCGTTGAGGCGAGCACGACTGATTCCGGTGCTACCGCCACGGCCACGGCTCCCGCCGTCGCCAACGCCCGCATCACCGGCGTGCGCAAGGTGCGCCTGAGTGGCGGTGAGCGCAACGTCGTGCGCTCGGGCCCCGGCGACACCTTTTCGATTTCCGGCGTCTACCCCGGCGGCGCCGAGTTCAAGGTCATCGCCAAAAGCGGCCCGTGGTACAACATCCGCCTCTCCGACAACGAGACCGCCTGGGTCCATTCCTCGCTGTGCCGCGAGTTCGACGACCTCTCGGATCTCGAGTTCCGCCCCAACAAGAAGATCTACTCGCGCACCGGCAGCTTCATCCTCGCTGGGTACGCGGGTGGCTATGCGTTTGACCGCAAGTCCAACTCGCTCGTGCTCGGCGGGCGGCTCGGCTACTACGTGTTCGACCGCGTGCAGGTCGAAGGCGGCCTGGCCTGGACGCACGTCAATCGCCCGGCCGAGATCGTGGAGTCGCTGTTCGACCTGTCGCTCGAGGCCGAGCGCTACCACATGCTGTTCTACCATCTGATCGCCACCTACGAACTGCTCCCCGGGCGGCAGATGGTCCCCTACCTGAGCGGCGGCCTCGGCTCCGCGATCATGCGCGGTGAGTCCGAGCCCACGATCAACTACGGCGCCGGCACCACGCTGTACATGTCCAAGCGCACGGCGATGCGCTGGGAAGTGCGCGACTACCGCTTCTCATCCGGCACCGGCAGCGCGCGGCGCAAGAACAACAACATCGAGTTCACCCTGGGCAGTCTGCTGCTCTTCTAGGAGGTCGCCGATGCTCAATGGATCTGAGTCCACGAACACCCGGCACGCCTCCGCGCTGCAGCGTGGCGCCACAGCGCTCGCGCTCCTGCTGACGCTGGCGTGCGTGCGCCCCACATTGGCGGCGGACGACGCGCCCGTGGGCGCGCGTGCGGGCCTCGAGATCGCCACGGCGGCCGCGCAGTCGTGGGCGAGCGATGCCGTGCTGGTCTACCTCGAGAACGACGAAACACTGACCCCGGGCGGCGCCGCACCCCGCTGGGGCTACTTGTTCTACTCCGCCAGCGGCCAAAGGGCGCGCGGCTACTCGGTGCGTGAGGGCCGCCTGGTCACGGCCTCCAACCTCGACATGAAGTTCGAAGCGCCGCCGGTGGCCGCGGGCTGGATCGACAGCGACGCCGCGATCGCCGCCGCCGCGAACGAAGCCGGCAAAGTGTTCAAGCAGCAGCCAGGCTGCCTGCTGAGCAGCATGCTGCTGATGCGCGGGGCGTTCGATGAAGAGCATCCCGACCGCACCACCTGGACGCTCGTCTACACCGCCCCGAACCAGCCCTCGCTGTTCGTGGTCGTGGACGCCGCCGCCGCCAAGGTCCGCCGCACATGGAGAGGGTGATCATGACGACCACTCGTCGCGCTGTCCCTTCACAGTCGTCGGCTCGCGCCTGCGGCACGGCGTTGCTCGCCGCGGCCACGCTTGCGATCGCGTCCCTCCCGGCACGCGCCGAGACGGTGACCGAAGTGCGCGTCGAACGCGCGCGGCCCCAGAACGACAAACCCGCGACGCTGCGCTTCCTGCGTGAGAACCGCGACTTCCTGCGCGGCGAACTGGACCGCCTGCGCGAGCAGCGCGTGCAGCGCGAGGGTGGCGCTACGGCGATCGATCCGCGCTTCCTCGCCTACCGCGATATGGTGGCGCAGGTGAGGACCGAGCGGGACTCGGTGACGCTCGCGGCGGCCACGCAATCGCAGCGCGAACTGCTTTCGAGCGTCACGCAGCTCGGTGACCTCGAGTCGCAGCTCGACCAGCTGGACCGCACGCTCGCGGCCCAGCGCTCGCGGCTCGGGATCCTCCAGAACGACTTCACCGGCGACCAGAGAACAGCCCTCGCCATCGTTCTGAGCGGAGTGCCGCAATCCACTCTGCTTTCACAAGTTGCGATCAACCTCGAGGACGGCTCATCGATCTCGGTTCCGCTGTCGCCGGAGCAGCTTGCGGCGCTGCGGCAGGGCGGCGCCGTGCAGGTGTTCCACGGCTATGTCGAGCCGCGCGAGCAGGTGATCGAAGTGTCGCTGGCCGGTGGCACCGCCGCTTCGGCGAGCGCCGGCTACGTCACGCTCGAACCGGCGCGGGACAGGCTGACGCTGTTGCGACTCGATCTCTCGACGGTCCACGACGAAGGCGCCGCCGCCATCCACGCTACCACCTGGTTGAACGACGCGCGGGTGCCTTAAGGGCCGCTCAGGGCTCGGAGCCATGAGGTCGATCATGTCCATGAAGGACCGTTGGGTCTCGACGCGCGCCATTGCCATGGTCGCCATCGTCGCGGCGTGGGCGATTGCTCCGCTGCCGGCGCTTGCGCGCACGGCGAAGCCGCGCGTGAAGCCGGCGCTCACGGCTCCGCCCGTTGCGCCCGACTCGACGCTCTCGCGCGTGATCCCGGTGAGCCACGACGCGACCGCCGCGAGTGAATTGCGCCTGCGCCGCGCCGCCGCCGAACAGCGGCTCGGCAACACGCGCGGCGTCATCGAATGTCTCGAGCCGCTCGACTTCAGCGCGGGCTCCACCTTCAACGGTGCCGATCGGGCCGCATTCCT
Organism: Candidatus Eiseniibacteriota bacterium; assembly: GCA_043720995.1. Classification (GTDB taxonomy): domain Bacteria; phylum Eisenbacteria; class RBG-16-71-46; order RBG-16-71-46; family RBG-16-71-46; genus JANLWK01. The sequence goes on from JAYSRO010000494.1 coordinate 11,252, forward strand.
GCTGGGCAATGCCTATCTCGCATCGGGCAGTCGCGAGCGTTTCGTGCAGCTCGCGCACACCGTGGCCGCATGGCAGGGCTCCGGTCCCTGGACCCAGTGGATCGCCTTCCAGCTCAGCCTGCTCGAAGCGGAGTCGAACGCGGGCGGCGCGCTTGCCCAACTCGCGGATCCCGCGATCGGCTCGGCTGCGCTCGGTAGCCTCGAGCGTTATCGGGCGGCGAGCGCCGATTCCGGCGCGGCGCAGCGCGAGCTCGAAGCACTCGCTCAACTTGACACCACCACGATGCTCGGCCGCGACCTCGCGGGTGCTGCATGGGTGCGGCTCGCCACGCTCGCCCTGCAGCAGGGCAACGATCCCCTGCCCCTGCTCGATCGCGTGCCGCTGCTCAGCCGATGGGAGCCGCGCGCGCGCCACCTGCGCGGCCTCGTGGCGCTGGAGCGGGGGGACACCACCACGAGCCGGGTGATCCTCTCGGGAATACTTGCCGACTCCCCGGAGTACGCGGCGCAACGCGAAGTCCTGATGGCGCTGGCCGGCCAGGCGATGGACGCCGGCCAGTGGGCCACGGCGCGTGAACACTATGAGCGCACCGCGGCCGAATGGCAGACCGAGGGTGACAGCCTGCGCGGCTTCATCGAGCAACTCAACTACGCGCCCGTGTGGAGTGCCTGGAACTCGGGCGCCGCTGCGACGGAAGCGCTGCAACTGGACGCCAGCGCTGTCCAGGCTTGGACGGCCAGCCTCGCCGCGGCCGCCACGAATCTCGACGCCACGCCCGACGTTTCGGTACCGCCACTGGACGCGCTGGCACCCGCCGCGGGTCCGCGCTGGCAGGTGCCCCCGCCCAATGCCTCGGAGTCGAGTGCGCTGGCGATCTCGCGGGCGCGGCTCGATGAGTCGCAGGACGCGCTCGAGCGCGCGGACGGCGCGATCGCCGAACTGCGCCGCGATGTGGCGTTGCACACGCACTACCTCGAGCACGGCTTCGGCAAGGTGCACGACGAGTCGGTGCAGCTCGCCGCCCGCGCCGCGCATCTCGATTCGTTGCGCGCCGCCCTCGACCGGGTCGATGCGAACTTGAAGTCGTTACGCGATGCCTCCATCCACCACATCGTCTCACGCGTCTCCGGGTTGCTCGCGCGCGGCGCGGACCAATTGCGCTGGATGCTGGCCATGCGGCACTTCAACATCGACGGGCCGACGCCGCTGCGTCCGCTCGCGGTGCCCGCCGGCTATCCTTCGCCCGACTCATTGCTCGCCAGCGAACAGACGCTGCTCGATGCGGTCACCACTGCGGCGGAGCAACTGGCAGCACAAGCGCCCGGCCTGATCGCGCGCTCGTACGACCAGGCCTGGCGCCCCGGCATCATCGACCGCGCACGCGCGCAGGCTGCGGATGCTCACGACGCACTGGCGTGGGCGCACCGGCTTGAAGCGAGCATCGACTCGAGCCTTGCGGTGGCGATGCCCGGCTCGTTGCACCGCCTCGAGGCGCGCGCCGCGGCATGCGCTCGCGCTGCCGATTCGCTCTCGCTCGCGGACGCCACCCTGCGCCAGCACGTGGCCCACGATGCCGTAGCGCGCGCTCTCGTGACGCTCGAGGGGGAACGCGAAGGCCTCGACTATGGACTCGCAGCTTCGGCGTATGGCATCAGCGTGGGCCTCGACCGTTCGGGACCACTCGCGGCCGCGGCGGATAGCCTCGACACCGGCGCCGAGACGCCCGAGGCGCGGCAGTGGCGCGACACGGCGACCGCCGAGTTCCGCGGCTTCCTCGAACGCCACCCGCAGTCCGCGGTGCGCGGCGAGATGCGCTTCCGCCTCGCTGATCTCGCGATGACCACCGCGCGCGAGCAGTTCCGCGACCAGATGGCGCACTTCGTTCGCAACGAGGCGACTCCTGGCGCGAGTCACATCGCCTTGCCCACGCTCGATGCGGCCGAGCCGCTGGCGCTCTACCGCACGATCCTCGCCGAGGACCGCGACTTCAACCATCTCGATGCCGCAATGTTCAACGCCGCGATGATCCTCGCCGACAACGCCGATCCGTCCGCGACGCCGATGTTCGCGCAGCTGGTGGCCGAGTACCCGCAGTCGCGCTACGCGCAGGAGTCCTACGCGCGCATGGGCGACGTCGCCTTCAACGACCATCGCTATGCCGAGTGCATCCCTCACTACGAGCACGCCGCCGAAGGCGCCGACACGACGCTGCGCGCCATCTCGCTGTACAAGCTCGGCTGGTCGCGATTCAGCCTCGACCGCTTCATGGGCGCCGCCGATGCCTTCCGCTCGATCCTCGATCTCTATGCGGCCGGCGGCCACGTCGACACGCGCGTCGATCTCGCGGGTGAGGCTGAGGCCTACCTCGTCCACACCATCGCCCGCGCCGGGGGCGCCAAGGCGTTCGCGCAGTACTTCGACTCGCTCGGCACTCGCCCCTACGAGACGCGGTTGTTGCGCTCGCTGGCGCAGCACTACCGCCGCTACAGCTTGTATGCCGAGGCAGCGGATGCCGACCGCTTGCTGATCAGCCGTCACCCGCTCGAGCCCGATGCCCTGCTCAGCGCACAACGCGTGATCGAGACCTACCAGCGCTGGGACCGCCAGGCGTTGGCACGTTCCTCGCGGCTCGAGTACGCGCCGAAGTTCGCGCCCGGCAGCGAGTGGGCCACGGCGCAGTCGTCGGACTCCCTGCGTGAAGAAGGTTCGCGCTTCGCGCGCGAGGCCTGGACGTTCGTGGCGCGCCAGACCCATCGTGACGCGCGCCTGACGGGCGCGCCCGAGGACTACGAGAAGGCGTTGCAACTGTACGAGACGGTGATGTCCAACTTCCCCAAGGATGCGCTACGGCCCGCGCTCGAGCTGCAGGCCGGCGAGTGCAGCGCGCAGTTGCAGTTCTATTCGCGGGCACTCGACCACTACGCCGCCGCGGCACGGCTGGGCCCCGACAGCATCGCCACCGTGGCGCTGCTGCAGCGCGTCGCCGTGACGGACACGTGGTACCAGACCACCCCGGGTTCATCGGGTGGGAGCCCCAACCCGGTCAACGACAAGCTCGCCCGGGCGGTGATCGAAGCGGCCGACCAGTTGCTCGCGCGCTTCCCCGAGCATGAGCGCGCCGCGGACTTGATGTGGCGCCAGGGCAACCTCGCCTTTGGCCACGCGTGGTACGAGCGCGCGGCCTCCGACTTCGGCCACCTCGCCGAGAACCGCCCGAACGACCGTCACGCCCCCGCCGCGGCCAGCCTGCGCGCGGATGCCTTCTTCCGCCTCGAGCGCTTCAACGATGCCGGCGGCGCCTACCAGCAGGCACTTGGCATCGCGCAGCGCGCCGGGGCCGACTCGCTGGCGCGGCGCGCGGCGGCGGCGATCCCTGTCAGCTACTACCGCGAAGCCGAGGCGGCGGTGGCGCAGGACTCCACCAACTACGGCCGCCACGGCGCGATGTTCGAGAAGGTCGCCGCGGGCTGGCCGTCATTCGAGCACGCCGACCTTGCGCGCTATCGCGCCGGGCTCGCCTACGCCAAAGCCGGTTCATCGCGCGAGGCGATCCGCTTGATGCACGCCTTGATCTCCGGCTTCCCGCGCAGCGAGTTTGTGCGTGACGCCCACCTCGAGATCGCCACGTTGTCCGAGTCGCAAGGCGATCGCGAGGGCGCCGCCGCCGCGTACGCGCAGTTCGCGCAGCGCTTCCCCGCGGATGCGCAGGCAGGCACCGCGCTGCTCAAGGGCGCCGAGCTGTTCGCGCAGGCCGACCACATCGACCGCGCCGACACCCTGCGCTTCGAGTACATGCGCCGTCACCCCGAGGACGTCGAGACCGCGATGTCATTGCTCGAGGAGATGGCGCGTCGCGAATTGGCGACGCTGAATGCCGACCGCCCGATCTCTGGGCTGCTGCCGCTCGCTGCCGCGGCGCCCAAGCTCGCAAAGCGCGGAGCGCGCACGGCAAAGCCCGCGCCACTCGCGCAAACGGCCGCGACGCGCTCGCGACTCGCCCGCTACATGGCGCTGGCCGAAGCACAGCCCAAGCTGTCTTCGCCCGCGCTGATCGCGCAGGTGCGCTTCCTGCAGGGCGAGGAAGCCTATGCGCCCTACGCCGCCTTATCGCTGCGCCAGCCGCTGGGCAAGTCGATCCCGGCGCGCCAGAAGCTGCTCGACGCCGCACTCCTGCGCTATCGCCAGTGTGTCGACCTCGGCGACTCGGAATGGGCACACGCCGCGACCTATCGCATCGGCCAGGCCCTCGTGGCGTTCGGCGAAGCCCTCGAATCGAGCGAACGCCCCGCGGACCTCAAGGGCGAGGACCTCACCGCCTACAACGATGTGATCGCCAACCAGTCGCGCGTGTTCTTCACCCAGGGTGAAGACGTGTGGGCAGAGCTGTTGCGCCAGAAGCAGGCGGCTGCTGCGAACGAGTCGTGGATCCAGCAGGCTCAGACCTCCCTGTGGACGCGGATGGGCGATCGCTTCCACTACCGCACCGAAGCCGACGTGCCGCTGTTGAGCGGCGAGGAGGATGGCAAGTGAGGCATGACTACGATCGTCCACGGCGCGTGAGCCCGCTGCACCTGGGACTCGCGAGCACCCTGGCACTCACGCTCGCCGGCCTCGCCGGCTGCGGCTACAACCTGCCGCTGCTGGCGCGTCCCGATGCGACGGCCGCGCCGCAAACGGTCGCGGCACGACCCGTGAAGGACAACAGCCTGCACGGCCAACTGGCGGAGGCGCGCGAGCGCGCTGCCCTGCTCCGGCCGGACTCCTACTGGCCGTATCACATCGCGACGTTGTGCGTGGCGATCGACTCGCTCGACGCAGCGCAGGTGGCGCTCAACCAATCGCTGGCGCGCAATCCTGGCTATGCCCCCGCACTCGCGCTGCTCTCGAAGCTCGACTACACCGCCGGGCGCCACGACGACGCGATCGCCGTGCTCGAGTCGGCGCGCATGGCGGCGCAGCGCGGCTCGAAGGACCTGGCGCCCGAGCTGCTCGCGGGGCTCGCGCTCCACTACGACGCCGCGGGTCGTGACGCCGATGCGCGCGAGGCGCTGGCCGCCGTGCCGCCCTCCGAGCACCGCGCTGCCGATGCCGCCGGGGCAGCCATTGCGCTGCGGCATGCCGATCGCGTCACGGGTGCCGGGCTCGCGGAGTCGGCAGTGCACGATTCGCCGAACAGCGCCGCGTGCCAGAACAACGCCGGCATCGCGCGCCTACAGGCCGGCGACGTGAAGGCGGCGCGCAAGGCATTCCTCAAGGCGATCGAGCTCGATCCCAAACTCGCGGGGCCGTATTATAACCTCGCCATCCTCGAGAAGTACTACACGCTGGATGACGCCGCAGCACTCAACTGGTTCGCGCAGTACCGGGCGCTTTCGAACGACGATCCCGACGGTCTGGCTCAAGTGCTGGGCCAGGGCGAACAGAAGGACCTCGCGGAAGGAAGCAAGCCATGACCTCCACATCACGCCGGCTCGCGTGCCTGTTCGTGGCGCTGGCGCTCGCCGCCTTCGCGACCCCCACGCACGCGCAGACCGCCGCGCGCGCGCACGCGCGCCGGGTGCGCGCGGCGCAGGCTGCGCCCTCGCCCGGGTTGCCCGCGAAGGCCGGCATGCCGCGCACGCTGTCCGATGTGCATATCGAAGGTGAGATCCCTGTTCCGCAGGTGTTGTTCATCACGGCGCGCGACTCGCGCCGCACCATGGATTTCCAGCATCACCGTTACCTCAAGACCAGTCTACAGCTCGGCGACGCCACACCTGTTCCCACGTGGGTCGCTGTGATGAACGGTTCACCGGTTCAATCCCGAAAGGAGCATTCACGATGAATATCCTGTCTGCGGTCGCCACCTTCTATAAGCAGGGCGGCATGTTCATGCACGCCGTGCTGGTGCTGGCCATCGTCATCGCCGCCATCGTCATCGAACGGATGATCGTGATCGGCCGCGCCGCCCAGACCGACGGCCGCAAGCTGACCGACGAGCTGGTGCGCAGCGCCGGCCGCGGCGACCTCAACGGCGCCCGCCAGACGGCCAACGCCTCGAATGCTCCGGTCGCCCGTGTCGCCCAGGAAATGCTGCAGGTCGGCTATGCCGACGAAGAACAGCTGCAGACCGCGGCCGACGACGCCACCACGCTCGCCATGCCTGAGCTGACGCGGCGCCTCGCCTACCTCGGCATGCTCGCCAACTCGGCCACGCTGATCGGGCTGCTCGGCACCATCACCGGTCTCATCACCGCCATCTCCGGTGTCGGTGCCGCCGATGCCGCGCAGCGCTCGGCCACGCTGTCGGCCGGTATCTCGGAAGCCCTGCACACCACCGCATTCGGTCTCACCATCGCCATCCCCACGCTGCTGATCCAGGGCTGGTTCAGCGGACGCGTCGATGGTATCGCCGAGCAGATCGACGAACTGACGATCCGCCTCAGCAAGGCCATGGCGAAGTTTGCGGCCGGGCAGAGCTCGAAGCACGCGGCTCCGGTCTCGATCGCTCGCGCTACAGCGCCCCAGATCGTGCCGCCCGCGGCGACGGGCACGCACGGGAACGTCTAGCTCATGCACAAGCGCACCCGCCGTCGCAAGATCCGCAAGATCGAAGTGAACCAGGAGCTGGAGCTGATGCCCATGCTCAATGTGTTCATCTCGATCATTCCGCTCTTGCTGTTGTCCGCCGCCTTCGTGCAGCTCGCCGTGATCCCGACGGCCCTGCCGGCGTCGGCCACGGCACCCGCGGCACCTTCGCAGGAGGACGCCACGCTGGCGGTGACCATCGTCATTCACCCGGACGCTTATGCGGTGGAGGCAAATGGTGCGGTCACATCGACGATCGCGCGGGCTGCCCGGCCCCGCGCGGCGGGCACCGTGGATGTCGCGCGGGCCGAGTTGCACGACGTGCTGGCGGCGATCGCCGCCCAGCACCCGGATCACCGCACGGTTCGCATCGTCGCCGACCCGGACACGCACTACGAAGACATCATCGATGTCATGGACACCTCACGCTCGGCCGGACTGCCGGATGCCGCACTGGCGGATGCCGACGGGGCACAGGGAGGCGACTGACATGAAGCTGCGAGAGAAGCGAAAGCTGCGTTGGCGCAAGGGGCTCAAAGGCAGCTCCAACGTCAACCTGATTTCCATGATGGACATTCTCACCGTGCTGCTGTTGTTCCTGCTCAAGAGCTACGTGGCCGAAGGTGAAGTGATGGTGCCCGCCAAGGGCGTGACGCTGCCGGCCTCGACGGCCGAGCAGACGCCGCGCGCCTCGCTGATCGTCGCCATCGATGGCGATGCGATCCGCGTCGGCGACCAACAGGTGGCCACGGTGAGCGAGGTCAACGCCTCGAATGAGACGGAGATTGCCGGGCTGTCCGAGCGGTTAAAGGAGCTACGCGCGAATCCCGGCCTGGTCGCGCCGTCCGCGACCGCGGCTGTCGATCCGCGGCTGGTGACGATCCAGGGCGATCGCGATATCGAGTACCGCCTGCTGCGCAAGGTCATGGTGACACTCAGCCGTAATGGCTTCGAGAACGTGTCACTGGCCGTGCTGCGGAACACGTAGGGGGACGGGCCATGGCGAGCGTCGCAATCCAGAATCCTTACACGCAGCGCACGCGTTCGCGCGATGACCTGTTTGGCCGCTGCCTGCTCAGCGCCAGTGTCGCCGGCGTGGTGTTCCTGATCGTGATCTTCTTGACACCCGTCGCGCGCGAGGTCGTGCGCGCGATCGACACGCAACCGGTGCGCATGGTGCGGCTCGAACTCAAGGGCATGCCGCCGGCGGTGACGCCTGTGGCCGAACCGGCACCGGGAATCCCCGGCACGCTGGGCGCCGGCGATGATCCCAACGCTGCGGTGGGTCCGCGCGGCGGCGAGAATGGCCGCGGCGGACATGACGGTGAACGCGTGGCGAATCCCCGCCCCGATGGCGGCGGTCCCGGCAACGCTCCCGGCAGCAACGCCGGTGGGAGCGCAGGGCGCGCGCGCGCGGCGCAAGTGGCCGCGAGTCTGTCGGGCAGCACCGCGGCGCTATCGAACGCGCTGTCGGGACTGTCGTCGTCGCTGGGCTCGGCCGCCGTGAGTGCTAACCCAAGCGGTGGCTCGCGTCCCGCGCGCAACATCTCGGGCGGCCGCAGCGATGGCCAGCTCGGTTCAGTGCAGGGAACCTACGCGGGCAACGCTGGAGCGGCCGACGTGGGCGGCTCGGCGGTGCGCGGCAACCTCGTGTCGATCGGCTCGTTGTCGAGTGTCGGCAGTGGTGGCGGTGGTGGCTCGGGCGGCGGCTGGGGCACCGGCAACGGCTCAGGCACGGGCGCGGGTGGCGGCGATGGCGGCTCGGGCAACGGCTGGGGCGGCGGCACGGGTGACGGCACCGGCAGCGGTGGCGGCTCAGGGGGCGGCAACGGTTCGGGCGGTGGTGGCGGAGGCGGCGGCGGTGGTGGCGGCGGAAATGGCCGCGGTGCCGCACCCGGCGTCTACCGCAGCAACGCCTCGCTGATGGCCGTGGTGCAGAAGTACGCCGCGGGCATCCAGTTCTGCTACGGCAACGAGCTCAAGCGGCACGAGGGCCTCAAGGGCAAGCTGGTCGTCGCCCTGACGGTTTCAGCGTCCGGCGAGGTGACCGATTGCGTGGTGATCCAGAACACGCTCGGCGTCCCCGCCATGAGCTCGTGCGCGCTGTCGCAGATTCGCGACTGGAAGTTCCCCGCGATCCCCACGGGCGTCACGACCTTCCAGGTGCCGTTCGTGTTCACGCCACCGAATTGAGCGGCGCAACACGCTGAGACGAACGAGCCGGGCGCGCGATGCGCGGCCGGGCTCGTTTGTTGTGCGGCGGCGCGTGGCGCTCCCTACTCGCTCAGTGCGCCGGAAACGGATCGAAGTGGTAGCCAAACGTGTACTTCTTCACGTTCTTGAGCCCTGAATCACGCGCCTGCGGGATCAATCCCACATCCGCGGTCAGGCCGAACCACCGGACTCCGCCGCCAAACGTCGGGTCCTCAATCTGGCCTTCGTGGTCGTAGTAGTAGCCGCCCCGCACGGACACCCGCAGGATGCGCGGCAGGCCAGCGTAGAGTTCAACTCCGCCATTCCACGTTCGGAAGTCGCGGCTGTGGCTCAACAGCGACTGGTTGAAGTCCAGCACTGCGGTCGCGCCCACATCACTGCCGCCGCTCAGCAACGCATGGTACTGGATCGCACCACCCAGCTTGAGGTTTCGGCTCAAGGGCGCCTTCGGCCCACTCCCACTGGCATCACCGAACGTCACTTCCGGCCCCAGGTTCTGCACATTGGCGCCTGCCGAAAACGTCAGAGAGTCGATCGCGTGCCTGTAGAGCCCGCCCAGGTCGAAGCCATAGCCGGTGCCTACAACTGTCGAAAACGGGCTCAGTTGAATTCTGATCCGCTTGACCGTGGCCCCGAATGCAAGACCTGGCATCACCGCGACGCCGGCGCTGATACACCCTGACTTTTCGTTGGGGTGGGCTCCGCCACTGCCGGACCCAAAGTCGCTGCCAAAGTCCAAGTAGGTGTAGCCCGCCCCCACACCCACGGTCGTACCCAGGGGAACAGCCGCAGCCCCATTCCAGTGGTGAATGTCGCGCGCGAGCCCCGGAAGCAGTTGAGCGTAGCTCAGCTGCACGCTCGGCTTGCGAGCGAATCCCAGGGCGGCCGGGTTCCACCACACGGCCTCGCTGCCATCGCCGAGCAGGGCGACCCCGGCAGCGCCCATCCCGTTCTCCCGCGCACCCGGTTGAATGTCCAGGGAGCGACCGGTGCCTTGCGCCAGCGCATGGCTGGCCGAGACCACCACGAACATCGCCAGGCCGAACACCCACGCAGTACGACGTTTCATCAGTCCCCCCGTCCTGTGGATCGTGCGGCAGTCATGCGCGGACGAACGAACCATTCACATGGAACGAAACGACCGAGCGGCCATGGCCAGCATGCGGCGACACGGGACGGTCGTCAAACCGCCCACCGTGTGCAGGACTATCGATCCGCTGCGCAGGCACGGACCGGAACAATACGAGCCCGGCGCGCGAACTGCGGGCCGGGCTCGTATACGCTTTACTATTCCCTACCGCAGCGAGATCGTCACGCCTGCCGAAACGCTGGCCGGCAGGCCCGGTTCGTAGAACTCTCCCCGGACCCCATTGATGAACACCGAGGAGACATAGTCCTCGTCGCTCAGGTTCTCGCCCGCCACGAACACGCTCATGCGGCCGAACGGCGTCGCGCGCCCGTACTCCGCCTCGGCACCGAAGATCGTCGAAGCCTTGACGCGTGCGAGGTTGGCATCGTCGGCGTAGTAGCGGCCCACGTTGCGCAGCGTGCCGGCGATGCTCAGGCCTGCGGCGACGTGGTAGCGGATGCTGGCGTCGACGAATGCCGCGGGCAGCCCCGAAATTTCGTTGTCGTCGAAAGTGCCGAGATTGTTCGTGTACTTGAGGTAGCGGTTCTTCGTCAGCGTCGCCGCGGCCTTGATATTCAACTTCGAGGCCGGCGCCCAGTCGAGGCCCAGTTCCGCCCCCTGACGGCGCGACTTGCCGGCCGTGAAGAAGTAACCGCCGCCGGCGAAAGGAACGATGTCGTTGACGACGTGAATCAAGTAGTACGCCGCTTCGTAGCCGACCCGTCCGATCCGGCCCGATTCATCCACCAGCGAACCCTTCACTCCCACCTCGTAACTCGTCGAACGCATGGGGTCGAGGAACGGGTTCAGGCTGGTGGTGGCGTCGAACGGCGGAGGCGGGTCGATTTCGTTGAATGCCGGCGCTTCGACCGTGCCGCCCACTGCCACATGCGCGGTGTGGTGCTCGAACGTACGCGCGATCGAACCCTTGGGCGTCACCTGCGTGAAGTGCTTAGACGCCCCCAGCGCGGGCGTGACACGGTCCTCGGAGATGTACCAGAGGTTGTCGTAGCGGCCCGAGACGCGGAATGCCCACTGCTCGTTGTGAACCTCGGCCTGCACGAACCCACCGGCACTGTTCGCGCCTTCACGTTTGTTCGCGAACAGGGTGTCGCTGCGCACGCCGCCGGCCGCAAGGTTGTAGAATTGGATCGAGCCATCCTGGTACTGCTCGTCCGCACCCGCCGACCACACCCCGCGCCAGCCTTCGGCCAGCGGCGACTCGACCTGGTACGTCGCGTTGCCACCCACGTGAAAGCGATTGAAATCGCGGAAGCGCCCGCGCTCGGACCGCTGCAGTACCTTGGGCTCCACCCAGGTGGCGATCGAGAGCCGGTGTTCGCCCTCGACGGCCTGCTCGAGTGTCACCGCCGCGCGGCCCACCCGGTTGAATCGGCGCTCATCACGGCTGACGAACGTCGGATTCGCCTGTACGGGATTGGCATCGAGCTGCGCTTGAGTCAACGCACCCGGGAAGCGCATGAAGTTGCTCGCGTAGTCGAGCAACACGCCCAATCGCGTGTGCGCGTCCAACGGCGCCGAGAGACGATTCTGGATCGACGTCGTGGCGCTCTGGCTGTGCTTGCGCCAACCGTCGAACTTCGAGCTGAACACCGACGTGGTCCCGCGCGCATCGCCCAGCACATAGCCGGCGACCGCCTGCGAGCGCAGGAGGCCGTAGGCGCCGGCACGCTGCGACAGGTCGAGGAACGGGTGTTCGAAGTCGTGCGAGCTGCACAGGTTGATCACACCGCCGGCGGCGTTGCCATACAGCGCGGAACCGTTGCTGCGCACCACTTCGATGCGATCGGTGCCGCCTAAGTCGACGAACTCGAGCGAGGTCCGGCCATCGGGCTCGGTCAACGGCACGCCGTCGGTGAGGATGCGGATACCGCGCATGTTGCCGGCGTTCGAGCGCTCACCACTGCCACGCGCGCCATAGCCGCGGATGGTGATGCGCACGTCCTGCGCGCCAGCGCGGCTCTGGGTGAACACGCCGGGAATTCCATTGAGGCCATCGGCGAGACTGATCTGGCGCGTGCGTTCCAGCTGCGGCTTGCCGACCACCGTGACGGCCGCCGCGGCACGCAGGACGGTTTCGGGAGCGCGCGAACTCGTCACCGTCACGCCCTCGATGGGCACGACCGTCGAGTCCGACAGCATCTGGGCAGATGCGATTGAGGCAAGGGCGCCAAACGCAAACAGCAATGCCACGGCCACCAGGGCATGCCTGGTCCGGGTGCGGCTGATCATGGGTCTTACCCTCTCGTTGGGAGTATGGAATGAGGATCAGGAGATGAGAGAGAGGGCAAAACTCATTCGCGTCTGGGCAGCGACCTCGGAATCAGCACTGCGTGCGGCGCGAGGGTGGTCGCCACGCTTGTCGCGCGCGCGGCCACCGGCATGCGGGAGGACTGCGGGCAAACTTCGAGCGAACCACGGACCGGCTCATCCACGGGTGGGCAGGCGCCGAGGGCGCGGAACGTGGCACCGTGATCGTGACTGCCGAGGCCAGGGACCGCCAACGGCTTGCCACGCTGGTCTTCCCACCATTCGCCATGGCGGAACGTCCAACGCTCGTAGGGCCGCACGGGGTTCTCGATGATGCTGAACGGCGTCCCCTCGGGTCCGCAGACTTCGTGCCCGCCAACGCGCGCGCGCAGGCGGAGGCGCGCTTTGCGCACGGGCAGGTTGGGGACCGTCCACACGAAGCGGCACACCCCGGAAACCAATTCGGGCGAGACGCGCACGTCGTACTGGCGGCCATCGTCGAGCGAGATGATCAGCTCGAACTCCTCCGCGACCCCGGCGAGCGATCGCCAGTGGAGCGTCACCTGCTCGCCCGCGACCGGCGCAGGCTCATCGATTTGGGGCACGGGCAGCGAGCG
>JAYSRO010000495.1:0-2067 GCA_043720995.1 Candidatus Eiseniibacteriota bacterium
TGCCGCACGAGGCCGGTGCAGAATTCCGCCGCGGCGATGGTCAAGGCGATCGGGTTGGTGAACACTTTGCGCGCCACGTAGCCGATGGTGATCTTCTCGGTGTCGCCGCTGGTGGCGTCCTGCGGATCGAATTCCGGCAGGTTGGCATCCGCAGGAGTGTCACGCACGACGAAGAACGTGAACACTCCCATCAGCGCGACGATTCCGGCGGGGATGAAGAACCGCCATTGCCACGGCAGGGCGAGCACGAAAGGCAAGGCCAGCAGCAGGAACACGAGGAAGCGTCCGCTCTGGATCATCGAGCCGAACACCGCGGAGAACACACCGCGTTCGCTGACATGGAACCAGCCGGCGTTCACCTTGATCAACGCCAGCGCGCTGTACGACTGGAAGTACATGTTCAGCGTCCACGCCGTGGCGAAGTAGCCGAGCAGCAGGGGACCCGTGCCGAGTACGTGCATGTAGGCGCCGAGGCCGAACAGCACATTGAAGACGAACGCGCCCGCGGCACCCACCAGCATGGCGCGGCGCCCGCCGAAGCGGTCGGCGATCGGCCCGTTGAACAGCGCCGAGATGCCGTACACCAGCGTCGCCGTCGAGATGATCGCGCCGACTTGCGCCTTGTCCCAACCGTAGGCGTCGGACAGCGCCTTGTTCGCCAGCGGAAAATTGTAGCGGGCCATGTACATGGCCGCGTAGGTCATTCCCAGCACGAGCCAGTTCTGGGTGCGGCGCGAACGAAATTCAGCGCTGTGATCGGGACGGCCAAGCGTCATGAGGTCCTCGCGGGAATGCGCTGCACCGGCGGGAGTTCCTAGCCCAGACTAGCGTCGCTCGTTGTATCCCGTGGGCGAGATTCGGTCAAGGGGGCGGCCCCGTCTGGTGCCCCTGAATTTCCGGCAACGCTGACGCGAATGGGCTCGCACCCGCCGGACACCCTCGCACGAATGGGCTGTCTTAGGCGCCCAGGCGCTCGCGCAATTGCCGCGCGCGGCCGCGGCTCACCGGGACCTCGGTGCGTGCTTCGTCCTTGAGCTGGAGCCGGTAGGTCCCCGCGAACCCCGGCCGCAGGGCGGCGGCGTAGTCGAGGTTCACGATCGCACCCCGGTGCACGCGCGTGAAGCGGGCGGGGTCGAGCTTCTGCTCGAGCTGGTCGAGCGTGAAGTTCACGTAGTGGCGGTCCGTGGCGGTTGCGGCGAACACCAGCTTGTCCTCGGCGCCGAACCACAGCACGTCCTCAGCCTTCACGATCACCTGCCGTGCCCCGAGGCGCACTGCGAAGCGCTCGAGGAACGGGGACGGTGTGCGCGAGCGATCGAGTCCGCCGAGCAACTCGGCGATGCGGCGCGACAATTCTTCGGGGCGTTCGAGTTCGCGCCGCGCCCGCTCGATCGCCTGCGCGAGCCGCTCGGGAGCGAACGGCTTGAGCAGGTAGTCGATGGCGTTCTCCTCGAACGCGCGCACGGCGTATTGGTCGAACGCCGTGACGAAGATCACCGCCGGCCGCGGGTCGAGTGAGCGCAACAACTCGAAGCCATCATCGCCCGGCATCTGCACGTCGAGCATCATCAGCTCGTAGCCGCCTGCCCCGAGCTGGACGCGCGCCTCCTCGGCGGACGCGGCCTCGCCCCCCACCGTGACGCCGTCGAGTGCTTCCAGCATGCGGCGCAGGCGCGCGCGCGCCAGCGGCTCGTCATCGACGACGAGGATGCGAAGGGGAGTGCTCATGCGAGCGGGTCTACCATGTCAGGGCGACGCCTGCCACTGCTTCGCTGCGGCTGAAGTAGGAGTCGATGGTCAGCCGCTGCGAATAGTCACGACTGTAGGCGTAGTCCAGCACATTGCGCGTGCCGAGGGCATTCAGCCACTCGACGTACATCACGCACACGCTGCTGGCGGGGACGCGCATCATCGTGGGCAGTGTGAACAGCTGGCTCAAGCGCACATCGAGGCGCTTATGATCGGGCAGCAAGCCGGACTGGTTCTCGGCCGAGACCGGCGACCAGCGGCCCGTCGAGCTGTTGAACACTCCGCCCAGCACCGGCGTGTAGGGACGCCCCGACGAGT
>JAYSRO010000496.1:0-4209 GCA_043720995.1 Candidatus Eiseniibacteriota bacterium
CCCGCGCTGATGTTCGCCGTCATCAGGTTCGTGGTGATGTTGCCCGGGGCGATGGCGCCGAAGGTCAGCTGCGTGATCTTGCTCAACGGTCCCGTCGGCGTGACGTCGGTCTCGCCCACCGTGCGTGCCGCGACGACCACGAGCAGGAACGTCGCCAGCACGGCGAGCAGCCCCATCCACCAGTGGATGTGGAAGATCAGGTTGCCCAGCACGATCGCGCCGAGGCCGAAGAACACGAAGCCGGCGACGAACCACGAGCCCGGCACCTCGATGCGCTCCATCGGGTCCGCGGTGGCTCCGGGCGAACGGCCAAGAAACGAAGTGATGGTGCCGAACGCGCGCAGCACGGACTTCCATTGCATGAAGAACAGCAGCAGCCCCGAGGTCACCATCATGGGCACGCCGATCCACAGGCTCCACGCCGAGATCTTGCGGAACGAGGCGGCCTCGATCACACCGGAGTTGAGCATCATCGGCGCGAGCAGCAGGTAGTTGACCATGGCGCCAAGCATCAGGCTCCACGCCTGGCGGAAGCCCATGATGGCGCCCGCGGCGACGAACAACAGCGAGCCCTCGAACGAGACGGTCAGGCGATTGAGCGTGAGCGGCTCACCCTTGTAGGTGCCGAGCGAAATCCCCTGCGTGCCCCAGTTGGATTGGATGCGCGGGTAGCGGAACCAACCGCCGCCGGGTGCCATCCAATTGCGGATCGGCGCCCACACGGGCGCTCCCGGGATCGCGACCTGCGTCAGGAACTTGAAGTCGGCATCACGCATCCAGGTGATCAGCCCACCCACCAGTGCGGCGAACCCCAGCGCCTTGGCCTGCTGTTCCGCAGCCCCACCCTTCGAGTGGAGACTGCGCAGGGTGGTCGCGGCCGCGATGCCACTGGGAAACGGCAGCTTCTCGATGTTGATCATCTGGCGCTTGGCCGGCACGGCAAGCACGACGCCCAGCCCCGACACCACGATCACCCACGCCACCAGGTACCAGTGGTTCGAGGGCATCGCGGAAGGATTGAGCATCAGCAGCGCGGGCAGTGCGTTGACGACGCCGGCGCTGGTCATCGAACCGGCGGCCGACGCCGTCGACTGCATGGCGTTGTTCTCGAGGATGCTGAACTCGGGGAAGAACTTCGGGAAGCGGCGGTGCAGTGCGGCGGGGATCGCGCGGTAGAGCGTCTGGCACAACACGAACGCCAGGATGGACGAGGTGATCGCGGCACCCATCGACCAGCCCGCCTTGAGCCCGATGTAGACGTTCGACAGGCACATCACCGCGCCGAGCACCATGCCGATCAGCGTCGAGCGGAGGGTGAGCTGGGGCATCGAATCGCCCGCGTAGACGTTCTGGAACCACTCGCGTTCGATCTGCTCCGGCGTCTGCGCAGGCGCAGCGCCAGCTTCCTGCTTGGTTTCGGTTGCGCTCACGGCCCTGGCCTCTGGGAAGTGCGGTGGAACGTGGGATGGGAAGTGAATCCGGCAGAATGTCGCCCGTTCCGGTTCAAAACGCCAGCGCCAGCCCGAGCCGGACCTGGCGCCCCTCCTCGACCACGCGCGGATCATGAACCGGGATCCACTCCGGCTGCCCATCGCCATTGCGGTCCTGCAGGTAGGCGCCGCCGATGCGGCCCGTCTCGGTGTAGTAGGCACGGTAATCATCGCCCACCGCGTTCACGTTCGGGTTGAACACCGCGGCGGTGTTCGGCGTCAGGTCCGTGATGTATTCGGCGGACAGCACATTGCGCGCGTCGACATAGAGCGTGAGGTTCTGCCCCCACACGCGCAGGTACTGGTCCACGTCGATCGACAGCGTCGACGAGGACGGCAGGCGCCGCGAATTCGCGAGCTTCGGATCGGGCCGACGGTCCTCGCGGAACTCCGGCGTGAACGGCAACCCCGAGCCGTACGACCACACCATGCGCACTCCCCAGCGCCCCGGCTCGCGAATCGTCGAACGCAGCGACACGGTGTGGCGCTGGTCCCAGTTGAGCATGCTCTCGCCGATCGGCAGGTAGCGCCGGCCGCCGTTGAAGAACAGCAGCGCCTCCGCAGGATCAGACGCCACACCCGTCGCCAGCGAGTAGGTGTAGTTGAGGTCCGCCGAGAAGCGGTGGCTGAAGCTCTTGGCAAGGCTCGCCTCGACGCCGCGAGCACTCGCGTAGTCACCATTCGAGTACTGGTTCACCAAATTGCCGAAGGCGTCCTTCTCCTGCCGGGCGGTGATCAGCCCGAAGATGTCGCGGAAGAACACCGCGAACTGCCCCGAGACATCGTTGCTGAACAGGTGCTGGAGCGCCGCCTGGTAGGCGATGTTCGTCTCGGGCTCGAGATCGGGATTGCCGCGGATGTTCACGTTCGCGTTGAGCCCGCGGTTCTCGAACACATAGCCGCGCTGCGGCGTCTGGTAGGTCCAGCCGTAGTGAAAGCTCAGCACGTCGCGTACCGAGATCGGGTAGGCGACACCCAACCGCGGGCTGACCTGCTGCTTGAAGCGATTGCCGCTCGGCAACTCGCTCGCCGCGATCTGCTCCCCCGGCGTGAACACGTCGTAGCGCACGCCCGCGTTGAGCACGAGGCCCTCGTACTGCCAGCGGTCCTGCGCGTACCACGATCCCTCGGGCTGGTAGTTCACGAACTCCGAGCGGCTGGCGCCCGGCAGGCCATCGGATTCCTGGTTCGGCTGCACCAGGCTCAGGTTCTGGATGCGGTTGTAGCGCGCCTCGATCCCCGACTTGAACGTGTGCCGCTGCCAGCGCGACGTCGAGACATCGCCCTTCAGCGCGACGGCGGTCGACTGGCGCCGTTCGTAACGCGGGAAGTCACCATGCGTGACGAAGTAGGGGTTGTCCTCGCTGCCCGGCCCCAGATTACCGCTCCAGTAGAACGGCGCCTGCGTGTCGTACTCCCACGGCTCCAGCCGGCCCACGGCGCGCCGGTTGTTGAAGTCCACCGCCGAGCCGCGCAGCGTGAGCACGCTGTTGGAGTCCTGCCGCACCCATGCCGCGGTCAGCTGGCGAAAGGCATTGTCGTTCGTCGGCGTGTGGTCGGCGAGATTCATCGCCACGGAGTTACTGTCGACCGGCAACGCGGACCATGCGCCATAGCGCGGCACGATCCGCATCGAGCCGTCCCTCGCGTAGCTGGTGTCGGGGCGCACCTGCACGTAGCCACGGCGGCTCCACATGTGTTCGTACGGCGTCTCGATCGTGTGATTGACCGAGCTCTCGAGCGTCAGCTTGTCGCGGGGGGTGGGCCGGTAGGCCAGCTTGGCGGTCGAGCGCAGCACGTTCGACTGCCGGTTGCCGAGGCTGATGAAGTCCAGCACCGTGTGCGTGGAGGCCGACTTCGACGATGCGGGATAGGGATCCGAGAACGTCGCCTCGGTCGCGGCGAAGAACGTCAACCCGCGAAACGGCCCCGGGCCACCGAGCCCGAGCGAGACGTGATCGTAGCGGTCGAACGTCTTGGTCGCGTCGCCGTAGCGGTCCGTGTCCCAGCGGAGCTCCCCGCCCAGCGAGTCCGCACCCTCGCGCGTCTGCACGTTGAGCACGCCTGAGAGGGCGCCGCCCGACTCCGCGTTGGCGCCGCCCGTCGTGAGCTCGATGTTGGCGACCGCCGGTCCCGCCACCTCCGCGCTGCGGCGTTGCTGTGGATCGGTGACATCGACATCGGAGAAGCGCACCTGCAATTCATCGGCGCGACTCCCGCGGATCGAGAGTTGGCCGGCGTGCACGACGACGCCGGTCATGCCCTTCACCACATCGGTGTAGCCATCACCGACGGCATCCTTGATGTCTTCGTGATTCTTCGTCTGGCGCCACTCGGTGGTGTTCGGATCGATCTTTTTGCGGCCATGGACGATCATCGGATCGATGGTGGCGACCATGCGTTCCTTGCCGAGCTTCAGGGTCACCTGCGCGATGGCACCCGGCTGGACCTCGATCACCTGGGTGAGTTCAGGGTTGCGCATGGTGTTCACGCGCAGGGTCGCCCGCCCAACGGGTACCCGCACGAGCACAAATCGCCCCGCGGAGTCGGTCAGGGCGCCGCGTTTTCCTTCGAGGTAGTCGACGCGTGAGTACTCGACCGGCCGCGAATCGGCATCGAGCACGCGGCCTTCGATGCGGCCGAATGTTGGCGCGGGCGCGCGCGCGAGAGGCGGCGCTGGAGTGGCGCGTGCGGACGCGGGCTGCGAGCGGGCGATGTC
>JAYSRO010000497.1:0-8935 GCA_043720995.1 Candidatus Eiseniibacteriota bacterium
CGTGGGAATCGCGAGCAGCAATGATGCCGATCGAAGGCCCTTGTTGCCTGAGTCCTTCTTCGGCGGAACACGCATATCGCGAACCCCTTACGAGGCCACTTCGTGGGCCGATTGCCCTCCCGGTCAAGCGACTTGGGGTGGGCAGTCGGACGGGGAAAGTAGGCAACGGCCGGGGGCGGGTCAACCGTAAAATGTTAGGAATTGGAAAAGAAGGGGATCCATGTTCCGGCAACCTTTGATTGGGCCCAACTGGCGTGGCGACGACGCTGGCCAGCGCTCGATCGGGTGACTATCCTGCCGCTTCCGTGACCACCATCCTCAGCACGCACGTCGAGGTTTACTTGTTTCGCCGCCAGAAGAGGCGCGTGGAGTTCCTGGTGTTGCGCCGCGCTGCGTCGCGACGCACGCTCCCCGGCGTGTGGCAGCCGGTGACAGGCAAGCGCAACACCCGCGAGCGCATGCTGGCGGCCGCGATGCGCGAAGTGCGCGAGGAAACGGGATTCAAACCTGGCCGGTGGTGGGCGCTGGAAACCATGACGCTCTATCCCGATGTCGCGCGCGACCGGATCGTGGCGTTGCCACTGTTCGCCGCGGAAGTCGCAGCGAGCGAGCGCGTGAAGTTGTCGCGCGAGCACGACGACGCGAAGTGGGTGACTGCTGCGGAAGCCGCGAAGCTCGTGCTGTGGGAGTCACAGCGCCGCGGGCTCGAAGCGGTGCGGCGCGAAGTGCTGGGCGAACAACGCCTGGCGGATGCACTGGAGATTTCGACATAGCCCGTGTGATATTGCCGGGCGTTGCAACGATTCGCACATTCACACACGGACAGGAGCCGTCATGGCAGGCAGCAACTCATTCGACGTGACCACTGGCGTCGACTACATGGAAGTGAACAACGCCGTCGACCAGGCGACCAAGGAAGTCACCCAGCGCTACGACTTCAAGGGCCTGAAGATCGGCATCGAGCTGAACGAGAAGGACAAGAAGATCATCATCACCGGCCCGGACGAGTACAAGATCACCGCCGTGTGGGAAGTGTTGCAGAGCAAGATGGTGCGCCGCCAGGTGTCACTGAAGAACCTCAAGCCCGGCAAAGTCGACATGGCCTTGGGCGCCACGGCGCGGCAAGAGATCGAGATCACCGACGGCTTGAACGCCGACATGGCGCGCGACATTGTGCGCTACCTGAAGGACCAGAAACTCAAGAAGGTGCAGTCCTCGATCCAGGGCGACACCGTGCGCATCACCTCCGGCAGCCGCGACGACCTGCAGGAAGTCATCGCCATGCTCAAGCAGCAGGATTTCGGCGTGGAACTGAGCTTTGGGAATTTCCGGTCGAACTGAGTGGGGCTCGTCTAAACCCCATACTCTGGACTCGGCTTCCCGTGCATCCAGTGGTCGAACCACTTGCGGATGTGTTCCTGGTTCTGCACGCGGCGTGAGGGCGCGCCGCTGCGCGAGAGTTCGTGGTTCTCTCCGGGGAAGCGAATCATCACGACTGGGCGCTTCATGTACCTCAGCGCGCGGAACAGCATTTCCCCCTGGCCGATCGGCGTGCGCCAGTCCTCTTCGCTGTGGATGATCATCAGCGGCGTGGTGATCTTCGCGACATCCGTGATCGGCGAGAGGGCCGCGTATTCGGCGGGGTCTTCGAACGGCTGCTTGCGGAACCACATGGGCAGCAGCATCGCGAAGTCGCAGGTGCCCATGAAGCTCGCCCACTCCGAAATGCAGCGCTGGGTCAGTGCCGCGGCGAAACGTTCGGTGCGCGTGACCAGCCAGTTCGTGAGCAGCCCGCCGCCGCTGCCACCGGTGACGCCGACGCGCTTGGTGTCGATGTAGCCACGCGCCACGACTGCTTCGACGCCTTCGAGCAGGTCCTTCGCGTCGTCGCCGGGGAACCGGTACTGGATAACATTCGCGAACTCCCAGCCATAGCTCGTGCTGCCGCGCGGGTTCGTGTAGAGCACGACATTGCCGGCGCCAGCGAGCACATGGAACTCGTGGTAGAACCCGTGTCCATACGCGGTGTGCGGGCCGCCGTGGATCTCGAGAATCATCGGGTACTGCTTCGTCGCGTCGAAACCGGGCGGCTTGACGATCCAACCGTGAATCTTCTGGCCGTCGAACGACGGGTACCAGAACTCCTCGACCGTGCCGAGCGCGATCCCTGAAAGCACTTTGTCATTCGGCGCGAGCAGCTTCGTCAACGCTCCCGTCGTCGTGTCCAACGCGTAAAGGTCGCCGGGAGTGCTGGCGCTGCCGATGGTCAACGCCCACGTGCGTCCATCCACCGAGCACGTCCCCGCCATAAGGTCGAGGCCGCGCGATATGAGCTCCTGCTCCTCGCCGGTGGCAAGATCGACGCGCACCAGCAAGGCGGAACCTTCCCGCGTCGCGCGCGCCAGCAGCGACTTGCCGTCGCCGGAGAATGCGAACGGCGTCACACCGCCGCCGCGCGGCGCGTGCTGGTCCGAGCCGAGACCCTCGCCCCACGCGTACTTGCAGCCCGCGTGCGGCACCTTGGGATTGTTCATCGGCCACGCGCCCGATTGCACGAGCAGGCTCATCTGGTCATACGAGTGCGGCGTGTCGGGAAGCACCGCGCCGATCGTGGCGAGCCGGCCATCGGCGGCTTCCGTGAAGCTCATGACCGGACCGCGCGCGCCCGTCACCAGCGCGGGCGCATCGGTCGGCGCCTCGACATCCGGCGACACCGCGTACACGTGCGACTCCTCGATCTCGAACCACGGCTCGGGGCGGCGGTCGCTGATGAACAGCACCCACTTGCCGTCACGCGACCACTGCGGCGAACCCTCGGCGTAGGCGCCGTGCGTCAGCTGGCGCGCCCCGCCGCCCGTGGCGGCGGTGACCCACACATGCTGCATATGATCGAAGTCGTAGAAGCCGACATTGTTCTCGCGGAACATCGCCTTGGTCACGATGCGCGCCGGTTCATTCTTCGGCTTCTCGGGCGTTTCGCCCTTCTCGTTCTTCACGTCATCGAGCGTGGGATTCGTGTCGCTGTTGAACGCGATACGCGTTCCGTCCGGCGACCACGCCGGGCTCGAAGCGCCCTTCGCGAGCGTGGTCAACGCCATCGCCTCGCCACCCGCCATCGGCAGCACGTGGATCTGCTGCGGCGCCTCGCCCTCGGGTTTGCGTACGAATGCGATGTGCTTGCCGTCGGGCGACCAGCGCGGCTGGCTGTCGCGCGGGCCGTTCGTCAGCGCTCGGGGCTCGCCCCCTGACGTCGCGATCCACCACAACGTCGTCTTGTAGGAATCGCCCTTGCGATCGACCTCCACCCGCGTGAAGGCGACCGCCTTACCGTCGGGGGATACTTGCGGATCGGCGATCCATACAAAGTCGAGCAGGTCAGCTTCGAGCATCGGGCGGCTGGCCGGAGATTCAGGAGTAGGTATCATGCAGGAACCGTAGCGCAGCGGGCGCGGGCGCTCAATAGCAGACGGCCGCGCGGTTTCGCGAGCCGACATACCGGAGAACGCAATGCCCTTCGCTGAATGGACCCGCGACGACTGCCTGGTCACCACGGATCCCGCGCGCGTGGACGTGGACGCGGTGCACGGGTACCTGACCGCCTCCTACTGGGCCGAGGGGATTCCGCGCGAGACCGTGCAGCGCTCCATCGACCACGCGATTCCCTTCATGCTCTACGCAGAGGGTAAGCCCGCGGGCTTCGCGCGCGTGGTCAGCGATCGCGCCACGGTGGCGTACGTCGGCGACGTGTTCGTGCTGCCGGAATTCCGCGGCCGCAAGCTGAGCGTGTGGATGATGGAATGCATCGTGGCGCACCCGGAGTTGCAGGGGTTGCGGCGCTGGATCCTGCTGACGCGCGACGCGCACAGGCTGTACGCCAAGTTCGGCTTCACCACGCTGGTGGCACCTGAGCGGTGGATGGAACGCTGGACTCCTGAGGCCTACAAGCCCCGCAGCTAGAGCGGCGGGTAGTGCGGCGGAGCGAACTCGCGGCCTGCTACTGCGAAGCGCCCCAGCGCGCGACGGGTTCGAGCACGAGGCGCATCTGCTGAACGCCGCCAGGGGTGCACACCACGCGCGGCTCGGATGACACCAGCACGAACCGCTGCTTGGAGCGCGTCCACAACAGCAGGCGGTGAACGCCGCAGGGAGCGGGATGGATCTCGAAGGCGCGCGGCGAGCCCATGAACAACTCGACCGAGGTCGCGACGTCCGGCGTGTCCTCAACGGAGATCACCACTTCCGTGCGGCTCGTGAGCGGGCGATCCCACTGAACTTCCACGGTGCCACGGATGGTGCAGTCGCACATTGGCGTGGAACTTTCAGGTTCACCACCGGGCGCTCTGCGAGGTCCTGCGGGTGCGACGCCGGGCGCTGAAGGCACGCGTTGGATCGGCTGCTGTGCACCCGGGGAAACACGTGCGACCGGCGTGTCCTTGGGCAGCACGAGCTTGAGACCGGATTCCGCAGCGGTGCGGCGGGGCGGTTCTTGCGGCTGCGCCTCGGCGGGAGCCGGCATTGAGGCAGGACTGGGCGTCGCGGCGGGGGTCTCCGCAGGCTTCGTCGCGGGTGCGGCCGACTCTTGGTGCTCGCCAACTAGCGGCGTCTCGGTCACGGTCGCAGTGGCCGCAGGCTTCTCCTTCTGCTTGCGCTTCGGTTTTGCAGGTGGCTCGCTCGCGGCGTTCGGATCGAGCCCCGGGCGCACGACGCGCGGCTTTCCCGCCTCGTGATCTCCCCCGCCGGCATTCCACTTGCGCGGCTCCGCTGCATCCGTGGTCGATGTCACGCGTGGCGCGATCGGGGAAGTGGTCGTTGCTGGCGGCGCGGCCGGCGCTGGCCCTGCCTTCGCCGCGGGCGATTCCTTGGGCGCCGTTATCGTCTCAAATGGCTTCACGGGTCCCGCGACCGCAGCCGCCGGTGGAAGCGCGGCGGCCGCGCCGAGCTCCGGAATCGACTGCGCCTCCCCCGCCAGCGTGATCTCGTCCGACTCCTCGAGCGGCACCGGCGGCGTGTCGTACTGCGCTCCCGGCGAGCCCACGAATTGCGCGCTCAGCAGCGCGCGCGGATTGGCGTCGAGCACGACCGAGTTCGCAACGGCGGACACGGACGAAGAATCATTTGATCGCACGCGCAGGCGTGACAGCGGCGAGTCATCCTTGATGACGCGCATCTCGAGGCCGAGCTCGGGCGCGCCGTTTGCCAGCGCGAAGCGGTAGCCCTTGCGCCGCGCCTGGATGCGAATCTTGAGCGGCGAGCGCCCCAACTCCTCGAGCGTGGCACCGGGGATCTCGAGCCGGTAGTTGCCCAGCGAATCGACCGGCACGCTGGCGCGGCGCGAACCCAGGCAGAACACCCAGGTCCCCGGCAGCGGGGTGCCGAGGTGATCGAACACGCGGCCCTCGACCGTGAGGTAGTTGCGCGTCGAGGCCGCGTGCACGGACGTCGCGACAACCACGCACGTGAGCACCGCAACACACCACAGCCACATTGTCATTCGAAGGGATTTCATGGGGGATTCCATTGCGAGTATCTGGCGCCGCATCGCGCCAACGCCACGGCTACGCGTCCTTCGCCAACTCCTCGTACAGGTACGCCACGCTCTTCGTGCCGCCAAAGTACGAGCTCAGCGAGAACTTCTCGTTGGGCGAGTGCACATTGTCGTCGTCGAGCCCAAAACCCATCAGGATCGCGGGCAGCCCATGCGTCTGTTGGAACGTCGCCATGACGGGAATCGAGCCGCCTTCGCGGATCATCGCCGCCGGCTTCGTCCATGCGCGATTGAGCGCGCGGCGCGCCTTCTCGAGCATGGGGTGGTTGGGATCGGTCATGAACGGCCGCCCGCCATGCAGGTGCTCAACTTCAACCGTCACGCCCGCGGGCGCCAGCCGCTTTACGTAGGCCGCGTAGGGAGCGAACAGCTCGTGCTGGTCCTGGTCGGCGACGAGCCGCATGCTGACCTTGGCCGACGCCTTGGCCGGCAGGACGGTCTTGGCACCCGCCCCCGTGTAGCCGCCCCAGATCCCATTCACGTCGAGCGTCGGCCGCGCCGTCGTGCGCTCGAGCGTCGAGTAGCCCTTCTCGCCCGATGCGACCGGCGATCCGCTCTCGGCGATGAACGAGGCCTCGTTGAACGGCAGTGCGCGCAACTGCTCGCGTTCGGCTGCCGCGAGCGGGCGCACCTTTTCGTAGAACCCCGGAATAGTGATGCGCCCGTCGCCATCCTTGAGTGCTGCGATGATGGCGCACAGCGCATTCGCCGGATTCGTGACCGCGCCGCCAAAGTGACCGGAGTGCAGGTCCTGCGCGGGACCCTGCACGTTGATCTGCGTGTACATGATGCCGCGGAGAGCGTAGGTCAGCGCCGGCTGGTCAGCTCCCAGCATCGCCGTGTCGCTGACGACGATCACGTCGGCGTCGAGCATGGCGCGATGGTCGACCAGGAACTTCTCGAGGTTGTCGCTGCCGCATTCTTCCTCGCCCTCGATGATCACCTTGAGGTTCACCGGCAGCTTGCCGTTGACCTTCATGTGCGCCTCGATGGCGTTGATGTGCATGTAGACCTGGCCCTTGTCATCCACCGCGCCGCGCGCGAACAGCTTGCCATCGCGCAGCACCGGCTCGAACGGCGGCGTGTGCCAGAGCTCGAGCGGATCGGGCGGCTGCACGTCGTAGTGGCCATACAGCAGCACGGTCGGCTTGCCGGGAGCGCCGAGCCACTCGGCATACACGACAGGATGCCCCGCGGTCTTCATGACTTCGGCGCGCGTCATGCCCGCCCGCTTCAAGTCCTGCGCCACATGCTCCGCGCAACGCGCGCAATCGGCCTTGCGCTCGGGATCCGTGCTGACGCTGGGAATCCGCAGGACGGATTTGAGGCTGTCGATGAACGCGTCCTGGTGCTGCTCGAGATATTGGGTCAGCGGGTCCATGATCGCGGGGCTCCTGAGATCGCGGGTCGGGCGAAGCCGACGGACGCTCCGGGGTGAAGTGCGAGCACTTACGGGCCGATGACTCTAGCACACGCGGGAGGGCTCCCAAGTCGCCTGCGCACTGGCGCTTCAAGCATTGCGCGGCGCTGACATGCGGGGTGCCAGGCCGCAATGGATTACCGCTGAACGCCCGTTTAATGGTATGCAGGGGACATCGGTGGGCGCTTCCCGCGCCGGCCGCTTCTGGAGAAGGTTCGGCAATGATCATTCGCATCATGCGACCCGAGTGCTGCGGCAGCGGAGAGTGCATTGACCGCCTGCCCGATGTGTTCGAGCTCGACAGCAAGAACAAGGCGTGTGTCATCGACGTGGGTGCTGCGACGCTGGCCCAACTCGTCGAGGCCGCCGAGGCGTGCCCCTCCGGGGCGATCGTCATCGAAGACGACGACGGTAACGTCGTCCACCCGTAACTCGCCCCCCCGCTTTTTGCCCCGCCGCGGGCGCTTCATTGCGGCAGGATCGCCCCCGCGGAACCCCTAAGCGCCACCGGTCTGCGCTGCGCTCACCTGCTGCCCGCCGCGGGATTGCTCCCTTGCGCGAGCCATGCAAAACTGCGCCCGCCCGTTGAGGGACCGTGCGCATTCCGCGCGGAGGCCGCTCCATTAGGAGGGGGATCCATGAAGAACCTCGTCACTGAATTCATCGGAACGTTTTTTCTTGTGCTCACGATTGGTCTCACCGTGCTCAATGGCTCCCCCATGGCGCCGCTCGCCATCGGCGCCTCGCTGATGATCATGGTGTACATGGGCGGCCACATCTCCGGCGGCCACTACAACCCGGCGGTGTCGTTCGGCCTGATGCTGCGCGGCAAACTGCCGGCGAAGGACTTCGCGCCCTACGTCATCGCGCAAATCGTTGGAGCGATCGTCGCCTCACTCGTCGTCTATTCGACGATGGGCCGCAGCTTCGCTCCGGAGCCCGCCACGACCGCCTCGGCCATGCAGGCGCTGGCGATCGAGATCATCTACACGTTCGCGCTGGTGCTGGTGGTGCTCAACACCGCGACGCACAAGGCCGTGAAGGGGAACTCGTTCTACGGCCTGGCGATCGGCTTCACGGTCGTCGTTGCGGCGTTCGCGGGCGGACCGGTCTCGGGCGGGGCGTTTAATCCTGCCGTTGGAATTGGGCCTACTCTGATTCATGTAATGAAGGGTAGCGGGACGTTCTCGCACTTGTGGCTGTACATTGTTGGCCCGTTGGCTGGTGGAGCTTTGGCGGCGGGTGTGTTCGGGATGCAGGAGGCGTAGACCGTCCCCAGTAAAGGGCGCTGAAAATCCACGATTGCTGCGTTGGAGGCAGCGGCGCGCTGCGGAATATCTTCCGATATGCCTCGCGCGCCGCAATTGCTTCGATGAATGGGACCTCAGCAAGTGTTAGCTATCGAACTGAGAGGGTCGCGAAGCGACCCTCTGCGCCACCCCTGCTATCACGAACAATGCATTGTATCCATGCACTGTCGGGTATTGTAGGAGGGGTACCGTAGTAAAAAATGCGTCTATTGCTAGTCGTTCCAAACAGCATGACACCCGATGGCGCACCCTGTATTCGCAAGCGCGTGTCCGTGATCCAATCGTACTCGAGAGCGTCGCTATCGAGATCCGAGGCATCGCATGTGGCTAGTAGCGAATCGCCCCGCTCAATGACGTTCGGAGTGACTACCAATGAGCGGATAGTGGGATTGTGGTTCAGCGGCGTCAGCGGATCGCGATCGCATGCGTCGAGGGTCGCCGTCAGGGCGAGGAAACATCCCAAGGCGAGCCGCGAGGTCCAATTCGGCATCGAGGGCCTCCACACAACTTGATGCACATCGCTTCCCGGATAATCGCCGGAACTCCCATTTCCGTCTAAGTTAGGAGTCGTAAATAAATAAAGGTCGCATATGAGCTATCGCGACCTTGGGCGAATTGTGTAGTTCCACTCGCCGTGAAACTTGTGCCGCGCGAGGTTGA
>JAYSRO010000498.1:0-2057 GCA_043720995.1 Candidatus Eiseniibacteriota bacterium
AGCACGCCGTGGCCGTATTCGCCGCGTACGCGATCGAATGCCTTGTAGAGTTGGGCGCGGCGGCCGGCCTCGCGTTCGTCGAACAGCGAGCCCTGCTCACCGCCCGCCAGCGCGAAGTTCGTCATGCGCATGCCGACCGCATGCAGCGCCGCGCGCCGCGTGAACAGTTTGCGGAACAGGTCGAGCGTGAGCTCCAGCACGACCGGGTCGGTGTCCGAGGCCTGCGCCAGTGAGCGTTCGCGCTCGGCCCCTTCGCCGTCGGAGTAGCGCAGGTGCACGCTGATCGTGCGCGGGCGGATCGACAGTTCGCGCGCCATGCGGCAGGCGCGCCCGACGAGGTACTCGAGCATGCCTTCGATTTCGCCACGGTCGGCCGTGTCGCGGTGGAACGAGGTCTCGCGCGAGATGCTCAGCGGGATCTCGCGTTCCGTGATCGGGGCCGTGTCGTTGCCGCGGCAGCGCTCGTACAGCAACCGTCCGTGCACGCCGAACAGGGCGACCAGCACATCCTCAGGGAGGGCGCGCAGGTCGCCGATGGTGTGGAGGTTCATGGAGTGCAGCGTCTTGGCGTGCGCATGCCCCACGCCCGCGAGTTGCTGCACCGGGCGGTCGCGCAGGAACGCATCGGCATCGGCCGCCATGATGCGCGCGAGCCCGTCGGGCTTGACCGTCTTGCCGATCAGCTTCGCCAACATGCGGTTCGGCCCTATGCCACACGTTACCGTGAGCCCCGTCGAGGCGAGAATGTCGTCCTTCAATGCCCGCACCGCCGCATCGATGTCGCCATGCAACCGCTCGGTACCCGTGAGGTTGCAGTAGGCCTCGTCGAGATAGGTCTCGACCTCGGGTGCCACGAGCCGGCAGCGCGCGAACAACTCCTCGGCGAAGCACCGGTACACCTGCGCGTGCCCGTCGATGATCACCGCCTGGGGGCACAGCCGCTTCGCCTCGGACAACGACATGCCGGCCTTCAGCCCAAACGCGCGCGCCTCGTACGAGCATGAAGCGATGACGCCTGCACCCACGATGACCGGCTTGCCCCTCAGCCGCGGGTCGCGTTGCTGTTCGATCGCTGCGAAAAATGCATCGATGTCGACATGCAGGATCGTTCGCTCTGAAGGCCCTCCGCCGCGAGTCACGTCAAGAACGTCGGCAGTCCCCGCGACGCCGGTCTCGATCGTGACATCGCTGGCGGAGCGCACATCATCGGATGTTGCGTCGGCGAGTGGCCGTGAGGGCCGCGAGTCGTCGTGACGGGGGCTATGGACTCTTGCGGCCATTCATCCCTCCAAAGTCACCGAGTCGAGCCGCCAAACGAGATCGCCGCCGTACAAATTGATCTGGTACACGTCACCGCTCTCGACGCCGACCGAGAAGTAAAAACGCGGATGCCGCCCCGCGCGGTCGATCCAACGCGCGTTCACGCGCACCACGCGGTACTCAGTGCCGCCACGCCGGAACGCCACGGGAGTCACAGCACCCCCTTTGAAGTCCGCGCGCACGGCCACGGCCTCGTCGATCGCTTCATGTCGCATGTGATTGACCTCGCGGGGATGCTACTGCACGTTTGTGCAGTAGCGCAAGGGGGCATGGCAATGGGCATTTGTGCAGCGGCCTGCTGCACAAGTGGGGCACTGGAATCGTGCAAGCGCCGCGCGCGCAGATCAGTTGTGTGCTTGCATCCCACCGTTCAATGTTATTACAGTTATTACATGACGATCGTGAAGCTGAAGGTTGCGCGGATCGGGAACTCGCGCGGGGTGCGGCTGCCGGCAGCGGTCCTGCGCCGCTACCGGATTGGCGACGCAGTCATCATGGAGGAGCGCGGCGACGGCATTCTCCTCAGGCCGACGGGTCCCGCCGTGGAGAAACTCTCGTGGGAGGACACCGCGCGGGAGATGGCCGCGAACAGTGAAGATTGGGGCGTCTGGGATGCGACGGCCGCCGACGGCATGGACCAACTTCCCTGGGAAGGCGAGAAGAGAAGCCGCGTTGCGGAACCTCGCGCACGCTACGGCGCCAAACCGCGGCCGGTGAAGCGGCGATGAAGCGCTACG
>JAYSRO010000499.1:0-2055 GCA_043720995.1 Candidatus Eiseniibacteriota bacterium
AGCCGATCGACGAGCAGGCCGCCGAGTTGGGCGAGCCGAACCTCGAACTCGTCTCCTTCGAGCTGCCCGCGCCGCGCGCGCCCGGCCGCATGGTGGGGACGGGGCCTGAAGCGGTGGCCGAACTCGTGCGCTTGCTGCGCGATGAGGCGAAGCTGCTATGAGCATCCTCGTATTCTTGGAGCAGCGCGACGGCAAGTTGCGCCCGGTCTCACGCGAGGCGCTCGGTGAGGCGTCGCGGCTTGCCAAGCAGTGGGGCTGCGATGTCGTGGGCGTGTGTCTCGCGGCCGCGGATCCCGGACTCGCCGCGTTGGGCGACGCTGGCACCGATCGCGTATTGCTCGCGACCGATGCCCGCTTCGCGCGCTACGAAGGCGCCACCTACGCCGCGGCCGTCGTGCAGGCCGTGAAGTCGGCGAGCCCTAAGGCCGTGTTGTTCGCCGCATCCTCGATGGGCCGCGACCTGGCGCCGCGCGTGGCGGCACGGCTGGGCGTGGGGCTCGCATCGGATTGCGTGGCGTTGAGTGTTGAAGGTGGCGCGCTCCAGGCGCGGCGTCCTGTGTTCGCGGGCAAGGCATTCCAGACGCTGCGCTTCTTAGGCACCCCGGCGATGGCGACGCTGCGTCCCAAGGTGTTCGCCGCGGTGACGGGAGCGGGCAAGACCGCCGCCGTCGCAGCGCTCGAAGCGACGCTGCCCGTCTCTCGCGTTACCGTGCGCGACGTCGTGGCGCAGTCGGGTGGCAAGGTCGACCTGACCGAGTCCGAGATCATCGTCTCCGGCGGCCGCGGCGTGAAGGGCCCTGAGCACTTCAAGCTGATCGAGGATCTCGCCGAGGCGTTGGGCGCCACGGTGGGCGCATCACGCGCCGTCGTCGACGCCGGCTGGCGGCCGCACTCGGAGCAGGTGGGGCAGACCGGCAAGACGGTGAGCCCCAAGCTATACGTTGCCGTCGGCATCTCGGGCGCCATCCAGCATCTGGCCGGCATGTCGTCGTCACGCTGCATCGTTGCCATCAACAAGGATCCCGAAGCGCCCATCTTCAAGATCGCCGACTATGGCTTGGTGGGCGACCTGTTCGAAGTGGTCCCGGCATTGACCGAGGCCGTGCGAAAGATCAACGCCCATGCGTGAGTACCTGCCCGTCCTGATGTTCATCATCGTCGGCATCGGCTTCGCCGGCGTGACGCTCGGCCTGTCCGAGTTCATCGTGCCGCAGACGCGCAATTCGCGGAAGCTGGCGCCGTATGAGTGCGGGCTCGAACCCGTGGGCAACGCGCGGCAGCGCATCGAGGTGAAGTTCTACCTCGTCGCCGTGCTGTTCATCCTGTTCGACATCGAAGCCGTATTCATGTACCCGTGGGCTGTCGCCTTCCACCAGCTCGGGCTCTACGGACTGATCGAAATGGCGCTGTTCATCGTTATCCTGCTCGTCGGGTACCTCTACTTGCTCAAGAAGAAAGCTCTCGACTGGAACACCTCCGCGTGAACGAACTGCTCCACAAGGTGCTGGCTCCGATCGAGGCGTTGCCGCCGGATATTCAGTTCGCCCTGTGGGCGTTCGTGAAGATCTTCATCATCTTGAACGTCACGCTTGTCGCGGTGTCGTACTTGGTGTGGGCGGAACGCAAGATCTGCAGCCGCATGCAGGGCCGCTTCGGCCCGAACCGCGTGGGCATCTTCGGGCTGCTGCAGCCGTGGGCGGACGTCGTCAAACTCCTGTTCAAGGAGGAGATGATGCCGGGCACCGCGAACCGCGTGATCTACCGCATCGCGCCGGGCCTGGCGATCGTGCCCGCGCTGATCACGTTCTCGGTGGTGCCGTTCGGCCCCGGGCTCCAGGTCACCGACATCAACGTTGGCCTGTTGTTGTTCCTCGACATGTCGAGCATCGGCGTCTACGCCATCGTGCTCGGAGGCTGGGCCTCGAACAACAAGTACGCGCTGATCGGGGGCTTGCGCGCCTCGGCCCAGATGGTGTCGTACGAACTGGCGATGGGTGTCTCGACGATCGGCGTGCTGCTGCTGGCCGGCTCGTTGTCGATGGTGGACATCGTCAA
>JAYSRO010000500.1:0-8900 GCA_043720995.1 Candidatus Eiseniibacteriota bacterium
CAGCAAGGTCTCGCCGAGCAGAATGATGGGTGAGGCCGCCACCCCGATGAGCCATGCCGCGGCCATGAATTCAGGCAAACGGCTGGCCACGGCAAACACCAGCATCCCGGCGCCCGCGGCGACGCAGGCGGCTGCGAGATATACCGGGGCATGGACCGCTTTCCGCCGGGTATTGATGAACCAAGTGCTCAGAACGGCACCCAGCGCGAGCACGGCGAACAGGACACCGAGCCGGCTGGCCCCACTGCCCCGGAGCTCGAGCTGGAGATGCAGGTTGCCGGCAACGTGGAGGAATCCCCCACACCACCACGCCGCACCGAGCGACACCAGCGCCACTCCGACCGCGGCGCTGCGGCGAATCGCGGCCCAGCCTTCACCCAACTGCTTCACATACTCGCGCACTCCGGGTGCCGCCAAGGCCTCCACGCGTTGCTGCGGCGTGTAGCGAATCGTGAACATCGCGGCGGCTGAAACCACATACGTGGCCGCGTTCACATCGAGCGCGCGCGGCCAGCCCCAGTGATCCACCAACCAGCCCCCCCCCACCGTCCCCGCTCCGGCGGCGATGATGCCAGCTATCGTGAGCCAGGTGTTGGCGGCGAGCAGCTGTGGGTCCGGCACGAGTAGCGGCGTCAACGCGCTCTTCGCCGGCAGGAAGAACACGCCGCTGGTGAATAGCAGGAACAGCAACAAGAACACCGGCGCCACGTCGCCATCGACCCGGTAGAGGAACGGAATCATCAACACGATGACCGCGCGCAGGACATCACACGCCACCACGACGTGTCGCAGGTTACAGCGATCGATCCATGGTCCCGCCCACGGCGCGAACAGCAGCACGGGTGCCAGCGTCACGTTCGCAAGCAACGACAGCAGCCACCCCGAACCGGGTTTGCTCATGCCCTGAGTGTGCTCAGCCAGCAGCGCGAGCAACGCCAGATAAGCGCTCCGCTCACCACTGAGCGAGATGAGCTGCCCCCACCACAACGCTGAGAAGTTGCGCTGGGCGAACAGCGGCAGCGCGCCTGGCTCGCCGACGCGCGGCGCGGCATGGACGTCACCCGGAGGCCGCACCTCGGCCGCCTCACTCACGGCGGGCATGCACTTCAATGAACCCGCCGCGACCACATGCGCCTGCCACCGCCGCCGTCAGGAGGCACACGGGCGCGAGCAGCGGAGCAAGCACAACGAGCGCGACGAGGTTGTATAGAAATTCCGCCCGGCCCATGCGTTTCGCCGGGTGCCGCTTCGCGAAATCGGACAGGAAGTGTCGCCGTGTGAACACCCAGTCGAGTGAGCTATGAAGCAGCGCGTAGGGGTCGTATTGCAGCGACCGGTGTCGCACGTGCATCACGCGAAAGCCAGCACCCTCGAGCGCGGCGCGCAGGGTCGCGGGCGTGAAGTGGACGAGGTGGCGTGGCACGTCGAGCCCCCACCAGCGCTCACCGGTCAGGCGCGACGACAGGCCGTCGATGTTCGGCACCGCGGCGATCAGCGTCCCGCCCGGGCGGAGCAATTCGTGGCAGCGCCGCAACAGCGGCCGTGGTTCACCAATGTGCTCGAGGACCTGCCACAGCGTGACGACGTCCAGTTGGCCGGGAGTGAAATCGTGGTCGTCCAGGGAGCCTTGGAGGAAGCGCGCGCCGCTGTCGATCCGGCGTGCGAACTCGAGCGCCGCAGGAGAAAAGTCGATGCCCGTCGCCTCCCAACCCTGGCGCGCCATGTGGTGCACGAAGTGTCCGTCCCCGGACCCAATGTCGAGCAGCCGGCCGCGCCGCGCGTACCGCTCGACGCGATGGCGCCGGCGTGACTGGATGCATTCGATGACGTAGGAGGCGAGCGCCGCGTACGACCAACCGGTCGAAAAGTAGAACCCCTCGTCATACAGCGCGGCGAGCGCGACGTCGCTCGGACACGGGCTCACGTAGACGAGTCCGCAATCGCGGCAGCGCAGCAGTTGGAACTCGCCGCGAATTCGGCCGCCAGGATCGGTGAGTCGATGCAACGGCCTGCCGCCACGCCCGTCGCACAGTGGGCAGCACTCGACCGGGTGTACCTCCAGCGCCTCGAGTTCCGCTGCGCGGCGCGACAGCATGGGCTGGGTGGACATGTTCAAGCCTCCTCGGGCGGCAGCCGCCAACCACAGCCCGGAAATCCCGGGCTGCATGTCCGCGACCGGCGTGCGCCGATGCGCTGGACCCAGCGCAATCGGTGTGCCGACACACGAGAGGCGCGCGGACAACGGCGAGTGGCCACGCAAACCGTATGGACTGGCGCATTTGGGGGTGCGGCGGGGGATGGCGCCGGAGTGGGAGCGAGTCACCGCATCAGTGTGCGGGGCAGCGAAACTCCACGCTCGTGAACCGCACTGTGGATTCGTGGAGTCGACGGCACCCCAACGTCGCGCGCGGCGAGCGCTGCTCGCGTGAACAGGCAGCGTTCATCACGCCACGAAGCAGCTCAGTCCGGCGCGCCGCGATTCCGCGCCGGCGCCGTGGGCAGCCGCGCGGCCAGGGCCGCGTAGCGCGAGTCGGAACGGAGCGGATCGAATTCTGGCTCGAACGGCAGGGCGAGGAAACCCTGCTCGCGCCGCGAATACGAACGCTCGAGCCACTGGAACGCTGCATCCGTGTCCCCCAGCGCGGCGTGCACCTGCGCGATCTCGGAGGCCTGGGCGCGCCCGCGACCGGCGGAACCCTCGAGCGACACGAGCAGTTTGCGGGCCTCCGCCGTTCGGCCCGCGCGCGCGTACGCGCAGGCCAGCATCGCATCCGGCGCCGGTAGTCGCTCCAGCTCGGCGATGGCGCGCCGCACATCTCCCTTCTCGAGGTACGCCCGGCCCAGGTCCCGCCGCGCGGGAAAATAGGCCGGGGCCATCTCGAGCGCCTTCGTCAGCTCGATGATGGCCTCATCGTTGCGCCGCGCGTAGACGAGAACTTCTCCCAACTGCTGCTGGTAATAGCTCGACAGGGGATCCAGCGCGCGCGCCACGCGCAGCTCCTTGACGCATTCGGTCAGTCGCCCGAGCGCACCCACCACAAGCCCATACGTGTGGTGTGCCTCGGCGTCGCCCGGGCTCAGTCGTCGCGCTTTAACCGCGCCCAGCTCTGCCCCCGAGAGGTCCCATGCCAGACGTGCGCGCGCGTTCGCCAGCGCGAGCCACGTTTCGGCGGATTCAGCGTCGAGCTCGACGGCGCGGCCACCCGCGCGCAGCGCAGGCTCGCGCACGCGATCGGCGGAGCTGTCCCCCATCGCGTGCGCGAGCACGTAACTGTGCGCGAGCCCTGCGTAAGCGCGGGCGTACAACGGGTCGATCCCGATGGCCTGGCGGAACTGGTTGAGCGCAGGAGCTGCGACGTGCTGCGCCAACGCGTAGCGGCCTCGCAGGTAGTGATCGAACGCCGCGGGGTTCACCTCGTCGACATGGGCAAGCCGGGCGCGCTCGCGGCCGCTGATCCGGGTGCGGATCTGCTCCGTCACCTCCTGAGCGATCTCGCTCTGCAGCGCCAGCACGTTGCGGCGCGGCCGGTCAAAGGTGCCGGACCACAATTGCTGCTCGGAGTGCGCGTCGATGAGCCGCGCCATGATGCGTACGGTGCCGCTGTCTTGTTGCACCGAACCCTCGACCACGGCGTCGACGCCCAACGCCGCGGCGATCTCCGCCAGCGGCTGGTGGGTGCCCTTGAAGCGCATGATCGAGGTGCGTGAAATCACGCGGAGACCGCGCAGTTCGGCCAGGTCGCCGATCAACTGCTCCGTCATGCCGTCCGAGAAATATTCCTGTGTGGGGTCCGGGGGGCGGTTTTCGAGTGGCAGCACCGCGATGGAGCGAACTCCTCCAGGCATCACACGCGCGAGCAGCCATGAGCGCCAGCCGCCAACGTTTGTGGCGAGCAACAGCAGCAGCACCAACCCCACCACTCCGGACGAC
This sequence comes from Candidatus Eiseniibacteriota bacterium, assembly GCA_043720995.1. Taxonomy (GTDB): domain Bacteria; phylum Eisenbacteria; class RBG-16-71-46; order RBG-16-71-46; family RBG-16-71-46; genus JANLWK01. The sequence goes on from JAYSRO010000500.1 coordinate 3,932, forward strand.
ACCGCGCGCGCGCCCATCCGCCGGCGAGCGGGCGCCTGGGTCACCGGTGCGCCGCCCGAGTCCGCCAGCAGCGTTTCGAGCGACGCCGCGACTTCATCGGCAGACGCGAACCGTTGGCCCGGATCCGGAGCGAGGCAGCGCGCCACCACCGCGCGCAATCCAGGGGACGTGTGCACGGGCAACGGAGCCGGTGAACCGGCGAGGATCGAGGTGATGACGCCCGCGACATGCGGGCCATTGAACGGCTTGGTGCCACTGCACAGTTCGTACAACACCACACCGAACGCCCACAGGTCGCTCGCCACGCTGGAGCGTCCGCCCTGCAGCAGTTCGGGTGCCAGGTAGTGCGGCGTGCCGGCGATGACTCCGGTCGTCGTGTCCGCCCGGGAATTCGTGGGCAGGTCACGGGCCAGCGGACGCGCGAGGCCGAAGTCCAGCAGGATCGGGCGCCCGTCGGGGCCCACCACGATATTCGAACTCTTGACGTCGCGATGCAGCACGCCGCGAGCGTGCGCATGTGCCAGTGCCCGCGCGATAGGCGCGGCGTAACGCACCACCGTTTCGTTCGGCAAGCCACCGGAAGGAATCAACGTGGCCAACGATTGGCCCTCGACCAGCTCCATGGCGATGTAGACCTGCCCTTGGGTATGGCCCGCATCGAACACGGTGCACACATTCGGGTGATTCAACTTCGAGGCCGTGCGCGCCTCGCGCAGCAGGTCCGCCCGCTCGTTGGGCTCGGCCACGATCTCGGGCGGCAACAACTTGAGTGCGACGTCGCGGTCCAACTCGAGGTCGTGGGCACGAAACACCACGCCCATGGCCCCCTGTCCGAGCCGCTCCACCAACCGGTAACGCGCGAGCGTTGCGCCGGGTTCAGGCGCCCAATTCATAGATCCGCAGCTTCTTGTAGAGGGCGGACTCGCTGATGCGCAGCTTCTCGGACAACGCCGCGCGCGTGATATCGGGGTAGCGTCGCAGCGCCTCCTCGAGCCACGCCTTCTCCGCCTCTTCCAGCAATCGGGGCAAGCCCTGCTCGAGATCGGCGGTCGCGCCGGCCGGCCGGTCATCCGTGCCGGTTGCGCCACGGCGCGCGCGATCGCCGAGCAGCCGCGAAAGGTCATCGACCGAAACGGAGCCGCGCAATCCTTCAACGGTAAGGCGTGCGGCAAGTTGTTCGATGTGGCGGACGTTGCCCGGCCAAGCGAACGGAAGTTCGACGAGAAATGTCGCGGCTGCCGGGGACAATTCGATCCAGCGTCCGGCCTCGTGCTGGTCCAGGCAATGGCGCAACAACAGGGGAATGTCCTCGGGATGCTCGCGCAGCGGCGGCGTGCGAACGGGCAGGAAATCGAGCCGCTCGTACAGGTCGCGGCGAAAACGCCCTGCCCGCACCTCCTGCTCCAGGTCACGGTTGCTCGCGGCGATGATACGAACGTTAGAGCGGTACTCGTGCGGGTCACCGATGCGCTCGTACGTTCGCTCCTGCAGCAGGCGCAACAGCTTCGGCTGGATCTCCAGCGGCAGTTCCCCGATCTCGTCGAGGAACAGCGTGCCGCCGTCGGCCGCCTGCACCTTGCCCTGCCGGTCGGTCTGCGCGCCGGTAAATGCGCCACGCTTGTGCCCAAACAACTCGGCCTCGACCATCGACTTCTCAAGCGACGGGCAGAACACCGTCACCAGCGGCGCCGAGGACCGCGATCCCGCCACGTGCAGCGCGCGCGCCACGAGGGTCTTGCCGGTCCCGGTCTCGCCGTGGATGAGGACGGGAAACTCAGCGGCGGCGGCCTTGCGCACGGCCGTCTCAAGTTCACGCACAGCAGCGGAGCGGCCGACGTAGTGACCAAACGACCACGCGGATGCGAGTTCGTGCCGCGCCTCCTCTGCCTGCTGCCGGTAGTGGGACCCGGCATCCCGCAGTTCGTCCCGTTCAGCGGCGAGCGCGCGGCTACCCACGAGACTCTCGAGGATGGGCGCCGCGACATCGACCAGCGGCGCGAGCGCGGCAAGGTGCGCCGCGCCAAAGTGACCGGGATCGGGGTGCTCGAGATGCAGCAGGGCCGCGACGCGACCATTCGTTTCGATCGGGACGCACAGCAACGCGGCCACGCGCATTGCCCGCATGGACTCGACGTCGCGATACTTTTCGTCCTCGAGCGCGTTCGCCAGCAACACGGGCTGTCGCGATTCGATCACGCGCAGGAACAGTTGGCGGCTGAAGCGGCCGGCGTCACCCTGGAAGTGGCGTGGGCTGCAGCCGTGCAGGACCTGGTAGGACAGTTCCCCCGCCGTCGCGACCTCGACGAACAGTCCACGCTGCGCTTCCGTCTGCGCCACGGCCTGCTCGAGGATTGCGCGCAGCACGGCGGTGGGCTCTGCGAGCTGGCAGATCACCCCACGCAGCGCTTCGAGCAGCACACGCGTGGACGGCGCGGTCGGGGCGGACATGGCCGGAGTGTGCGCCTGCCCCCGCTATGCTGTCCAGCCCTGCGGATTCACCTCCCGCTTCCGGGGTAGCGAAAGAATATCATTGGGTTCTTCTGCGAATCGTGGATGGGTTCGTGCAACCCGAGACGGTGCTTGAGCCCGTGGAGGGCGCAGTGGACCGCAGGCGCTCCCACGGGGGACGCCGTGAACCATTCGACCCGGCGGGACTGCAACCATTCCCGCATGACTTGCGACTCGCCACGCCGCTCAGGATATATGTCGTGCACGCTGACGAACGTGCCTGGTGCCAGGCGGGGGAACAGCTCCCGCACGTACCAGCGGGCAAAGCCGGCGGTGTGCGCGCAATCCATGAACAGGTAGTCGGTTCGCGCTGGCAATTCGTGGAGCCGTTCGCGGATGTCCCCGCGGACGAAGCGCCAACGCCCCGCCGCCAGCTCCCGCGGCACGGTGCGCGTGCAGTGATCGTAGCGATCGTACGAATGCAGCGTGCCATGTCCGTTATCCCGCAGCGCCGACAGGAGCCACGTCGTGGACCAGCCACCGTCCGGGGCAATCTCCACCACCGAATCGGGACGCAATTCACGCAACAGCAGGTAGCTGATCTCCGCTTCGAGATCGTCCAGTTGCGGCTTGAGTTGTGGCTGGAATTCCACCGGCAGCCCCATGCGCTCGAGCATGACGCGAATTCCAAAGCACGACGCGACGCGTTCGAGCTGAAGGTTCCCGCGAGTCGCGTGGAGCCGGCGCTGTGCATTCCGCACGCGCGCCAGGGCGGGAGCGTACTTGCGGTAAAGCTCCGCCACCCACTCCAGGCCGAGGACGTCGAGCTCCTCACGCGAACTAATGGCGGGCGTGATGGAGTGCAAGGCCAAGTTGTGCCGTCCACACGTCGACGGCCCCCTGTGCAACGACATAGCGAGTATCAGGAAAGTCACCCTGGAGACCAGGGGACGCGACATAGCGGGAGGACCCAAGCTTCCGGTAGGCGACCTCGCCCGTCAGTGCGAATCGTGGGAGACCCGGAATGCGCAGCCGGGAGCCCGCGCCCGCCGACCATGCGAAGCCGCTGTGACCCGGCGGCAAGCCCGGCACATCGGCCTCGATCACCGGGTATCCGTTACCCAGCACTTCCATGGGCGAGACCCAGCCGAAGCCTCCCGACGCGAATCCGTAGAACCCGCTCTGCTGCGGGCGCGCTTCCCACTGGGCGCCGATCATGCCCCAGGACAACCGGCTGCCGGTTTGGACGGTCAGGTTGTCCACCCACAGACCATTGGGGTTCTGGACGCGGATGTCGTTCTGGTGACTGGCGAGTTCGACAGTGCCGTACTCGAACCGCAGCCCCACGTGGTGCCCGGGAGGAACCAGCGAGGCCGTCGCGCCGATGCCCATCGCTCGGTCGGCATGCGGCGGGTGGAAGGAGCCAGCGGGACGCGCCCAGAGCAACTGGGATCCGGTCCACACCTCCCACGCGTCCGGCTCGTCGGATTTGGCGGCGGCAGGACGAGCGAGGCACGCCACGAGCACGACCACCGCACACCATCCGCCGCCGCGGCGCAGGCGCGAGCACCCACGCGATTCGCGTCCTGCCCCGTGGAGCGGCGTCAAAAGCTGCCGCCGATCGTCATGCCCGGCCAGACGACGAATCCACTATCCCCATTTGCGGACCCGTTGATCGTGAACAGCGGTCGAACGAAGAATCCGCTCGAAGACTGGAACTGGTAGCCGACGGACCCCTGCAGAACCCATGCACTGCTGTAGTTGTGCAGGTCGCCCGAGCCCGTGACCAGGGCGGCACCGGCAGCGAGATAGAGGCTGTGCGTGTCGCCGGGCAGAAACGACACATACATCGGCGCGATACCGACGACGCCGCTGGAACTGCCGATGGCCATCACGCCGGCTCCGAGGCCAAAATGGTTGGTGAGGAAGCGCTCATAATTCACGGTGAGCGCGAAGCCTCGCCCCAGAATTTCGCCACCCACGAGATTAGGGCGGGACTCCCGCACGCCCTCCGCATGAACGGAGCCAGGTAGCAACATGCAGATTCCGAGTGTGAACAATAGCGGGCTCGCGTAACGCCGAATGAATTGCTTCATGGCACCCTCCGAGGTTGACTGCCGCATAGACGATCAACCCCAATGCATGCCGCGTGCCGTGCATCAGCTCAATACGAATCGGTGGTCGAAATGTGCCACTGGCGTGATGTTGGGACGCAGGGCGCTGCGATGTGGGCGGCGGCACCGGGCGTTCAGGCCACGCCGCCGTTTCGCGACGCTCCACGATTGTGGAGAACACTCCACGATCGGACCGCCCTCGGCCCCGCGGTCGCGACAGTCCGGGGCGGCGCGTTCACGCGCCGGGCAGCGGGTCCGTGCCGTAACAGCGCGCTCCAATGGTAGCGTGCCTTGGTCCCCTGCGGATCCGGCGGCCCGCCACTGTGTGACCGCGCGACCGCACTCACCGAAGGAGCCCGTTTGCTCGCCATCATGAGCGCCATGCGCGAAGAACTGGATTCGGTGCT
>JAYSRO010000501.1:0-8860 GCA_043720995.1 Candidatus Eiseniibacteriota bacterium
GTGTGAAGGGCGGAAAGGGAGTCACCGCGACCCCCACGGCTCCAGACCCCGTGAGCCTGCCGGCGACTCCGGCGGCGACCAGTGTCACGGCGAAGAGCGGTGGCGACGGCTCGGTCACGTTCTTCGGCATCGACCTCAAAGCGTAGTTTCGGCAGCCGTCCGGGGCTCCCGGCGCTCGGCCTTCATGATGGCTCGTTCGGCGGATTCCGCTTGGATTGCGGGATCCGCCTGAACATTGTTGGGGTATGTTCCGTGCGGCAACACGCCGTGCCAGGGAAACGCCGCCCGCCATCCGGAGGACCGCAGCGATGCCTGTCATCACGCAACATTCGCAGGGCACATTTTGTTGGCCCGAACTCGCCACCACCGACGCCGCCGCGGGGAAGAAGTTCTACAGCGCGCTGTTCGGCTGGGAGCCGCACGACACCGACATGGGGCCGAACGGTTTCTACACGATCTTCCGCCTCGGCGATCGCGAGGCCGCCGCGTGCTACACGCTGATGCAGCAGATGAGCGCCGATGGAGTGCCGCCGAATTGGGGCGCATACATCGCGGTGGAAGATGCAGATGCGACAGTTGCAAAGATCCCGGGACTCGGCGGGAAGCTGATTCAGGGCCCGTTCGAGGTGATGGACTTCGGCCGCATGGCGATCTGCAGCGACCCGATTGGCGCGATCTTCTGCGTGTGGCAGGCGCGCAAGCACATCGGCATCAGCGTCGCGGGCGAGCCGGGAGCGCTGGGCTGGGCTCAACTCAACGGCTCAAATCCAGAGCGTACGAAGGATTTCTACGCGGGGCTGTTCGGCTGGACCTTCGTTGGCGAGCCGATGGAGGGAGGCACCGTCTACACGACATGCATGCGCGCCGACGGTGTGCCGGTAGCGGGCATGATGCCGATGCCGCCAGAGGTTCAGGCCCCGGCGCACTGGTTGAGCTACTTCGTGGTGAAGGACGTCGATGCCACGACCGCGCAGGCGGCTGCGCTTGGGGCGAAGACTTACGTCGCGCCGAGGGATGTGCAGGAAGGCTTGCGCATCGCCGTGCTCGCGGATCCGCAGGGAGCAGTGTTCGGGTTGATGACGTCGATGTAGTCACGGCGGGGGCTGCGCTCGCGTGTGGCCCCCGCAGCTTCACTCACACGATGGGTGCGCGAGGGTCCGCGCTCCGCCAGCGCGGCGCTCAGCCCTCGCTCGACTCAGCCTTCATCCCGAGCTTGCGCATCTTCTTGTAGAGATGGCTGCGCTCGAGCCCGAGTCGCGCCGCCGCCTGCGCCATGTTGCCGCCCGTCGCGCTGACCGCTGCCTCGATCTGCGCGCGCTCGAAGCCCTGCACCGCCTCGCTCAGGCGCATTGTGCTCGGCATGACGGGGGCAGAGCCCGCCGCGGGCAGGACGGCGCGCACATCGGCGGCGCCGATGCTCGGGCGCGACGACATGATGGTCAGCCGCTCCACGAGATTGCGCAGCTCGCGCACGTTGCCGGGAAACGCATAGTTGCGCAGCAGCGCGATCGCTTCGGGCTCGAAGGTCTTGCGCCGCTGGCCCGACTCCTTGGCGAGCTGTGCCGCGAAGTGTTGCACGAGCGGGGCGATGTCCTCGGGGCGCTCGCGCAGCGGCGGTACCGTCATGGGGATCACCGCGAGGCGGAAGAACAAGTCCTCGCGAAACTGCCCATAATCGACGCGCTCGCGCAGGTCGAGATTGGTCGCGGCGATCACGCGCACGTCGACTTTGATCGGGCGGTTGCCGCCGACGCGCGACAGCTCGCTCTCTTGCAGTACGCGCAGCAGCTTGGTCTGCGCGCGTGGGCTCAACTCGGCGACTTCATCGAGGAACAACGTGCCGCCATGCGCTTCCTCGAAGCGCCCACGGCGGCCCTGTGTCGCACCGGTGAAGGCGCCGCGCTCGTGGCCGAATAGCTCGGATTCGATCAGCTCTTCCGGGATCGCGGAGCAGTTGACCGCGACGAACGGCGCGTCGCGCCGCGGGCTCGACGAGTGCAGCGCGCGCGCCACGAGTTCCTTGCCCGTACCGTTCTCGCCCTGGACCAGCACGCGCGCGGGGCTCGGGCCAGCCTGCTCGATCTGCGCCATCAGCGCTTCGATCGCAGGTGAGGTGCCGACGATGGGTAGCGCCCACGCCGCGCGGTGCCGCTGGTTCTCGGCGCGCAGGGTGAGTGCCGAGGCGGCATTGCGCAGCGTCACGAGCAGGTGTTCGAGCGATAGCGGTTTCTCAAGGAAGTCGAAGGCGCCAAGCCGCGTGGCCTTGATCGCTACGTCGATCGTCGCGTGCCCCGACATCATGATGGCGACCGTCTCGGGTGCGGTCTTCTGGAGTTCAGCGAGCAGGTCGAGCCCGCTGCCGTCGGGCAGCCACACATCGAGCATCACGAGGTCGTACGACTCGTGCAGCCGCACGCGCGCTTCGGCGAGCGAGCCGGCCTCGTCGACCTGGTAGCCCTCGCGGCCCAGGGCGCCCTGCAGGCTGCTCCGGATGTTTGCTTCGTCGTCGACGATCAGCAGTGTGGGCATGATCTCAACCCTTCGGGGGCGCGTTGACGTTCGGGTCGCGGACTGCCAACTGCATGAGCGGCAGCACGATGCGGAACGTGGTCCCGCGCGCACCCGCGGGATCCACGCGGATGGTTCCGCGATGATCACTGATGATGCGCTGCGTGATCGTGAGACCGAGGCCGCTGCCCTGCGATTTGGTGGTGAACTCCGGCACGAACAGTTGCGCGCGCTGTGCGGTGCTGAGGCCCGGCCCGTCGTCGGCGACGGTGATCTCGACCGCGTCGGCTAAGCGCGTGGCGGCGAGCGTGACGTTGCCGTCGGGCGCGATCGCTTCGAGCGCGTTCTTCACGAGGTTCACGAGCGCCTGCCGCAGCTGCGCGGCGTCGGCTTCGAGCGCTACGCTGGATGCCGCGGGGGAGAGGGCGATGGCAAGCCGCCCGGCCTTCGCTTCGTGCTGGTACAGCGCACCGATCCCGTTGATCAGCTCCGCGAGCTCGACGCGCTCGAACTGCGGCGGCGCGATGCGCGCGAACTCCGAGAACTCGTTGAGCATGCGCTTGAGCGACTCGACCTCCTCGGCCACGGTGCGCGCCGCTTGCTCGAGGATCTGTGGGAACTCGGGGCGCCCGAGCTCGTAGCTGCGCTTGAGGTCCGCGATCGAGATAGCGATCGGCGTCAGTGGGTTCTTCACTTCATGCGCCACCTTGCGCGCCATCAGGCTCCACGCTTCGTGGCGTTCGCTGACGACGAGACGGTCGCGATAACGCGAGAGATCGCTGCGCATGTGGTTCAGCGAAGCCACGAGCGCTTCGAGTTCGTGCACGCTCTTGAGCTCCAGGGGTAGGTCCCACTCGCCGCGAGCGAGCCGGTCGGAGTAGGTCACGAGGCGCTTCACGGGCTTCGAGATCTGCGAAGACCACACCACGCCGAGCAGTACCGCCAGCAGCAGCCCGAGGACGCCCAACAGCAGCGCGGTCCAGCGCAGCGCGGCGATCGTGGCGTCGGCAGCCGCGGTGGCGACGAAACCACTGATGCGCGCGCGCGGTTCGGGGCCGATATCGAGCGTGAGGTCGCGGGTGAGGTAGGTCTTGCCCGCGTGCATGATGCGCTGCACTCCAGTGAGCGCAGGCGCCGGCACGGGCAGCGAGTCCCCGAACGTCGCCGCCATCTCGCGACCCAGCGAGTCTCGCAGCGCGAGATCGACGCCGGTCGCCTGCTTGAGCCGCGCCAAGAACGCCGCATCGAGCGCGCGTCCCCCGCGCAGCAATCCCACGGGCAGGTCCTCGTAGAGAATCGTGGCGCTCGCATCGAGCACCAGGCCGGCGGGGCCGCTCAACGTGTCGATGGCGCTGCTGGGCGTATTGAGCACGCCGCGTTGCGTGGTGCCAGCGCGGAAGGTCGTCGAGCGCCACGCGTCATCGTCGCCACGCGGGGCCGCCATGCCGGCATCGGCGATCAGCGTGCCCGTCGTGTCGAGCACCGAGAGGAAGTCGAGTCCGAGCAGGAAGCGTTGTTGCGCCAGGTACTCGGGCAAGTCGCGGTCGCCCGCGGGCCGCAGCAGCGTGTAGCGCTTGAGCACCGCGTCGCGGCCCAGAATCTCGAGCTGCCCCGTCATGCGCTCGCCATCGCTCGCCAGCTGGTTGCGTAGCGTGCCGAGCGTCGCATCGAGCCGCGTCGCCGCGTCCTCGCGCACGGCACGCTCGATGCGCTGCGACTGCAGCACCATCACGATCGCCAGCGGCACGATCGCCGCGAGTGCGATGCCGAGGGTCAGGCGCGAGCGAAGGGAGTTCACGGTTTCGTCGCGGGCTGAAGCACGCCCATGAGATCGGCAAGATCCATCGAGTCCAGAAGTGTAGGTGAAACGTTGGAATGGATGAGGATCGGGCAGTTAAGCCGGTAGCTGGCGACGACGCGTGCCGTCTTGCGGAATTCCAGATTGGCGTCGTCAGGAACCACGAGCAGCACCCCCGGTCCCTCGAGTCTCCTTGTTCCCATAGGTCGGGATGAAACCCAGAACGGCAGTTCGGCGGCGCAACTTCCGTCCGGGAACCATCCCATCATCCGCGAGGCGCGTGGATTCTTGGGGTCCAGCGTCGTGATCGAATCATGCGCGTCGAGAATACGTATCAAGTCATCGCGAAATCGCCCGCGTCCCAACTTCGCCACGAGCGCACTGTCCGACCACGTCGGGTCGCGAGGCGCGTCGAAGCGCGGTGCGGTCCCCGTGACGGCGCACGCGAGCAGTGACTCTCGCGTGCGCATGCCGCGCCGGAAGCCCTGCCATCGCGATTGCTCACGCATGTGGCTGGAGAGTTCGCCAGGCCAGAACACTGCTACATCGATGTCACCGCGCTCGACCGCAATCTCCTGGTCCGCGACCGAGTCGAACCAGCGAACGATCAGCGTATCGGGTCTGCCCGAAAGCGAATCGCGGACCAACTCGATGCGCTTGGGACCACTCGAGACCAAGTGGAAGTGCAGCGGCCAGACGGCGGCGTGCTGCGAGCCAGAGCCGCATGGAAACAATGGATTCGATCGGGTGGGTGCAGGGACACCGACCACCTGCATGCGCGCGGGGTTGTCCAGGGGCAGCGGGAGCCCATCGATCCCGCGATCAATCGACGGCGCGGAATCGCGCACGCTGCCGATGAAGAGTTGCACCAGCGCCAATCCCTGGTCGTCGCGGCGCACAACGGTTCCACGAGCCACGCGGCGGCGGTCCTGGAAGAGATCGAGCGCGTCGCCTTGAGCGACCTTCGCCGAGTCCGAGAGTTCCACGTACACGAGCGAGTCGCGCGACCACACAACGCGGGGTTCTTGAGCCGCGCAGGGGCCAGGGCTCGCTGCTCCGAGCACGCCCAACAGGACGAGGGTGCCGAGCAAGTCTGAGCCGGGTCGGCGCAAGTTCGCTGGACACGCGCGGAGGAAGTGCTGAAGCATGTGTCTCCGACTCATGCCGCGTGTCTGTTTGGACACAGTCGTTGGATCCCATGTGGGACTGCGAGTTACGCGATCAGCGTGAGAGTGGGCCGTTCCCGGGAGTGTGTCAAGAGTGACACGCAGCGGGGCTAATGCAGTTGGCGACATTCGCAGAAACAGTTGCCATTAAACATGTTAACAATCCGGCACGCCGCTTGAGATAGCACACGATCGAAGGCGGACTCGAACGAGACCCGCCACGATCCGCGGCACGTTGCCGGCACACTGCCCGTATCGCTTCAAGCCCACGCCGGTCGGGAGCAGGACCATGAACCGCACCATCACCGGATCCACGCACTCCACGTCCGCCATCGGGCTGCGCGCCGCCTTGGCCGCATCGGCGGTCGCCCTGGTGGTGACACTCGCCAGCTGTGGCGGCCAGCACAGCAGCACCGCGTCGAACGCGTCCACGAGTTCGCAGGTCGAGGCGTCGTCGCAGCAGAGCGGACCGGTCGTCGCCATGCCGGCAATGTCGACGCCGCCCGCGGGGAACTCGCAGAGGAGCCGCGTGATCTCGCTCGGGGATTCGTTGCCGCCTGAAGTCACGGCATCGGTCGAGGACTCGGTGGTGCGCGCGGGTGAAGTCGTCGAGATCATCGCGCAGGGCTCGGACGATGTATCGCAGGTCGGGCTGTCGGACGGCATCGGCCGCATGCAGCTGTTCACGCGGGACCCGGCGTCGAACGTGTGGCACGTGCTCTACCGCGTGCCGCTCAAGACGAACAAGGACAAGCTCGCGCTGTCGGTCACCGCACTGAACGACGTGAACCGCTGGCGCCGCGTGTGGGTGTTCGTCCAGCTGAACCACGACAAGCAGAACCCGGAACTGCACGACGACAATGCCGAGAACTTCCACGACGATTCGGAAGGCGAGCAGTAACTCCGCAGCAGCGCGGCACCGATCGCAAGCTCGAGCAGCGATCCGCCGCGAAGTGAGCACGAGGGCCACGGTTCGAAGGGACCGTGGCCCTCGGGCTGTGTTGGCGCGAACTACCGCGTCACCTCATCAAACAGCGTGCGCCCCAATAACGTTCCGTCCCAGTGCTCGTTGTGCGCGAGCAACGGCGTGGTGGCCTCGGGATCGATGAGGTTCTCGATGCGCTTCCCATCCCCCGCTCCACTCGTGTCGTCGTAGTAGGCGAGTTCGGAGCCGACCCAGTCGTTGGGGCTCCACAGGTTGATCCAACGCCTCGGCCTGAACGCATAGTCGCGAATCAGTGGTTGCACCGCAGCGGCGAGCGCCTCGCGCACGTCGGACGCTTCATCGCGCTGGTTGCGGAACAGGAACGCGGTCTTGTCGAGCGGGCTGCCGAAGGTGACGAACATCGAGGTGCGGCCTGTGACGTCGAGCGCGCCCGCGTCGAGTTCGTCCTCGCGCAGCATGGCGTTGAGCGCGTCGTAGGCGATCACTGAGCCGAGCGAGTGGCCGGCGATGATGACGCGGTCGTAGTGCGGCGCGGACTCACCGGGCTCGATCCACTCGAACACGCAGCGCGCTACCTTCAGTGCCGCCGCCTGGATCTCCTCGCGGGTCTGGCGGAAGCGATTGACGCGATGCGACGAGACATAGATGGCGACGTCTCCCGCGAACTGGATGATCAGGGCTCGCGCGGGGAAGGCAACCGCGAGCAATGAGGCCCACAGGCTCAGCGCCAGCGTTGTCATCAACCACGACGGGCAGGCGTTCGCGAGCATCCCGGCAGCCTGGCTGAACGGGCGCCACGCACACCACAGCGGATGTTCGACGCCAGGGCAGCGGTGCGCGAACACTTGCCACGCGGCCAACGCGCCGCAGCCGAGTACCAGCGGGAATGCTGTCCACACGAGCGTCCAGCCGAGCGTTGTGACCGCGGCGGGCGGGGTGCGTAGGGCACCGTCAGCGGATCGTCGCCGCCCGAGTGCCGCAATTCCCACGCCGGCGCCCGCGAGTGCGAGGGAGCCGAAGAACACGAGCACGTCCATGGTGAGATCGACGAACAACCGCGGCTCGGGCCAGCTGTTGGGGCCGCTGTGGACGAGCCGGGCGATCATCACCGCGCCGACGTCGATCGTAAGTGCGGTCAACGCGAGCATGACGGCCAAGGTCGCGAAGAATGCCAAGCCCGCGATGGGGCCTACGGCCAAGCGCTGCTCGCGTCCGAACATGAAGCGATGGAAGCAGCGCTTGAATGATCGCACCATTCCGGCCCAGCCCGACTCGGCGAGGAAGCCGAGGGTTTGGCGCGCGCTGATCTGCCCCTCGGTGAGCGGCGCCCAGTAGGCCTCGTAGCAATGCAGCTCGCGCTCGACGCCCGCAGCATCACGCAGCGTCAGCTCGGCGCGCGCGATCGAATCGTCATCGAAGCGCACCATGCGCACGGTGATGTCCGGTTCAGCATCGCCCCGCCGCCGCGCCTCGCGCCGTAGCGCGGTGGTCAGCAGGTCGAGCGTTTCGAACTTCACCTGCTGGCCCATGCCGTGCGCGACAAGGATGGCGACGCGCGGGGGCGAGTGCGGGGCGGGCGTGGGAGAGGCGGGCGCAGGGCCGCCGGGCGCAGGGCTCGTGCGTGGCCCGGGCGCGCTGGCGCCGTCCGCCGCGCGGCGCCTGCGCGAGTAGCCGCGGCGCTCCGGCGCGACCGAAGCGTGAGACGATGTGGGGATCTCGTGCGGCATTCGGCGCATGCGGCTCATGCCTCCGAGGGTGATGCGATCACGGGGACCCGCGCTACATCGCGAGCCCCCGCTCGTTCAGGTTGCATGGTGGCGCGGAACGCTACTTCTTCTTGCGTGCAGCGCCCTTCTTCTTCGCGGCCTTCTTCATGGGCTTCGGCTTGCGCTTGGGTGCCGCCTTCTTCGCGTGGTTCACTTTCCGCGCGGGCGCCGCCTTCTTCACGGGCTTCACCTTGCGCGCAGGCGCCGCCTTCTTCGCGGGTTTGGCTTTGCGCGCAGGCTTCGCCTTCTTCACGGGCTTCGCCTTGCGCGCGGGCGCCGCTTTCTTCGCGGGCTTCGCCTTGCGTGCGGGCGCCGCCGCCTTCTTCTTCGCAAGCGTCGTCGCGGCGACCGGCGGCGCCGCCTTCACCGAGTGCACCGAGAACACCGCTCCCTGCGGGTCAATGCCCTGCGTGATCCAATCGCCGCCGGGAACTTCCATTGGCCCATTGATCACCTGTCCGCTCGCCTTCGTGATCACGTTCGCGGCAAGCTTGGCGTCCGGGATCTTGGCGTAGGGCATCCAGTACGACGGCCCTGGAATGCTCGCGGGCTTATTGAACATGCCGCCGATCGTGCGCCCCTGCCAGCCGTACATCTGGTAGACGCCGAGCCCCGGCCCCATGTCCATCGATTCGGTCTTCACCCAACCGAACAGATCGCTGTAAAAATCGAACGC
>JAYSRO010000502.1:0-2041 GCA_043720995.1 Candidatus Eiseniibacteriota bacterium
TTCGATGCCTACCTGGCCACCGAAGGCCTCGCAGGCCCACGCACGGCCCGCGCGAAGGATCCACGGCTTGCGGCCAGTCCCGGACGCGAGCGCTTTCGCCGCTGCGCCAAGGCGTGGGTGAGCGGCAACGACGCCACGCGTGCCACGACACCCGTGGGACTACCGCTCGAGATTGTCCCGGGCACACCGCCTGGACAGGACGAACAACTGAAACTGCGCGTGTTGTGGCAGGCACAACCGCTCGCGGGCGCGATGGTGCGCGTGTGGCACACCGCAGCGGCGAAGGATGAATCGCCGACCGATCCCGAGAGCCGAGATTCGTTGGGCGTGGCGTGGCAGCAACGCACCGATGCGCAAGGCGCCGTGACGCTGCCCACCCAACAGGCGGGCGAATGGCTGGTGAGCACCGTCCACATGGTGCCGAGCAGCAACACCGCCATCGCGGACTGGGAGAGCACCTGGGCGTCGCTGACGTTCCAGCGGCGGCGTGCGGTAACGCGATGAAGCGCCTGCTCGCGGTCGGACGCATGCGGCACCGAGTACTTACGCTGCTCGCCTGCATCACGCTGCTTACCGGGGTGAGCTCGCGCGCGCGCGCCCACGACCAATCCTTCAGCTACGTCGACCTCACGCTGGCGCCGCATTCAGCGACTGTGCGCCTCAGCGTGCACCGTAGCGACGCGGCGAGAGCGCTCGGCCTGGCCCACACCGACGCGCTCGAACACGCGGCCACACTCGTGCCCTATGCGCCCACGCTCGTGCGCATGCTGGGGCCCCGGCTCAGCGTGAGCGCAGACCATCGCGTGCGCCCCATTGTGTGGACGGGCGTGGCACTGCGCCCCGAACGGCGAGCCATCGAGCTGACCGGGCACATCGATTGGCCCGGCACGCCCGGCCAGATCGGCGTCGCCGCGCGCATGTTCCCGGACAACAACCTCCACGAAACGTTCGTCAACGTTTACGAAGCGAAGCGACTGTTGCGCCAGGACGTGTTCACCGACAGCCATCGCGCCTTCGACATGTACACGACCGGCGCCGAGGGACAGTGGGCCGTGTTCGTGACCTTCGTGGCGGCGGGGATCCATCACATCTTCATCGGCCCCGATCACATCCTGTTCGTGATCGGATTACTGCTGCTGGGCGGGGGCGTGGGCCGCATCCTCAAGATCACCACGGGCTTCACCATCGCGCACAGCATCACGCTGGCCCTTGCCACCCTCGGAATACTTCAACCGCCCGCCCGAATTGTGGAACCGCTGATAGCCCTGAGCATCATATACATCGGCATCGACAACCTTCGGCACCGCGGGGAGCCCGGCCAGCGTGATGGCCGCCCCTGGGTGGCGCTCGCGTTCGGCCTTGTACACGGATTTGGCTTCGCCAGCGTGCTGACTCAATTGGGACTTCCCCGTTTCGCCCTCGGAACTTCCCTCCTCGCATTCAATGTCGGTGTTGAACTGGGACAAGCCTGCATTGTGCTGACGGCATTACCGCTGCTCGCGCTGCTGCGCGCACAGTGGCCCCGCATCGCACCACGCGCTCTCTCATTTGCCTCATGGGGCGTCGTGCTGGCAGGCGGCTGGTGGTTCGTGGAACGCGTTTTCCTGGGCGGCTGAACAGCGGGTCTTGATGCACGCGCTACCCCCCTCAAGCAGAGCTTTGCGGCGCGCGGCGGCTGGTCTCGTCGAGCACGTGACGTTGCGGCCTGAGTCCATCAGCGGTCAGAGCTGCCTCACGGTTCGCGATGATATTCCGGCCGCCACGCCCCGCTTTGCTCATACCTTTGGGCTGTCCACTCGGGTTCAGTGGCGCTTCGTGATCTCGCGATAGAACTCGGGGCGGCGTGAGGTCCACAGGTGCGTCAGCGGGCTCATCGCCTTGTCGCGGCAGGCCGCGAGGTCGATGTCCGCGGCTTTCGCCACGGTCTCCGCTTTGCCCGCGCGCACCAGCGCGTTGCCGGCGTGATCGAGGATCTGGCTCTGTCCCGTGAACGGCACGCGCCCTCCCGGCCGCGACTCGGTGCCGGTGCGGTTCGCGGTGA
>JAYSRO010000503.1:0-2036 GCA_043720995.1 Candidatus Eiseniibacteriota bacterium
CGCTCACTCGGCGGCAACCGCGCCGAGCTCCTGACGGGCGTGCGAGCGGGTGAGCGCGTCGCGACCCGCGGCGGCTTCTTGCTCAAATCGCAGGCGTCCAAAGCCGAACTGGGCGAGGAGTAAGCGCATGGACCGCCTCGTCACCTTTGCGCTGCGCCAGCGCATGTTCGTCATCCTTGCATGCCTCGCGCTGACCGGCTTCGGCATTCACGCCCTCAACGAACTGCCGATCGACGCATTCCCCGACGTCACCAATGTCCAGGTGCAGATCCTCGCCGAGGCGCCGGGCATGGCACCGGTCGAGGTCGAGCAACTCGTGACCCAACCCGTCGAAGTGAGCATGAGCGGGCTGCCGGGGCTCACCGAGACGCGATCACTCTCCAAGCTCGGGCTCTCGGTGACGACCGTCGTGTTCAAAGACAACGTCGACACCTACTTCGCCCGCCAGCTGGTGTTTGAGCGGCTGCAACAGGCACGCGAGAAGCTGCCGCCCGGCGTGGACGTCGAACTGGGGCCGGTCTCGACGGGACTCGGCGAGGTCTACCAGTACACGCTCGAGAGCCCGAAGCGCGATGCCATGGAACTACGCACGCTGCAGGACTGGGTGGTGCGCCCGATCCTGCGCGGCGTCGCCGGCGTGACGGACGTCAACAGTTTCGGCGGCCTCGTGAAGCAGTACCAGGTGCTCGTGCACCCTGAGCAGTTGACCAGCTACCGGCTGACACTGCACGAGGTGCTCGAGGCGCTGGCTGCGAACAACGCGAACGCCAGCGGCGGCTACATCGAACACAGCGGCGAGCAGTACGTCGTGCGCGGGCTCGGGCTCGCCCGCTCGCAAGACGACCTGGGTCGCGTCGTCGTCGCGCATCGCGGCGGCACTCCGATCTTCGTGCGCGACATCGCGGAGGTGACGATCGGCGCCGAGCAGCGCCAGGGGTTCGTGACGCGTGACGGCAAGGGCGAAGCGGTCGCGGGCATCGTACTGATGCTCAAGGGCGAGAGCGGGCGCGATGTTGTCGGCGCGATCAAGGCCCAGCTCGCCACGGTCCAGAAGGCGTTGCCCAAGGATGTGCGCGTGGTGCCGTTCTACGACCGCACCGAACTGGTCGACCGCGCCATGCACACGGTGAGCTCTGCCCTGCTCGAAGGGGGAGTGCTGGTGCTGCTGGTGCTTCTGCTGTTTCTCGGCAACCTGCGCAGCGCCTTGATCGTCACAATCGTGTTGCCGCTCTCGGCACTGGTGGCGTTCATTCTGTTGAATGCCTTCGGCTACTCGGCGAATCTCATGTCGCTGGGCGGACTCGCCATCGGCATCGGCATGATCGTCGATGGAGCGGTGGTGATGACCGAGAATATCTATCGCCATCTCGCCGAGCACCAGGGCCAACGCAGCACGCTCGACATCGTGCGCACGAGCGCGCTGGAAGTCGCGCGGCCGATCGTGTTCGGCATCTCGATCATCACGGTCGTGTTCCTGCCGCTGTTCACGCTCGAGGGCTTCGAGGGTAAGATGTTTGCGCCGCTCGCCTTCACCATCGCCGCGGCACTCGCGGGGTCATTGGTGCTGTCGCTGACGCTGGTCCCCGTGCTGAGCACGTTCTTCCTCAAGGGGAAGCTGTCCGAGAAGGACACGTGGCTGGTGGCCCGCGCCAAGGCTGCGTACCTGCCGGCGTTGCGCTGGAGTCTCAAGCGCTGGCAGGTGCCGGTGGCACTCGCGCTGGCGGGGCTCGTCGCGAGCGGAGTCCTGTTCACGCGGTTGGGGCGCGAGTTCCTGCCGCCGCTCGATGAGGGCGCGATCGGCATGCAGACCTTCCGGCTCCCGAGCGTATCGCTCTCGACGTCGCGCGACATGGAACTCGCGGTGGAACGCGTGTTGCGCTCGTTCCCCGAGATCACCACGGTGGTGTCGAAGACGGGGCGCGCCGATATCGCTTCCGACCCCATGGGACTCGAAGTCAGCGACGTGATCGCCAACCTGCGCCCGCGCGCGGAATGGAAGACCGCGAAGACGCACGAAGACCTGGTGGCCGCCATCC
>JAYSRO010000504.1:0-2035 GCA_043720995.1 Candidatus Eiseniibacteriota bacterium
AGCCACCAGCGCGGCCTCCAGGCATGCGGCCGGTGTTGACTGGCGGCGGCGTAGACCGCCCGTTCCCGGTCGGCGTCCCCCAGTCGCTGCCAAGTGCGGCCGTAGCGATACCACGCCACATCCTGCGTCGGGTCGAGTTCACACGCGCGACGGAACTCGATGAGAGACTCAGCGTAGCGCTTGCGGTATCCTAGGATCGCTCCGAGCACGCGATGGGTTTCGGAGCGTCCACCGTCGAGCGCCACGGCCGTGCGCGCTGAGGCCTCCGCGCGCGCCAGCCACAGAGAGTCCTGCGACTGCGTGTAGCGGCGCGCCTGTGCGCTTGCCAGCCAAACGCGCGCGGTCGCCGCGTCGGGTTCGGTGCGGCATGCCATTTCGAAGTCTTCGATCGCCGGCTGCACGTCGTCCGTCGCCTCCGCTGCGCGCATGCGGCCGATGCCCTGAGCGAGGAAGCGGAGCGTTCCGGCGCCACGCACACCCAGTTCGAAGCGTTCTCCGGCGTCGCGCTTTGGCAGGCCGAGCAGCTCGAGTGATGTTTTGTACAACGTGTCCGCGAACGCCAGCGGTTGATCGAGTGGCACGTCGATTGTGCGTGCCGCCACGAGCCGGCTGCGCAGTGGCTCGCGCAATTCCAGCCGTGCGCGCAGGCCATTCGCGGTCTGAACCAGCGTTGGAACCAGCGCGATATTCGCGCCCAGTAACGTACGTGCATCCTCGACCCGTCCTAGTTTCTCGCTGACGCTTTCCTCGAATGATGCCATCTGAAAACCCGGATCGTCCTGGTGGCGTTGCAATCTCAATGCGAGCAATTCGACCGAGCCGAGCGAGAACGCTGTAAAGTCGCCGCTGGCACCTGGCGTTGCAGGCATCAGGATCGCGAGATTTCGCAGTTGCGGCAGTCGTGGCGCATTGAGTGCGTGCCACGCGAACGGCGTTGCGACCGCGACTGCCACGGCCACCAGCATGACCGTGAGTTGGCGCCGCGAAAGGTGAACAGGAAGCCGATCCGTCTCGCGCCTGCCGAGAGCCGGAGTCGCGCTGACACCGGCTGCAGACGTACCGCCGCGAGCAGCCGTGAGCGCGGTCGTCACCTCCCGGCACGATGCATAGCGCTGCGCCGGATCGCGCGCCAGCATCTTCGTCACCACGCTCGAAAGCGCGGCGGGCACCGCGGCATTCAACTCATTCGCGGGCAGCGGCACGCTGTTCATGATGCGCTCGATCGTGGCGTCACCCGCATCGCCTGCGAACGGGTGCCGTGCGGTGAGCATCTCGTAGAACACCACTCCCAGCGAAAAGATGTCGGTGCGCTCGTCGATGGGGCCGCCGTAGTGTGCCTCGGGCGCCATGTAAGCCGGGGTGCCCGCCACGCCCGGATGCCGCTCGAGGGTGGTGGTGGTCGAATCGGGCGCGGCGTCTGCCGAGAGGCCGTCGCTCCGGCGCGCGATGCCGAAGTCGAGGATCTTGATCTCCAGCTCGCGCGTGAGCATGAGATTCTCGGGTTTGATGTCACGATGGATCACGCCCTTGGCATGTGCGGCCCCGAGTGCGTCGGCACATTGCCGCGACAGGTCCCAGAACAATGCCAGCGTGAGTGGTTCGCGCAGCCGCTCGCGCAGCGTGCTGCCGTCGACATACTCCATCACGATGAGCACGTCGTCGCCGAGTTCCACCACGTCGTGAATGGCAGCGATATGACGGTCGCTCACCCGGCTCGCGCGCCGCGCCTCTTTGAGCATGGCGGCGCGCCGGAGATTGAAGTCCGCTGGAGAGCTGCCCGGGCCACGCGCACCGTCCGCGCGCAGCCGCTTCAGCGCCACACGGCGATGCAACAGCGTGTCGTGCGCGAGCAGGACCTCGCCCATGCCGCCGCGGCCCAGCACGCGTTCGACGCGGAAGCGCCCGAGCAGCACACCTCCAAGCGGAACAGCGGCAGGATCTGGGTCCGAGGATCCCGAATCTGGCAAGCAGCCCCCCTAAAACCGGTGCAGGGTGCACCGGACACCCCACGAATGAGCGACGACAGTATACTCCG
>JAYSRO010000505.1:0-23807 GCA_043720995.1 Candidatus Eiseniibacteriota bacterium
TGCGAGCCGAAATGGCTTCGTCATCGGTGAGGGCGCCGGCATCCTCGTCGTCGAGACCGAGGAGCATGCGCGCCGTCGCGGTGCCACACTGCTTTGTGAAGTCGCTGGTTATGGAGCCTCGGGTGACGCCTATCACATGACCTCCCCGTGTCTGGATGGGGAAGGCGCCGCACGCGCGATGAGACGCGCGTTGCAGGATGCCGGGATGGCGTACGACGAGATCGGCTACATCAACGCGCATGGCACTTCGACCCCCGCTGGGGATCCGATTGAGGTGACCGCGGTGAAGACGGTGTTTGGCGATCACGCCCGCCGTCTCATGATGGGCTCGACGAAATCCATGACTGGGCACCTATTGGGTGCCGCCGGCGGACTCGAAGCGGTCGTCACGGCACTGGTGCTGGCTCGGGGCGTCATCCCACCGACCATCAATCTCGAAACACCGGACCCGACATGCGACCTGGATTTCGTACCGAATCAAGCCCGAACGCACCGCGTGAAGGCAGCTCTCTCGAACTCATTCGGGTTCGGGGGACACAACGTGACACTGGCCCTGAGGGCCGTCGAGTAAAGGCACGCTCGCGACGGCGCGGCGGCCGTGGACGCCGCCGTACCGGCCGTGAGCAGGCGCCGCCGTCCCCGCCGAAGCGCTCGTTCTGGAGTTGGCTCCGTTCGCTCTACGTGGGTCCGCCTGCGAAGCCGCGTCGGGACCGTGAGCGGGACCGCGAGCGGGACCGTGACCGAAATCGAGAGCGTGGTCGGGAGCGAGAGACTTCGAACTCCCAGCAGGAAGCCCGCGTGCTTGAGGAGTTCTGCAAGCACTTCAAGGTGCCCTTCCGGGACATGGGACTGCTCAAGCTGGCGCTGACCCATCGTTCCTACCTGAGCGTCACCGGGCAGGGACCGCGTGAATCCAATGAGCGGTTGGAGTTCCTCGGCGACTCCGTGCTCGGACTCGTCACCAGTGAAGCTCTCTACCGGCGCCACCCCGACGAGCACGAGGGGCAGCTCACCAAGACCAAGTCACTGCTCGTTTCCAAGGCGATCCTGTCGCGGCGCGCGTTGGCCATGGGGCTCGGCAAGTACGTGCTGATGAGCCGTTCCGAGAGTGATTCGGGCGGCCGCCAGCGGCTGTCGATCCTCGCCGATGCGTTCGAGTCGGTGATCGGCGCCATCTACCTCGACCAGGGTTTCGAAGCCTCGCGGCACTTCATCATGCGCTGGCTGTTGCGCGATTCGCGCGAGATTGCTTCGGACAAGCGCCACACCAACTACAAGAGCCACCTGCAGGAGTTCGTTCAGAGCACGTACCGCACGCATCCGGTCTACCGGATTCGCAGCGAGGCGGGCCCCGATCACTCGAAGCAGTTCAATGTCGAAGTGATCGTCGGGCGGCGCGTGCTGGGCACCGGGCGCGGGCGCAACAAGAAGGACGCCGAGCAGGCCGCGGCGCGTGATGCCCTGGCGCAGGCCGAGGGCGGAGATCAGGCGGAAGAGACCAAGCGCGTCCCGCGCGGCGGGGAGGCCGTGACGCCTGCGAGCAACCCGATGCCGCTGCGGCATGTCGAGCACGATGAGGACGAGGAGTTCGATGAGCCCACGTCCACCGGGGCGCCTGATCGTGCCGCCGTGGCGGGTGAGACCGCGGAGGAACGCGAGGGACGCCGTCGCGGACGCCGTGGAGGACGCGGACGCCGCACCCGCCGGGACGAAGCACCGCTGACGGGCAGCGATGTAATTTCACGGACTCCCGCCGCCACTCCCGTGGTGGCAAAGCCCATGAGCGCTCCGGCCTACCGGACCGCTCCGCCGCCGGTCGATCCTGCAACGCAGCCGCACGGTTTGTCGCGGCCGCGGCTGGATGTGCCGGTGGACCGCTCCTCAATCGAGGAGGATGCCGACGAGATCGGGCGCCCGGAGAACATGATCGAGGATGGCGGCTCGACGTTCTCTCCTTCCGACCGTTCGATCGGGGGACGCACGGTGGAGCGCGTGGGTCGGCCCAGTTGGGAGGACTCGCCGCGCCGTCCCGCGGAGTCCGAGCGTGTGCGGCAGCCGGCCTTCGGCTCACTCAGCGAGGAGCAGTATGACGAGGACGTCGTGGAGCGCACGCCGGAACCCGTGAAGTCGCGGGAGCGTGTGAACACACCGGCTCGCGAGCGGGCAGCGGAGCGGACGGTTGTTGCTCCGATGGCCCCTGTCGAGGCGCCTCGAGAGAGCTGGGCGGAGCCTGCGCACGAGGATGAAGACGACGATGCCCCGCCGCAGGCGGAAGTGAAGCCGGCCGTGGTGCCCGTTCGCGTGGAGCAGGCGCCGACCTTTGGCCGCAAGCGCACCCGGCGGTAGCGCCCAACAAAACGACCGCCCGCGCGGGCAGCCGTGCGGGCGAGAAAACAAAAACGGGAGGCGCGAGCCTCCCGTTTTTTAATTAGCTGTCGCCCCTTTCTAGCGGGGCTGGCCCCTCGGAATTCCAGGTCCCGCCAGTGGGAACGACAGACTCTTTTGCCACCGGCGCGACTTCAGGGCTGCTTTCGCGTGGGGGCTCACACACGACTAGTGCATGCAGCATGCCACCGATCGATCATTCGGCACTCATCTCATAAGTGCCATTCGATAAAAGCTTTATTGGCATGTAGCAAGGTTTGTTTCAACGCCAGCGCAATAGTCCGATCGGGACAGTATGTCCAAACAAGGGTTCGTTCCTGATCGCTATGCGTTGTCCCTGCAGCCAGTTACCGCGCAAGTGTCAAATTTGGTCGCGATGCGACTTTGTGTCGCTATGCGCGTCCTCAATCGGACTGCCAGGAGTCGATCGCTTGCGGGCCGCCATCCGGTGCAGGGTTCGACGTGAGATTCCGAGGATGCGGGCCGCGTGCGTGTGGTTTCCAGCGGTATGGTCGAGGACCCGCGCCACGTAGAGCTCCACCATCTCGTCCAGCGTGACGAATGTGAGCGAGCCCATCGGATCAGGTGCCGCGGCCGTGCGCAAGGACTCGGGCAGCGACTCGGACGTGATCACCGTCGAGGTCGACAGCACCATCGCGCGCTCCACGACATTCGCCAGCTCGCGGACGTTGCCCGGCCAAGAGTAGGCGAGCATCAGCCGCATGGCCTCGGGGGCGAACGTCTTGGCGACCTGGCCTTGTTCGGCGACGTAACGGTGCAGGAAGTGCTCGATCAGCAACTCGATGTCCTCGCGCCGCTCGCGCAGCGGGGGCAACACGACGTTGACGACGTTGAGCCGGTAGTAAAGGTCCTCGCGGAACCGCCCTGCCCGCACGAGCGTGGGCAAGTCCTGGTGGGTTGCGGCGACCAGGCGCACGTCGACCTCGATCTCTTCATTGCCGCCGACCGGCTTGATGCGGTGCTCCTGCAGGACGCGCAGCAGCTTGGCTTGCAGGGGTGCGGAGAGGTCGCCGATCTCGTCGAGGAACAGCGTGCCCAGGTGCGCCTCTTCAAACAATCCGCGCCGCGTCGTCATGGCTCCGGTGAAGGCACCCCGCACGTGGCCGAACAGTTCGCTCTCCAGCAGCCCTTCGGGAATGGCAGACACGTTGACCGGCACGAACCGCCGCTCGGCACGCGGGCTGCGCAAGTGGAGCGCGCGCGCCACGAGTTCCTTTCCCGTACCGCTCTCGCCGAAGATCAGCACGTTCGTACGCGAGGGCGCGACGCGCGCCACGATCTTGAACACATCGAGCATTTGCGGCGAGCGCCCGGCGATGTGTTCGAACTTGGGTGCCACCGGGGGTTCGGGCGCATTGACCTGCGCCTGCGAGGCAACCCGCTTGGCGATCGCCCGTTCCAGCACGGCGCCGAGCGAGGCCAGCGAGGGTGGCTTGGCGAGATAGTCGAACGCTCCCGCCTGGATGGCTTCCATCGCCGAATCCATGCTGGCGTAGCCGGTGATCACGATCACCGGCAGCTCGGGCGTGCGCGCAATCACATGCCGCAACAGATCGAGGCCATCGCCGCGGCCCAGGTTCAGGTCGGTGAGCACGACGTCGAAGTTCGACTGCCCCAGCCGCTCGATCGCGCTCTCCAGACTGCCGGCGATTTCCACGGCATGACCAAAGTGGCGCGCCATCGCCTCGAGCGCTCGTGCGGTGAGCGGCTCGTCGTCGACAACCAGGATTCGCGCCGGTGCGCGTTCGGTTTCCATGGGAGGTAAGCGGGTCAGGACCACGTTACGTTTAGCACGCGTGACGCGGGTTGGCGAGTTTACGGGCCTGCAGCAGTGGCCGCCGCTGCAATCGGCGTGCTACGCTCCTCGCATCATGTGGGTCATCGCAGGACTTGTTCTGGGGCTGGCCACGTCAACCGCCGCCGCTCCATCCGTGACCCCCGACTCCGCGAGCTATGCCGGCAACGAACTGGCGCTGCGCGCCTATGCGCAAGGACGCCTGTTGGAGGCGCGCGGCAGTTATCGCGAAGCGCTCGGGGAGTACATCCGTGCCCTGTCGCTGGACCGCCGTGCGGCCGCCGTGCCGCGCCGCGTCGCCGAACTGGTCGGGCGAATGGGTGACGCGCCGAGTGCCATCGAGTACGCCGACAAGGCGCTGGCGATCGACTCAACCGACGCGCGCAGCCTGTGGATCAAGGGGACAGCGCTGCTGTCGCTCGGGCGCACCGCCGAAGCGCTCGCGCCGCTGGTCGCCTGCGTCAACGTGGACTCCACGCATGCCGAATTCGTGGCGGCGCTGGCGCACGCCGCGGAGGCGGCGGAACGCGTCGACATCGTGGCGCACGCCTATGGGCTGGCGGTCGGGCTCGACCCTGATGATGGCGAGAGCTGGTTCCAACTCGCGGCGGCGCAGGCGCGCATGGGACGCTTCACCGAAGCCGACTCGAGCCTGCGGCTCGCGGCGGAACTCTCACCCGTGCGGCCAGGGCAATTGTTCCTGCAGGGTTGGATCGCCGAAAGCCTGGGCCGCGACGATGAGGCGGTCGGGCGCTACCAGAGCCACCTCGTGTCGCATCCCAACGACCAGACAACGCGGCGCCGGCTGGTCAACTTGTTGGCCCGCCAGAAGCGCTGGGCGCTGGCGTTGCCCGAGGCGCAGCGCGTCACGCGCGCGGACCCGAGTGACTGGGAGACGCTTGCGGTCGAGGCCGAGATCGCGATTCGCGCAGACAAGATGTCGGAAGCGCAATCGGCGATCGGCCGGCTCGAGCGCCAGGCCGAGCACGATGTCGATCTGGCGGGCGGCGTGTGCTCGCTGCTGATCCGCTGCAAGCGCGTGCCTGATGCCCTCCGGTTCGCCGATGGTTGGGCGAGCCGGCATCCGCGCGATCCCGACGGCCCGTTGCTGTCGGCGCGCGCCCGCGCAGTCGCCGGGCAGCGCGAAGCGGCGCTGCCGTTCGCGCGTGCCGCGGTCGCCGCCGCACCGGATTCGCTGTCGCCACGGTTGTTGCTGGCGCGGCTGTGCACCGACCTGCATCGCTACCCCGAAGCCGAATCCTCGCTCACCGTGCTGGCGGCGCGCCGTCCGGCGCAGGCGGGCGTGCTGCTCGAGGTGGCGAGCCTGCGCGAGGATCTCGGGGATACGGAGCACGCCGAGACCGCGGCGCGCGATGCCCTGAAGCTCGAGCCGGACAACGCCCGCTTGCTGAACTTCCTCGGCTACCTCATGGCGGATCACGACCGCTCGCTCGATGAAGCAGAGCGCATGATCCGCCGCGCTCTGGCGGCCGACCCCGACAACGGCGCCTACGTCGATTCGATGGGCTGGGTGCTGTACCGCAAGCACCAGCTTGAGGCCGCCAGCAGGGAGTTGGAGCGTGCCGTCGAGCTGACCGCGGGGGATCCCGTCGTGCGCGAGCACCTGGGGGATGCCTACCTGGGGCTCCAGCTGCACGACCAGGCCCGGCAGCAGTACAAGCTCTGCCTCGAGCGGGATTCCGGTAACGCGCGCGTCAAGGCCAAGTTGGCCGGAATTCCCCGATGAGCCCCGGTACCCACCCCGTGCCTGAATGTCCGGGAACCGCAAGGCTGCCCCGGTGTAGGAAGCAGGGGTGAAACCACCTTTGGGTCCGGACCGAGAGCCTCAGGCTCCAGCAATTCTGAGTCTCTCCGACGAGGACCTGATGGCCCGTGTCGCCGAGGACGAGGAACGCGCGTTCTCGGAGCTGGTGCGGCGCTATCAAGCGCGGGTCATGAATCTCGTCGGGCGGGTGCTCAACGACCGGGAATGCGCGGACGATCTCGCGCAAGAAGTGTTCGTCCGGGTCTTTGTGCATCGCCGCAATTACCGGCGGGGCTCAAAGCTTTCGACATGGATCTTCACCATCGCCGCAAACCTGGCGAAGAACGAAATTCGCCGCAGGGTGCGGCGACGCAACTGGTTCAGCCTCGACGCCCTGCAGGAGACCCTGCAGGACAGCGCGGCGGTGCTGGCGGATCCGACCGAGGGACGCGACAAGACGCTCGAACGCGAACAGCTGCAACAGGAGTTGGGACGCGCCATCGCGACCATTCCTGAAAAGTACCGGCTCTCATTGGTGCTGCGGGATGTCGAAGGCCTGCCGTACGAAGACATCGCGCAAATTCTGGGGATCCCCGGAGGAACGGTGCGATCGCGAATCAACCGGGCGCGATCGATGCTCAAACGAAAACTGCAACCCATGATGAGAAGAGAGGCGAGCGAATGAATTGCCACAAGGCGCGCAGCTGGTTCAGCGCGTATTGGGATGATGAAATCACGCAGGCCGAGCGCGAGTGCCTCGAGGCCCATTTCGCCGGGTGCGAGCGTTGCCGCGGCGAATATGAAGCCCTGGCGCGCACCATCGAAGGCGTCGCCACGCTGCCGCGCGCCGAAGCCGCGCCTGATTTCGTCGAGCGCACGCTGGCGCGAGCGCGCCGTGCGACTCCCGTGGCCGATCGCTTCGCGGCCCCGCGCCCCGTGTGGGTTCCGCTGGCTGCCGCGGCCTCGCTGGTCCTCGTCTCCGTCTCGCTGCTGTCGCCGTGGGCCGGCCGTGAAGTGCCGGGGCTCGCGAGTCGCCGCGCCGTCCCGCAGGAAGCCCGTGCGGTGGCGCCGTCCACGCCCGTGGCCGCTACCCCGTCCCCGGGAGCCCTGGCATCCGGCGCCACGGTGACGCCGCGGGTGGTGTCGCAGGACCAGATGGCGGCGCTCGTCGATTCCTTGATCGACCACAGCGCTGATATCGACTTCGTGATCGACCCGGTGCGCGTGAGCCGTGAGCGTACTGCCGGGCGTCGTGTTGAGACGGTGCAGGGCCAACAGGCCGTCATCTCGTTCTAGGAGTTTCATGCGGGACGTAAAGCGGGTTCGCGGGCATCGCTTCGCAGCGGCAGTGCTGTCGTGCGCGCTGCTGCTCGGCATCCCGGTGGCTCACGGCCCGCAGGCGCAAGGCACGCTGTCGGCCATCGAAACCGACGTCGACCTGATCCTCGCCACGACGCGCCCCTCGGTGGTCACCATCGTGACGGTGCGCGACGCGCCTGAAGGGGTGCGCACGGACCTCCAGGCCTCGACCCGCATCGGGTCGGGCATCGCCATCGCCGAAGACGAGATCCTCACCACGGCGAGTGTCGTCGACCGCGCCTCGCACATCTGGGTGCGCACCTCGAACCGCCTGCAGTTCCAGGCGCTGGTCGTGGGCAGCGATCCCATCTCCAACGTCGCGCTGTTGCGCGTGCCCGGCGTGGTGTTGCCGCCGGCCCGCTTCGCCCTGAGCCGGCCACCGCGCCTCGGCGACTGGGTCATCGCGGTCGGCACCACGCGTGACGTGCATGACCGCTCGGCGCACTCGCTGGGCACCGTCACCTTCCGCCACCGCGATCCGCGCTGGCCGCTGTGGCAGCTGACCAATCTCGTCTATCCCGGGTTCAGCGGCGCTCCCGTCGTCAGCGCCCGCGGCGAACTGGTCGGCATGCTCCAGGGTGAGCTCGATCCACTGTCGCAGGCCGAACTGCCGCCCGCGGAGCGCGTGGCTCCGGGAGCCAGCTTCATGCTGGGCGTCGACGACTTGCGCACCATCTACTTGAGCCTGCATCGCGAGCATCGTGTGCGCCACGGCTATCTCGGTGTGAGCTCGCGCGCGGTCAGCGTCGAAGCCGAGTCCGAGAAGGGCGCCCGCGTACCGCTGGGTGTCGAAGTGCTCGACGTCACCGCGGGAGGGCCGGCCGCCCGCGCGGGCCTCAAGCGCGGCGATATCATCGTGGCGTTCGAGGGCGTGCCGGTCGAGGACCCGGTTCAACTGGGGCGCTGGGTGACCGCGACGCCGCCTGGCAATGCCGTCCGCCTCGTGTGGGTGCGCGATGAACTGCGTCATGAAGGGCGTCCCGTGCTGACCGAGTCGCAGGCTGCCGTACAGGACTGGGCCACGCCGGGGCCACTCGCCGTCGCCACGAGCGAGGCGCACGGAACGCGCATCGCGGATCTCGAACGCCGCATCGAGCGCATGAATCGCGAGCTCGCGCGCCTGCGTGGTTCGGGCGACACGGCGCGCTGAGAATCACCCCGTGGCCGCGCGCACTTTGAAGATCCGCTACCCGGGCCAGCAGGCCGAGTCCCACGTCGTGTTCGACGCGGGGGGCCTCGACCGGCTCGGCGCCCACATCGCCGCCGGACGTGGCGCGCGCGCCGGTGCCTCGCGCCGTGGTGCCGCGCAACTCACGCGCCGCGCCATCGTCGTCAGCGAGCCGCGCGTCGCGCGCCTGTATGCGCGCCGGGCCCTGGGCTCGCTCAAGTACCGCGGCATCGACGCGACGCTCGTGCTCGTGCCCACCGGCGAGCGTGCCAAGTCGGCGCGTGAGCTCGGGCGGCTGTGGGACGCCTTCGCCGCGCACGCGCTCGGCCGTCACGACCTGGTCGTGGCGCTCGGCGGTGGTTCGGTCGGCGACCTCGCGGGCTTCGCGGCCGCGACCTGGCTGCGTGGCATCGAGTGGGTGGGCGTGCCGACTTCGCTGTTGGCGCAGGTCGACAGCAGCGTGGGGGGCAAGACCGCGATCGACCTGGCGGCGGGCAAGAATCTCGCGGGCGCCTTCCACCAGCCCTCGCGCGTCATCATCGATCCGCTGGTCCTGGGCACGCTGCCGCCGCGCCACTTGCGTGCCGGGCTCGCCGAGATCGTGAAGCTCGGCATGGCCGTCGACGCCGCGTTGTTTCGCGACGTCGAGCGCCACGCCTTGGGCCTTGCGGCGCGTGATCCCCGCACGCTCGAGCGCATCATTGAGCGCTCGGTGCGCACGAAGGCCGGCGTGACGCGTGCCGACGAACACGAGCGGGAGGGCGGTCCGCGGACGGCGCTCAACTTCGGCCACACGCTGGGCCACGCGCTCGAGGCGGTGCTCGGCTACAAGGGCCTCCTGCACGGTGAGGCGGTCGCGATCGGACTGCGCGTGGCCTCGCGGCTGTCGGTCGAAGCGGCGGGACTCAAGCCCCGGGACCGTGACCGTTTGCTGGCCGTGCTCGACGCCTTGAAGCTGCCGAAGCGCATTCCGGGGCTATCCGTCGGCGCCCTGATGGCCGCGATGCGGCTCGACAAGAAAGGCCGCAACGGCAACGTTCGCTGGGTGTTGACGCCCCAATTAGGTCATGCTAGCGTCCCGCGCCTGATTCCCAGCCGTCTCGTTGAGGTGGCCTTGATCGAGGCCGGAGCCCGTCGCTAGACGGATTTCGCGCCGATCCAAACGCGGGCTCGATGCCGAACATACTGGTCGTACACGGTCCCAACCTGGACGCACTGGGAAGCCGTGAGCCTGCCGTGTACGGGAGCGTCACCCGGGCGGAAATCGACCGCCAACTCGAACAGCTGGCTGCCACACTGGGTTGCGCGATCGAGTGCCGGCAGAGCAACCACGAGGGTGTGCTCATCGATGCCTTGTACGCTTCCCAGCCCAAAGTGGATGGCTTCCTCGTGAATCCCGGGGCCCTGACCCACACCAGCGTGGCGCTGCGTGATTGCCTCGCCGCGATTGGCCGGCCGGCCGTCGAAGTGCACCTGAGCAATCCCGCCTCGCGTGATCCATTTCGCCATCATTCGCTGATCTCCGGCGTTGCCTCGGGAGTCATCCAGGGGTTTGGCGCCGACAGCTACTTACTGGGCCTGCGGGCCCTCGTCACCCTTCTGGGAGAATCCCCCCACCGTGGCTAAACGACCTGCAAAGCGCTCCGGCAAAAACATCAAGCCGAGCCGGGCCAGTGCCGATACCTCGAGCGTTGCACTGCTCGGCGGGACCGAGATGGCGGACCTTCGCCAGCTCATCCAGTTGGTGCAGAAGACAGGAATTGGCGAGCTCGAAGTGAGCTCGGGTGGTCGCACGGTGCGGATTTCCGCGTCGCCCGCGACTGTCGTCATGGGTGCTGCGCCGGTTGTGGCGGAGTCCCGGGCGGCGGCTCCCGCGGCGAAGGCGGAGGCGGCACTCGCGGCCGATGCCGCAAAGAGCGCGGCCGCGGCTGCGAACCAGTTGGCGATCACATCGCCGATGGTCGGGACGTACTACCACGCTCCGGCTCCGGACGCCGATTCCTATGTTGAAGTGGGTGACGTGGTGAGCGTGGGGCAGACGGTCTGCATCGTCGAAGCCATGAAGCTCATGAACGAAATCGAATCGGAAGTCCGTGGCAAAATCGTCCAGATCCTCGTGGAGAACGCTCAACCGGTTGAGTTCGGCCAGAGGTTGTTTCTCGTCGAACCGGTATAGAGCGTGATCCAGGGGCCACCCGTCGGGAAGGCTCATGAACATCCGCTCTGTGCTCGAAAAAATGATCGGGATGCGCGCCAGTGACCTTCACCTGAAGGCCGGCACCGCGCCGATCGTACGCGTCGACGGCGTTCTCTACACGATCGAGGACAAGGCGCCCAGTGCGCAGGAGATTCGCGAAGTCTGCGACCAACTGCTGAGCGAAGAGCAGCGCCAGTACTTCGCCACCCACCACGAAATCGACTTCGCCTTCGGCGTCTCCGGGCTCGCCCGCTTCCGCGCCAACGTCTTCATGCAGCGAGGCACCCCGGCCGTGGCGCTGCGTCACGTCCCCGTGCAGGTGCCCACGATGGAGGAGTTGAACCTCCCCGCCGTGGTGCGCGACCTTGCGTTCTCCTCGCGCGGCATGGTGCTCGTCACTGGCCGTACCGGCGCCGGCAAGTCCACGACGCTCGCGGCGATGATCGACACCATCAATCGCACGACGACGCGCAACATTATTTCCGTCGAGGATCCGATCGAGTTTCTCCACGTCGACCGCAAGTCGTTCATCCACCAGCGCGAAATCGGCCTCGATACGCGGACCTTCGCGGACGGCTTGAAGTACGTGCTTCGCCAGGATCCCGACATCATCATGGTCGGCGAAGTCCGCGACCTGGAGACGATGCGCACCGCCCTCATGGCGGCCGACACCGGCCACCTGGTGATGTCGAGTCTCCACACCACCGACGTCGTACAGACCCTGCAGCGCATCGTGTCGTTCTACCCGCCACACCAGCACGATGAAGTGCGCATGAGCATCGCGAGCAACCTGCAGGCGGTGATCTCGCAGCGGCTGATCCCGCGCGCCGATGGCAAGGGCCGTGTGCCGGCGGTCGAGGTGATGGTGACCACGCCGACGATCCGCGAGTACATGCTCAACCCCGAGAAGATCGGCATGCTGCACAGCATCATCGCCGAGGGCATGACGGAGTACGGCATGCAGACGTTCGACCAGTCCGTGCTGTCGCTGCTGCGTGACGGCCTGATCACCGAACAGGACGCGCTCAAGAACTGCAACAAGCCGAACGAACTGCTGCTCAAGCTCAAGGGCATCGAGGGCACCTCCGACCGCTCGTGGCAGTCGAACGACTCGCCCCGCGACACCTCGCCGGCGATGGGCGGCATCCCCGCGCTCAACCCCGAACCGAACCGCCCGCCGCGTACGGCAGGGGAGATCGGCTCCACGCGCGTGGGCGCATCCAAGAACGACTGGGCGGCCTGACCGGACGCTCCTCAAGCTGAATGTCACTGGCCGGGGCCTGATACGGGACCCCGGCCTTTTCAATTATGCTTGGGGATGGCTAGTATGCCCCGCGGCCCGTGCGTGGGCCCGCTCGGGTGTATGCACGTCATGGTTCGATCCCAGATTCGATGGACGGAGGCGCATGTTCCGCAAGGTACTCATCGCCAACCGGGGCGAGATCGCGCTGCGCGTGATCCGCGCCTGCCGTGAATTGAACATCGCCACGGTCGCCGTGTTCAGCCAGGCTGACCGCGACAGCCTGCATGTGCGCCTCGCCGATGAGTCGGTGTGCATCGGGCCAGCGGCGCCGCAGCAGTCCTACCTGCACATCGCGCGCATCATCTCGGCGGCCGAGGTCACGGGCTCCGACGCGATCCACCCCGGCTATGGCTTCCTGTCCGAGAACGCGCACTTCGCTGAGGTCTGCGCCTCGAGCGGCTTCACGTTCATCGGGCCGACGCCCGACATGATCCGCAAGATGGGCGACAAGGCCGTGGCGCGCAAGACCATGATCGCCGCGGGCCTGCCGCTGGTTCCCGGCAGTGCGGGCGTGCTGGAGAACGCGGACGAAGCAGCGGCCGTGGCGCGCGAGATCGGCTACCCGGTGATCATCAAGGCGGCGGCCGGCGGCGGTGGCCGCGGCATGCGCGTCGCGTGGGACGACAAGTCGGCGCGCACCAGCTTCGGCATCGCCGAGGCCGAGGCGCGCACGGCCTTCAACAACCCGGCGCTGTACCTCGAGAAGTACATCGCCCGGCCGCGTCACATCGAGTTCCAGTTGTTCGGCGACACGCACGGCAACCTGATCCACCTGGGTGAGCGCGAGTGCTCGGTGCAGCGCAATCACCAGAAGCTGATCGAGGAATCGCCCAGCCCGTTCCTGTCGCCCGAGCAGCGGCTGAAGGTCGGCGAGCTTGCGGTGCGCGGCGCCCAGTCGATCGGCTACGTGAACGCCGGCACGATGGAGTTCCTGTTCGACCAGGACGGCTCGTTCTACTTCATGGAGATGAACACGCGCATCCAGGTCGAGCATCCTGTCACCGAAGAAGTCACGGGACTCGATCTCGTGAAGGAGCAGATCCTCGTGGCCGCGGGCGAGCCGCTGTCGGTCAAGCAGGACGAGGTCGAATGGCGCGGCCACTCGATCGAGTGCCGCATCAACGCCGAGGACTACAGCCTGGGCTTCCGCCCGAGCCCCGGCCAGATCACTTACTCCTACAAGCCCGGCGGCCCCGGCATCCGCGTCGACAGCCACATCTACGCGGGCTACACCGTGCCGCCGTACTACGATTCGATGATCGGCAAGCTGATCTCGCGCGGCAAGACGCGCGCGGAAGCCGTGCGGCGCATGGAGATGGCGCTCGACGAGATGATCATCGAAGGCATCAAGACGACGATTCCCTTCCATCGCCTGGCGCTGCAGCATCCGCGCTTCAAGGCTGGGGATATCGACACGCACTTCGTCGAGGAGCTGCTGAAGCCGGCGCAGGCGCCGGGTGACGCCGCGGCGGGAGCGAAGGCTGCTTCGCCGCACGCAGCGCCGGCCGCGGAGCCTGCGGTGGGTGCGGTGGCTGCAGCGGGCGGCGCGGCAACCGCCGTCGCGGACAAGCCTGTCGCGAGCGGCAGCGGGCGTAAGCGCGGCCGCCGCTAAGACGTCGTGCACATGAAGCGTGGTCCGCGCGCGCCGTTCGACCCTGGGCCACACGGCGCCGCGCGATGCGCATAGCGGTGCGCCTCGCGGCCCCCGCGGCCGGCGGCGGAGCGCCGTGGGAGTTGCGCGGGCGTGCGAGCGAGTGGTCCGCGGTGATCGTCGACGTGTTGCGCGCAACCTCGACGCTCACCGTGGCGCTGGCGAATGGCGCGAGCGGCGTCGAGGCGTTCGCCGATCCCGCCCTCGCGATCGCGCGGCGCAATGCCGGCGCGCGAGTGCTGGCGTGCGGTGAGCGCGACGGCCGCAAGGTCGAGGGCTCCGATCTTGGCAACTCGCCCTACGAGTACACGCGCGAGCGCGTCGCGGGCTGCACGCTGGCGTTCGCCTCGACCAACGGTTCGCTCGCCATGCTCGCGACCGCCGGTTGCGCGCGCCGCACGCTGGGGGCGTTCATCAACGCCACCGCGGTGCTGCAGCGCGTTCGCGAGGCTCGCCCGGGCAACCTGTTGATCGCCTGCGCCGGCAAGCTCGGGGGCTTCGCACTCGAGGACGCAGCGTTCGCGGGCTGGTTGTGCGCGGCACTGGCGCGCGAGGGTGCCACACTCGAGGGTGCTGCGGCGCGAATGTGCGCTGCGATCGCCCCGCGTGATGCGGCGGAAGTGCGCGCCGCGGTCCAGGGCAGTTCGCACGGCCGCGTGCTGCGCCGCATGAGCGATGTCTTCGCGCGCGACGTGGAGTTTTGCGCGGAGCTCGACCGGGTGGGCGAAGCCTTCGACCTGTAGCGGAGCTACTGCCGCTGCGCCTGCGCCATCATGATCACGCCGATCGCGCCGAACACGATGTCGCCGATCCACGCGGCAAGGTAGGGCGGCAGTGTCCCGCCGTGGCCCAGCGCCTGCCCGGTGCGCATGAAGGCGTAGTAGAAGAAGGCGATCAGGATCGACAGCCCGAAGCCGAGTGCCGCCCCCTGCATGCGCAGGCGCGTGGCGAGGGCCGCGCCGATCAACACGACGATGAAGTTGACCAGCGGGAACGCCAGCTTCAGGTGCAGGTCGACGAGAAAGTTTTCGACCCGCGCGCCGCTCGAGCGCAGCCGGATCACATAGGCGCGCAGTTCGCGGTAGCTCATCTCGTCCGGTTGCGGCGTCCTCTTGGAGAAGTCGTCGGGGCGCTCCGTGATACCGTCGACGCCCATCCGCGCGAACGGCTCGGCGTGTTCATGGCCCAGCTCGAAGGTACGCAGGAAGCCGTCCTCGAACACCCAGCGCGTGCCATCCCACTGGGCGGTCTTGGCGTCGAGCCTGCGCACCAGCTCGCCGTCCTCGAACTCCTGCAGCGACACGTCGTGCATGCGCTCGGTGACCGAGTCGTAGAGCCGGATGTAGAAGATGCGGCCACCCGTGCCGAGGTAGGTGACGTCGGCGCGCTCGCGGGGATTGTCGCGGCGCATGTCCTGGATCTGCACGGTGTAGATGCGGTCGCGTTCGCGATTGGCGGGCGGCACGAGGTACTCGCCGATCAACAGCGAGGCGACCGAAGCGAGCAGCGCCAGCACGAAGATCGGCAGCAGGATGCGGCGTAGCGACAGGCCGGCGGTGCGCATCGCCGTCAGCTCACCAAACTTGCCGAGTTGGCCGAGTGACAGGAACGTCGCCAGCATCAGCGCCACCGGCTGTACCTGCACGATCACTTCGGGTGCTCGGAAGGCGTAGAAGCGGCAGATCGTCCAGAACGGCGCGTTGTGGTCGAGGAACACATCGGTCTTCTCGATGATGTCGACGACCACGAAGATGGCGATGAAACCCACCAGCCCGAGCGCCAGGTACACCATGAACTCCCGCATCAAGTAGCGGTCGAGAATGCGCATCATGAGACGCGCGTTCCGGGCAGGGCGCGGCGTTGGCTGCGGAGCAACTCGCACGCTTCGAGCGTCCAGCGCACCCCGAACCAGCCGATGACGAGGTTCGCCAGCCACATCGCGAGCCACGGCGGCAGCAACAGGCGGTTCGCCAATTCCTCACCGCCGACCAAGCACAGGTAGTAGAACAGGAAGAACGCGATCGACACGAACGCCACCGCGGGCCCTGCCCTGCGCACCCGCATGCCGATCGGCGCGCCCACCAGCACGAACACCACGCAGGCGGCGGGCAGCGAGAACTTCTTGTGGAACTCGACCGACAGCGTTGCGATGCGGCGCATCATGGCGTCACGTTCGATCGCCCACATCTCGATCTCGTTGCGGATCGCCGCGGTGCGCTCGCCGAGCTGCTCGACAGGGTCCCGCCGGAAGCCGATGAAGCGCAGCGTGCTCATGGCGGCGATCAACCACTGCGGCTGGTCGGGCGCGAAGCGGCGGAACTCGTTCTCGCTGACGCCCAGCAACTTCAGGCGCTCGACGCGGCGTGTGCGTTCGAGCTGGTACTGCGCCTCGAACTTGTCGCGCTCGGCAAGCAGGCTCGCAGCACTCATCTCGCGATCGCTGCGGGCGCCGCCGATCGTGCGTTCGAGCATGCCACCGACGCCGGGGATGTAGAGTGTGTGAGTCTTGAACACCAGCCGCCGGTATTTGCGCGCGCCCTCATGCGCTTCCTCAGCGGGGATCTCGTGAATTTCGCCATCCTGCAACGACAGCACCGCGGTGCCGCCATCGGGCGTGTAGCGCAGCATGCCGCGCTTGGCGAGGATCGTGGTGGGAGGGCCGTTGGGGTTCGTCTGGTAGATCGTGATGCCGCGCATTTCGCTGGTGCGGCCATTGACCTGCTGAACGAGCAGGTTGTAGCCCGGGAAGTCGTTGACGAACACGCCTTCCTGCAGCTTGACGGTGGGCCGCATGCGGCTGATGTCCACCAGCAGGCCGGCGAAGGCGTGGTTCGTCTCGGGGAGGACGTAGTTGTTGAACAAGGTCAGTCCCACGGCCACGGTCACGGCGGCGAGCAGGGGCCCCGTCAGCACCGAAGCCAAATTGACCCCGCTCGAGCGCAGGGCGGTGATCTCGTTGTCCTGGGACAGGCGGCCAAACGTCATCAGGACGGCCACCAGGACGGCGCAGGGCACCGAAAGGGCAAGGATATAGCCCAATGAGAGCAGGAACAGCTGGCCCACGATGGCGGCGGACACCCCCCGGTTCACGATCAGGTCGAGGTAGTCGAACAACACGTCCATTTCAAGAATGAACGTTACGACCCCTAACCCGAGTAGAAATGGAACCAGATGTTGCCGAAGAATGTAGTTACGGAGGATCCGCATGCTCATGCAGCCTACCCCATTGGCCGGTCACGGTGTGTTACGGAATTGCCCCCACTGACTTTGACCCCCGCCAACCTCGCTGATACGGTCGCTCGAGGCGCTTCCCGTCCGGGAAGGGCCATTAATTTTCAATGCCCATGTGGATAAGCCTCGGCCTTTCGGTCGCCCTGCTGGTTAACGTACCGTTCTTCGGCCGCGTCGATGTCCAGCGCATGCTGCGGTCTCGTCATACCCATCCGACGGCCGCCGACTCCCTGCCCCCGCCGTGGCGCAACGCCTCCCGGCTCGCGCTCGAGAACCAGTTTGTCCAGGCAGAGCTGCCGAACCTGACCGGTCGCGGACCCTCGCTGCGGTTCAACGCCGACCCACGCGATCTCCACGTCGAAATGGACCCCGACTCGGGCACCCTGCGCACCGCCCCCGAGTTCGGTGACGTCGCCCTGGGCGAGGGTGCCGCCTGGCCGCTCGGTCCCTACGGCAGCCTCGCGATGTCCCGCACCTTCCAGCGCAACTGGAACAAGAACTCGCTGACCAACATCAACAGCCTGGGGATCAACACGCCGCAGACGGCGTCGCAGAAGGGCGGAATTTCGATTCCGCTGCCCTCGCTGCCCGGCAAGTTCGGCAAGTTTGCGGGGCCCGGCGGCCCCTCGATCAACGTGCGCGGCTCCGAGGCGATCCGCATCTCGGGCACCAGCAACTGGACCAACCAGCAGGTCGGCCCGCTGGGGCAGAAGCGTTCGCTGTTCCCCTCGCTCGATATGCAGCAGGACCTGGACATCCAGCTCGAGGGCCAGCTGTCGGATCGCATCCGCGTCAACCTGCTGCAAAACTCGGCCAACCAGATCCCGCTGTCGAACCGCATCGCCATCAACTACCGCGGCGATGAAGACGCGTTGTTCCAGCAGGTCGATCTCGGCAACACCAACCTGACCCTGCCCGGCACGCAGTACGTCTCCTACAGCGGTAAGAACGAAGGCTTGTTCGGCATGAAGGCGACCTCGCGCTTCGGGCCGCTCGACTTCACGCTGCTCGCAAGCAAGCAGGAGGGACGCAGCGAGCGCGCCTCCTATGGTGGTGGCGCGTCCAAGCAGAACTCGACCATCCGCGATCTCGAGTACATCCATGGCGTGTACTTCTTCCTCAACGATCCCGCCGCAGGGCCGTTCGAGATCTCGGATGCCTCGCTCAAGGTGTTCATGGATGACGGCATCTCGAGCAACGACGTCGGCGCCGTGCAGCTGGGGCTGGCGATGCCGGATCCTACGGACGCCGCGAAACTCGCGCAGGTGACCAACGGGGCCGACAGCCTTGCGAGATATCCGCCAGGCTCGCCGGACCCTGGGCCACTTGCGCTGCGCGGCAACTTCAACCTGCTGACTCCGGGCGCCGACAAGGACTACGAGATCCTCGGCGACATTTACGGCACCGGCTGGAAGATCATCCGCCTGACGCAGCCTTTGATCGGCAGCCAGCGTCTGGCGGTGAGTTATGAGCGTCGCAGGGTGCTCGCGGGGAATGCGCTGGGGCCTGCGGTTAATGTCGGTGCTAGTTCGCTTGTGGATCTCACCACGGACCGCAATGGAGAACCGCGGCTGCTGATGAAATTGATCCGGGTGCCGAATGACCTGATCGGCCCCAAGCCGCCCGGGGGCGTCGACGCACCGTTCGATTCGTCGAAGGCGCTGTTTCCGGTGCGTGAGCTCGAGATGCGCAACTTCTACAACCTCGGCGGCCAGCGCATCGATCCCGCCACCTTCAAGCTGACGATTCGCAAGACGCTGACCGAGCCGCCGAAGGTCAACGCCAACACCGTCGTCGGCCAGGTGCCCTACATCGAAATCCTCGGCCTCGATAATCTCAACGAGACCATCGACCCGCCGCAGCGAAGCGCGCACGACGGCAAGGTGGACGGCACGGTGCTGTCGAGCACGCTGCGCACCTTCATCGACTTCGAGAACGGCACGCTGTTCTTCCCCGAGCCACGGCCGTTTGCGCCGCGGCTGGGAGCCGGCGGCAACGGGTTCGACCAGGCCGTCAGCAACATCCTGTTCCGCCGCGACAGCCTGACCGGCAGCACCGACACGGACACCGAGCCGAACAACGCGCTGTACTCGCACTACAACCTCCAGGGCGATATCGACGCGCGTTACTTCATGAGCGTCGAATTCACCGCCGCGCGTGCAACGGGGGAGGTGTCGCTGGGACGCGGCAACCTGCTCGAGGGCTCGGAGGTCGTGACCATTAACGGCACGGCGCTGCACCGCGGCACCGACTACGACGTCGACTACGATCTCGGCCGCCTCACCTTGAAGCGCCAGCTCGGGCCTGCCGACAACCTGAACGTCGACTACTCGTATGCGCCGTTGTTCCAGCAGGCCGGCCGTACGTTGATCGGTAGCGCCTTCAGCTTGCAGGGCAAGGACCGCAGCTTTGGCGGCGCCTTCATGTACGAGAGTCGCGGAGCCCAGGACCTGCGCCCGCGCCTTGGCGAAGAGCCGGCGCGCAGCCTGATTGGCGACCTCAACACCGACTGGACG
The DNA here is from genome assembly GCA_043720995.1 of Candidatus Eiseniibacteriota bacterium. Lineage (GTDB taxonomy): Bacteria > Eisenbacteria > RBG-16-71-46 > RBG-16-71-46 > RBG-16-71-46 > JANLWK01. The sequence continues at coordinate 19,392 of JAYSRO010000505.1, forward strand.
TTCCGGCCGCAGTGGATGACGCGTGCGATCGACCTGCTGCCGGGTGTTCGCACCACGGCGCCCTCGGACTTCCGCTTCCAGGCTGAGGTCGGCGCCTCGTTCCCGAATCCCAACACGCGCAACCAAGTGTACATCGACGACATGGAAGGCGTGCGCGACGCCGTTTCGCTGACCATGGACCAGAGTCACTGGCGCTGGAGCAGCGTGCCCAAGCGCGCCGTCACCGTGTCGGATGGCCGCGCCGGCATCATCGAATCGATGCTCGATGTCGAGGACCGCGCCGACGGTCATTACAAGAACGCCGAGACGCACTGGTATTCGCCCTACGCCGTGGTGAAGGAAGGCGACCTCAAGCCCACGCTGACCGACGCGCAGGGCAAGCAGAACACGCGGCAGGTACTGGCGCTCTCGGTGCCGCGGCGGCCGCTGACCTCGAACTCGAACCCCGCGACACTCGACACGCTGTGGTCAGGGCTGACCTACTCGCTTGATCCGGTCGGGCTCGACCTGACGAAGTCGCAGTTCCTCGAACTGTGGATCAACGACTTCAACGACCACCACGATCCTGGCACTTCGAGCCCGCGCGTCCGCGGCCGCCACGTCAAGCTTCACGTCGATCTCGGCAAGGTCAGCGAAGACCAGATGCGCGCGCCGAACGAGCGGCCGAACAAGCTGCCCGACTCTGAGGACAAGCAACCGCGCGACGGTCAGCTCGACGTGACGCCCGGCCGCAATGAAGACACCGGACTGGACGGGCTGCTCGACGACGAGGAGCTCGCGAAGATCACCCCGGTCGACGGCGTCTACCGCGATCTCACGACCTCCAATGCGAACGACCCCGAGGGCGACGACTTCGAGACCCCGGGCAGCAACTCGACGTTCAAGGAAGAGATCGACGCGCGGCGCTACCAGCGCACCAACGGGACCGAAGCGAACAAGAACCTCAATCCCTACCCCGAGACCGAGGACTTCAACCTCAACGGCAACCTCGACACCGACGAGAACTACTACGAGTACACGATCGACCTGGGCGAGGACGCCAATCGCTACCTCGTGACGGACCTGCAGCAGCTGCGCAATTCGGCAGAGCCGGGTTACTCCGGCGTGGGCATCGACAATGGCTGGCGGCGCTACCGCATTCCGGTCAACGACTCGCTGCGTATCCAGTTCGGCGTGCCCGACTTGAGCATCGCGCAGCACGTGCGCGTGTGGTTCGAACGCATAACGTTGCCCGACATGCCGGCGGACTCCACGCTGCTGTCCGGTAACAAGCGCGTCGAGCGGCCACTGCTGATGCTCGGCAGTCTCGACATCGTGGGCAGCCGCTGGCGCTCCGTGGCGCTCGATACATCTGACGTGCGCGCCGGCTCGACGCTGACGCTCAACTCCGTGAACTCGGTCGACAACGCCGATGTGTACGTGGCCCCGTTCGATCCCGGCGAGACGCGCAACGGCAATCAGGCGCTGACGCGGCGCGAGCAGTCGATCTCGCTCGAGTTCGCCCGCCTGCATGGCCAGAACGAGGTGGAGGCCTACAAGACCTTCTCGCTCGACGAAGACTACAGCCGCTACGGCAAGCTCAACTGGTACGCGACCGGCTTCGACGTTCACGATTCGACCGGCGCGATCCGCAGCCCCGGCCTCTACTACTTCGTGCGCTTCGCCTCCGATGAGCAGGGCCGCAACTACTACGAGTACCGCGCGCCGCTGCCGGTGTCCGGGGCGCCCCGCGGCACGGCGTGGCAGGAAGTGCAGCTCGAGATCACCGAGTTGTCGAACATCAAGCTCGACCGGCGGTTCCCCACCGGGCGCGACACGCTGTTCGCCGTGCCGCGCAATGCGGGCTCGCTCGACACACTCATCGTCAAGGGCCGGCCGTCGTTCACGCGATTGCGGCGCATCTCGTTCGGCCTCGTGAACCTGCTGCCGGACGGCTACTACCGCGATGGCCAGTTGTGGTTCAACGAACTGCGCGCGATCGATGTGGCCAAGGACCGCGGCCACGCCGAGCGCATCGCCGTCAACGGGCGGTTGGCCAACCTGCTGTCGTACAACCTGGCCTGGAACGGACGCGACGAGAACTTCATCAGCGTTGGCGAGTCGCGCGGCAGCGGGACCGCCACCAGCAGCTTCGGCTTCAGCAGCAACCTCGACCTGCACCGCTTCTTCGAGGGCACCGGCATCATCCTGCCCATGTCCTTCAACTTTTCGCAGGGCCGCCAGCGGCCACGCTACAGCGCGGGCGACGACATCGTTCGCGGCGAGGCCGACATCGCGCGCAGCCAGACCTTCACCGACAACCGCGCGTGGGGCATCTCGTACTCGCGCACCTGGAGTTCGCGCGCGAACCCGCTGCTGCTCTACACCGTCGGTGGCCTGACCGCGAACTACAACGCCTCGAACAGTCACTCGCTGTCGCCGAATGGTGGCGACCAGAACAAGTCCTCATCGGGCGCGCTGAACTACAACATCGCCCCGCGCAACCTGCTGACCGTGCCGTTGCTGTTCACCAAGTCGAAGTTCCACCCGCTGCCCGAACGCGCCTACGCGAACTATCGCTTCGACCGTCGCGACGGCCAGACCTCCGACCGCAACAATGTGACCGGTGGGCTTGATGACCGTGTCCCCGTGAGTGGCAAGTCTGGGACGATCAACATGGGTGCCGACACGCGACCGCTCGACTTCTACCATCACCACATCGAAGCCGTGCGCAATACGAACCTGCGCAGTTCCAACGCAAAGGGAAAACCGACCGGCCTGGGACTCGGCCGCGTGATCACCTGGAACCAGACCAACGATATGAGTTTCTCGCCCAGACTGGTGCCGTGGTTGCGGCCGCAGTTGGCGTGGAACTCGCGCTTCGGCCAGAACAACGGCCCCGAGTTGTCGCAGGACCTGAGCATCCGCGCGATCCAGAACGGCCAACAGGGCACCTTCAGCTGGGAGTTCCCGTTCGCCAGCCTGTCCAACGCCAATGCCATGACGCGGGTACAGCAGCAGATGCCTCCGGACTCCGGGAAGGCGCCGCGGAAGCCGCGCGGTCCCGCGTTGTGGCGCCAGTTGGCCGGGCGCCTCGGCACGATTCGCGGCGAGTTCGCGCTCAACCGTGGTAGCAGCTACTCCCGCGTCATCGGCATGCCCGGCCCGTTGTACCTGTTCGGGCTGACCAGCGATCCCTCGATCAGCAACGACTTCACCACGCGCATCACCTCCGTCAGCGGCAACCAGGCGAGCACCACGCGCGGTTGGCGGACCAGCGGGCGCACCACCCTTCAATTGCCGTGGAGCATGACGGCCGCGACGAGCGGCGAATTCGAGACGCGGTTCTCGACCGCGAACGGCGCCGAGCGCGGCTCCGACCAGTTGCGCTTCCCCGACATCACGTTCGACTACGGCCAGATGGCGACCGTGTTGAAGATCAACAAGCTCATCCGCAACCCCCAGTTGCGCTCGGCGCTCAATCGCCAGGTCTCGAAGGAGTACCAGGACGGCCGCACCACGAAGACCGGCGTGACGACCCTGACGCAATACCGCCCGCTGCTGTCATTATCGGGCGAGTTGCCGAACGGCATGCGGATCGAGCTCGGCAGCGAGCACCGGCACTCCGATCGTGAACTGCTCCAGCTCGGCAGCTCGCTGCAGCAGGACATCAACACCGACCTCAATGTGAATCTCACGCGGAGCTACTCGCAGGGGCAGAAGCTCAACTTCCTCGGCAAGGAAAGTACCGTGCGCAGCTCGATCACCATCGGCATCAACTCGCAATACGAGCGGCAGACCGGCCGCATCATCCAGAACGGCACCATCCGCAATCCTGTACGGCGCGACCGCCTCTCGCTCAACACCACCGGCAGCTACGGCTTCAGCAGCAACGTGAGCGGCAACGCCACCCTCGGCTTCAGCCAGGACCGCGACCAGCTGCGCGACATCGTCCACCGCAGCGTGCGCGTCGAGTTGTCCGCGCGATTCGGCCTGTGATGCCGCGCGGCGCGACGTTGTTTCGCGCGGGATGCGTGGTCGCAATCTCCGTCTTCGCCGGCGCGTGCCAGCCGCGCTTCGCCGTCGACGGCGCGCGCGCCTTCAAGCGCGTCGAGCGCCAGGTCGCCGCCGGCCCGCGCATTCCCGGAACTCCCGGCCACGACTCGATTCGTGTGTGGATCGAGGACGAGTTGGCCGAGCTCGGCGCCAAGGTCGAAGTGCAGACGTTCATCGACTCCACGCTGGGGCGCCCGATCGAGATGGCGAACCTAATCGGCCACTACGGCCCCGAGACCGGCCGCCGTTTGGCACTCGTGGCGCACTGGGATTCGCGCCCGTGGGCCGATGAGGACCCCGACTCGGCTCGCCACAACCAACCCGTCCCCGGCGCCAACGACGGCGCCTCGGGCGTCGCCGTGCTGCTCGAGGTCGCCGAAC
>JAYSRO010000506.1:0-8829 GCA_043720995.1 Candidatus Eiseniibacteriota bacterium
GCTCGAGGAGCTGGCCAAGCGCGCCCAGGAGCTGAAGGAAAAACAGGACGCGCTGAACCGCGAAAACAAGTCGAAGCCCGCGGACTCCAAGTCGGCCCAGCAGCAAAACGAAGCGCAGGCCAAGAAGCAGGATGAGGCCGCGAAGCAGACCGAACAACTCGCCGCGGAGGCCCGCAAGCTCGCGCAGGAGACGGCACAGCAGCAGGACAAGCCGCGGCTCGAGAAGGCGGCCGACCAGTTGGAGAAGAAGGCTGCGACCGAGCAAAAGCAGTCGGCGCAGTCGTCACGCAGCCAGCAACCACAGCAGGCGCAGAAGCAGGGCGAGCAGGCGAGCGAAGACCTGAAGGACGCGGCGAAGGAGTTGCAGCAGATGTCTGCTGAAGCGCAGGAGCGCCGCAAGCAGGTCGATCTGGCTGCGGTGCGGCGTTCGACGCAGGACCTGGTGTCGCTGCAGCGCGAGAGCGAGCGCAGCATGAGCGGCGAAGGTTCACGCAAGGAGGTCGCCGAGCACCAGTCCGACTTGTCCGACGGCGTCTCGCGCGTCGCCGATTCGCTGTCGATCCTCGCCAAGCAGCAACCCTTCATCACGCCATCCCTCGGCGAAGCGCTCGGTCACGCCATCAATTCGCTGCAGGAGTCCGGCCGCCAGCTCGCCACGGGCAATCCCGCGCGCGGCCAGCAGGCGGGACGCGAGGGCAGCCAGGCGCTCAACCAGGCCATCCTCGAGCTGCGCGCCAGCGAGAGCAAGATGTGCAACAACCCCAAGCCGGGCGGCTCCAAGTCCGGCGGCAAGGCCGGCGAGATGCTCGGCGAGATGGGCCAGAAGCAGGGCCAGCTGAACCGCGACACGCGTGACGTCTCGCAGCGGCTGTCCGAGCAGATGCGCATGTCCACCGGCGACCAAGCAGCGATGCGTGACCTCGCGGCGCAGCAGAAGCAGCTACGCGAGCAACTCGAGCAGATCCAGAAGGACCAGGAGCTCAAGCGCGAGATCGTCGGGCGCCTCGACCAGACCGCGAAGGACATGAAGGACGTCGAGGAAGTGCTGCAGCGCGGCGACTCGCCGGGCGACTTGGCCCAGAAGCAGCAGCGCATCCTGTCGCGCCTGCTCGACGCCGCCCGCTCGGCCAACCGACGCGACTTCGACCCACAGCGCGAGTCGCGCGCCGGTGGCGAGATCGACCGCGCCTCGGCGCCGCAGTTGTCCGCGGACCTGTTGCGTGAACGCGACCGCCTGCGGCTGGACCTGTTGAAGGCCGAGTCCGACCGCTACCCCGCGCAATACCGCGCCTACATCGAATCCTACCTGCGCTCACTCAACCAGCAGCGAGCGACGCCCGCTCGATGATCCTCCACGCACTCGGGCTGGCTCTGCTGTTGGCTGGGACGGGCAAGGAGGTGGAAGCGCCTGTGGCTCCGCCTGTGCGACTCGTCGCGCCACCTGTTGCCCCGGCCGCACCGCCTCTTGTGGCGCCCTCGAACCCGCGCGTCACTATCTTCGGCAACGGTTCACTGTCCGGCGGAGCGGTGATCACGCAGACGCAGGGCGGCATCCAGATCATGATGCCCGACGGCGTCGACGTCCCCCCGCTGAGCCAGCGCACCAGCCCGCCGCTGACGCCCGCGCAGATGGTGAGCCTGCGCTTGGCGCGCGCGCTGCGCAGCGACGGCAAGCTCGACGCCGCGCGCGATACGCTGGCGCGACTCAATCAAGCGGTGCCGCACCACACCATCGTGCTCGCCGAGATGGCGCGCGTGTACGGCGCGCAGAGCGACTGGGCCGCCGTCGAGCGGCTGGCGCGCAGCGAGCGCGCATCACAACGTGACACGCTGCTGCTCGGCCGCGACCTGGCACTGGCGCTCGAACGGTTGCACAAACACCGCGACGCCGCGGTCGTGGTGATCGAGTACTGGCGGCTGCGTCCGGTGGACTCCGATTGGGCAGCCCAGTCGCTGAACCGCCTGGTGATGAATGACTCAAAGGGCGTGCGCGAGGCGATGCATAAGGCGGCAACAGACCACCCTGCGCGCATCGACTTCCTGAGTGCTGCCGCCGGGCTCGACTGGAAGATGGGTGATGGCGCAGCCGCCTTGAAGGCGCTCGCCGCCGCCGATAGCCCCGGACTCACCCCGCCGCTGCGCTGGCGCTTCGCCGACGTGCTGCTTTCGAGCGGCGCGGAACGCGACTCGCTCGGCGCCGTCGATGCATTGATCGGCATGGTCGCCGACCCCCGCTACGACGCGAGCTACCGCATGCAGGCAGCCCGTCGCGCTATGGATGTCTACAAGGCCCGCGGCACCGCGAAGGACGGCGCACCGCAGCTGTACGCCTCGCTCAAGGATGTCCCCCCCGCGCGCTGGAACGCCGAGCTGCTGGTCGACGTCGCGCGCGCCCTGCGCGAAGCCGGCCAGACCGCGGCGGCGCGCACACTGCTCGAGACGCCCGCCGGGACCCCCGCCAAGCCTGGCATCGCCCTCGAGCGCGCGTTGGACGACCTGCACGAGGGGCCGGCCGCGAAGGCGCTGCCCACCCTGCAGGGCATCGCCGAGTCCTCGCCCGAGGCGCGTTTCCGCTTCGCCGAGGCGTTGTTCTTCGCCGGCCTCGCGGATTCCGCGCTGGCCGAGTACAAGCGCGCAAGCGCCGACCCTGAAGCCGCGTTCGCGGGCGCCGCATTCGATCGCATGTACTTGATCGAGGACACTGCCCCCAAGAGCCTCCTGCCCGCCGTCGGACAGCTCATGTACCTCGACTGGCGCGGCGATGCGCGGGCAGCGCTCGCGTTCGCCGACTCGCTCGCAGCGTCGATGCAGCACGGCCCGTTGTGGGCGCGCCTCGCGATCTTCCGCGGGCAGCATCACGAGGCGCTAGGCGAGCCTGAAGCGGCGCTCGTGCCGGTGCTCGAGCTGGCGACGCAATTGCCCGACGACCGCCTCGCCCCCGTCGCGCGAGAGATGGCCGGCGACATATACCTGTACAAGCTCAAGAAACAACCCGAAGCGCTTGCCCAGTACGAAGAGTGCCTCACGCGTTACCCGCGAGCGTGGAACTCCGCCGAAGTCCGGCGCCGTCTCGAAGCGCTCAAGAAGGGCAGGCTCTAGATGAAGTTCGTATCACGCAGCGTGATGGCCGCGGTGGCGATGCTGTCGCTCATGACGATTGCTAGCGCGGCACAGGCCAAGATCCTCGTGCCGATGGACGAGGCACAGACCGATCATCTCAAGGCGTATGGCCTCACCTACTGGGTGCTCGGCCAGGGCCAGAAGGCCGAGTGGGAGCTCAATTACCGCGGCGGCGCGTTCCTGTTCGCCGACGACCCCGCGATCCAGCGCGAAGCCGACCTGCGCGGCGTCTCGACCGAAGTGATGAGCGGCGGCGACGAAGCCTCGATGCGCGCCGAGATCGCCGACAACAACATGGAATCGGTGGCCCTCGAGAAGCCGCCGCGCGTCGCCGTGTACATCCCCGCGAACACGCCGCCGTGGGACGACGCCGTGACGATGGCGTTGAAGTACGCGGACATCCCCTATAAGACCGTGTGGGATGAAGAAGTGCTGCGCGGCGATCTCGCCAAGTACGACTGGCTGCACCTGCACCACGAGGACTTCACCGGCCAGCACGGCAAGTTCTTCACCGCGTACCACAACTTCCCCTGGTACATCGAAGAGACGCAGGTCCAGCAGGCCATGGCCACGAAACTGGGGTTTGCGAAAATCACGCAACTCAAGGCCGCCGTCGCGCTGACCATCAAGGAGTACGTGTCCAAGGGCGGCTTCATGTTCGGCATGTGCTCGGCGACGGACACCTACGACATCGCCCTGGCTGCCGCGGGCGTCGACATCGCCGGCGATATTTACGATGGCGACCCGTTCGACCCGCTGGCGCAGCAGAAGCTCGACTACTCGCGCACGCTCGCGTTCAAGGACTTCCACCTCGAGATGGACCCGTACCTGTACCGGTTCTCCGACATCGACGTCACGCAGGAAGCCGCACAACGCGGCCCCAACGCCGCGTTCACGCTGTTCGACTTCTCCGCGAAGAACGACCCCGTGCCCACCATGCTGATCCAGGACCACGTGAACGCCGTGCCTGAGTTCCTCGGCCAAAGCACCGGTTTCCACAAGGACAAGATCAAGAGCGGCATCCTATTGCTCGGCGAGGTCGAGGGCTCCGACGAAGTGAAGTACCTCCACGGCCAATACGGCCGCGGCACCTTCACGTTCTTAGGCGGCCACGACCCCGAGGACTACCAGCACATGGTCGGCGACCCCGCGACCGACCTGTCGCAGTACAAGCACTCGCCGGGGTACCGGTTGATCTTGAACAACGTGCTGTTCCCGGCGGCGGAGAAGAAGAAGCAGCGGACGTAGGGAGGCAGAGGTCGTCGGTGCGCTGCCGCGAGGGTGCGAACGCATCCTCGCGTTGACGGAGATCTGCGAACTCAACAGATCGCGCATCAAGACGAACAATGTTGAGCGACCTCAACAGAACTCGTTCCAGGACGCGTAGTGTTGAGTGAACTCAACTCTTGAACGTTCGCTGGCGCATATGCAGGTCGCCGCAACGAGCACCGCGCGACCGCTACCGCACCACCAGCAACCGCCGCGTTGTCGCATTCGCGCCGCGCCCTGAGCGCACGAGATACACTCCCGGCCGCAGCGCTTCCGTGTTGATCGCGAATCGCGTCTGCGCTCCGTTTGCCACGAGCTTGCCCTGTGCGAGGCGGTGCCCCATCACGTCGAACAACTCGGGCGGTGACGCGGCCATCGCGGCGTCGACGGCCACAGTGACATGGCCTGCCGCCCGCGCAGGATTCGGGTAGACGGCCATTGCGGGCCCCGCAAGCTGCGGGGCGAGTGCAGGCACCGCCAGCGTCGCCGGCTCGAAGTAGCTCCATGCGTGCACGAATGCTCGCCCACCAATGGTGCGGCCGATCACGCGGCCGGGGATGTCGTCGATCGGCGGGTGAATGCCGCCCCAGATGCGCGACAGGCTGCATTGGTCGGAGGCATCGCGGTACGTCGCCCATTGCAGCGTGACATCGACGCTTGGGCCGTCCTCGAATACCAGGAACTGGTGGTTGGTGGCGTGGAACTCGGCCATGCCTCCGGGGAAGTATTCGTCTCCGGTCAGGCTCGTCATCACTTCGGCGGCGGCGCGCGAGTAGGTCGAGTGGCCCGAGACGTAACCGGCGAACGGCGGGGTCACGAATGTCGGGCGTTGGTAGGGGAACCAGTTCTCCGCGAGGATCCAGCCGACATCCGCGACACCCGTCGCGGGGTTCGAGATGTAGCCAGGGCCACGCCACGAGAACAGCTTGATCTTGCCGACGTTCTGCGAGCTCGCCCCGGCCAGCGGATCACCGGGCGGGACCAGCTCGATGTAGCCGGGCAGCAGCGGGATACCCATTGACGAGTACGACGCCTGCGTGGAGTCGCTGCACTGCCCCTTGCCCGCCATCCAACGGATCGCCGAGATGGGGCGCACGAAGTCGTAATAGCCCTTGATGCCCCACGCCGAGATGGCGGCATCGTGCACGGCTCCTCCCAGCGCGAAGCACGACTTCACGTCCCACTGCAGGTCATCGAGCACGGGGCCCTGTCCGCGGAACCGTTTGATGAACAACGGATGGTCGCTCACATAGTTGAGGATCGTGAACCAGTGGCCGGGCGGCGTCTCTGACGTTGGGCCATCGGCCCAGAACTCGGCGAGCACGCGCGTGAAGTCGCCGCGCGGCACGAACTGCGGCGTGTAAGGCTGGCCGGTGCGGATATTGAGCGAGCGGCCCGTGCCGTGATCGCCGCCACCGGTGAGGTTGTAGAACGCCGGGATCGCGGCCTGCGTCGCCGGCAGCGTGGCGTTGTTGCCGAGTGACGCGGGCGAGATGTCGAGCAGCTGCGTGTCGGCGGCCTTCAGGTGCGAGGACCACACGGCGACCAGCTCGAACGCCCACTTGTAGAGCGCGGAACCCGGGCTCGAGGTATCGAGCGTGTCCAACATCGGCGGCGGTCCCGGATCCATGTACACCGGGTAATCGAAGCCCGCGCGAGTGCGAATCGTGCGGTCGCTCGGCAGCATCGCGAACGGCGTGACGTTGCCCCACTCGGGCGTGAGGAACTTCGGCGTGGTGCCGGGCGACGGGTTGCCGTTCTGGTCGATGAACACCGTCAGCGCCAGCGGCTGCCAGCGATTGGGATCGACCAGCGTCGAGTCGCCGGGAAATGCCACGATCATCGGCGGGTTGTAGGGCTCGTAGTACTGGTAGGCATAGCCGTTCAATTCATTCGCGCCATCCTGCATGCCGTAATCGATCAGACTCTGCCCGATGTAGTTGCCGAGCGCGGCGGGGGAACCCGTCGAGTAGTCCGTCGAGGTGAACGCGGGGTCATATCCCAACGCACTCATCAGGGCATCGAAGCGCGCCTGTGCCGCGACACTGTTCGGCGAATTTTCGAATCGATGCGTGAGCAATCGATAGACCGCGTAGCTGATCGCCTCTTCGCGCGTGGCCTGCACATTGGCCGGAGTAGCGATGCCGTTGAATGGGCAGGTGAAACCGCCGACGGTCTTCCCCAGCAGGTATGGCGTCGCGGTCGCATCGAAGGCTGCCCAGGCGTCGTAGGCGGCTATGGAGAAGTGGAACAAGTTGCGCGCCTGCACAGTGGGCCGCGCAAGATCCTGGCGGATCGAACTCAGCATCGCCTCGTTCCAGCGCCGCGCCACGGACTGCGTCGCGAGTGCTGGGCTCACGGCGATTCCCATGAGAACAACGCCAAGCACGACCGCGACGATCCGGCGCATGATGAGGGGCTCTCGGGTGAGGGCGAAGCACCGGCCCTGATCAAGCCGGTGCTTCGAGGCAATTCCGCCCCCAAATCGTACCACGGCGGCTATTCGGAGGGAGGGTCTTGTTCGAGCCAAGCCAGGTCCAATTGGTCCTTGGGCCGATTCGTGGCGCGCTTGTTGGCGATCACATGCGCGCGGCTCAGCACCGGTACTTCGACGCCTTCAAAGGTTGAAATCAGGCGATCGGCCCAAGCCTGGTCCCACTCTACCCCCGTAAGGTCGGTAAGAATGTCGATGCGATACGGGGGCACGCCCAACTGCACGACCATCTGCGGCTTCGAGAAATCGTCCACACTGAATAGCTCGCGCGGAGCGCCAAAGCGCAGCATTGCCTGTTCAACACGATTGGCGTTTTCCGGTGTGGCGTGGATCCACAGATCAATGTCGCCCGTGCCCCGAATGAGCCCGTGCGCGGCAAGCGCGTAGGCCCCGACCAGCAGGTATTCAACCTTCGCGTCGGTAAACTCGGACAATATGTCGCGAAAGGGGGAGTTCATCGATGGTCCTTCCCTGGAACAACCACGCTTGCAGGGAGAGCTCCCACGCCAGCGCCATCCGCTCAGCGGGGCTGAGCGACGCATGGGCTTCGATTGGGTTGCCCTCGTCACGAAGTGGGCGGCGGGTCACGTGAACTGAACGCTTGGCCATAGCGTTGGAGTATATCGCGATCGCCGCCCCTTCGCTGCCCCCATTTACCGAACCATCACCACCCGCTGGGCCGCACCGGCGTTGCCCGCGCGCAACCTCACGAAGTATACGCCGCGCGGCAGCGATCCCAGATCCACGGAGAACGAGCCGGGGCCCGCGTCCCGCTCGCCCTTGAGCAACGTGCGCACGCGCCGTCCCACGATGTCGTACAGGCCCACCTCGACCTGCGAGCGCTCGGGCAGGATGAATTGGACGAGCGCCCGCTCCTGCATTGGATTGGGCGCAATCGCCAGCACCAGGGTGCGCGGAGCAGGGCGCGGCATGGGCACGGCGAGCGTGGTCGCGGGATTCTCGGTGTAGCGCAACAACGCGGACACCTGCGAGTCATCGGCGCCGTCACCGTCCTCATCCAACGAGAGCACGATGTCGTACGAGCGGAACCCTCGCGATTGCGTGAACAGCGCCGAGACATCGACGGGCACCGAATCACCCGGCGCGGCAGTCACCGTTCCTGAGTACGCGAAGTCCGGCTCGAGCCCGTTCAGGCTGATACTCGAGGTGGGTTCTTGTCCGCCTGACGAACTCGTCGCCACACGCACGGTGTAGCTCGCCGCGAGCGGCAGCGTCGAAGTGTTCGTGAGCATGAAGCGCAGCGCGGTGGTCGCTCCCGTGTTGCCCCAATCCGTCGGTCCGATGATGCGCGCGCACCACTGCTTGGTCACGGTGATCGAGCCACCGCCGATGCTCTGGTAGCCGGAGACCGTGTTGGTCGCCGTGATCTTGTAACAGGAAGTCGCGTACACGGGCATGCCCGCGGGACGGAACACCTTGTACGAGATCGGCAGGCAGCTGTTTGCTGGCACGGTGACCGGGTTGCTCGCGAGCAGCGTGAACGACGTCGGCCCGGTGAATGTGCAGCCGGGGCCTGTCGGGAGCCCCGTGAACGTCACGTTGTAGGACTGCGCGGAGGTGGTGTAGTTGCAGATCTTCATCTGCAACGTCACCTCGGTGCCGTCGCGGCAGATGTTCGCGGACAACGGGACGTAGAGGAACTCGCGGCACTTGCCGAGCGAGTCCGCCGCATAGATCGCCTGGATCTCTGAGGTGTTGAGCGAGCGCTGGAACAGCTCGACTTCGTCGATGTTGCCGTTGAAGTAGTTCTGCACGCCGGCGAACGCCGCGCGCGCGCCGATGCGCAGCGGCTGGGTGTTCGAGATGCTGCCCGCCGGGTTGAACGCAGGGAACGCCGCCACGGGCACACCGTCGACATAGAGCCGCGTGCCGTTCGCCGTCGCGGCTCGCCGCTCGACCGCCGCGACGTGATGCCACTGTCCATC
>JAYSRO010000507.1:0-8815 GCA_043720995.1 Candidatus Eiseniibacteriota bacterium
CCGCCGGGCTCGCCGTAGGAGCAGCCATGCTCGCGCAGTCCCGGGAGCGCTTCGACCAGTCCATCCACGAACGCTTTACCCAACTTCATGCTGGGCCATTGCTCCAGTTCGCCGAGATCGACGATGAAGCGAATGACGGGGAAGTGAGCGTAAAGGCTGGGGCCCAGATAGACGGAAGAGTCGAGCAGCTTCATGGCGTGGAGCCCCGGGGAGTGGTCGAACAAGGGGACGGCCCACCAATCTAACGGGGCGCGGCCCGAATCGCCATGATTGAATGCGCGGAGTCGCGGGTCAGCTGCCCCACGCGCGCAGCCCGAAGTGGTCGTGGGACCGGCGGCGGGCGCTGTGCTTGTGCCCGGCTGCTACTCGTCCGCGAGTGCCCCGGTCGCGCTCGCCGTGCGGGTCGCCAGATGGTAAGTGCCGCCCTTGACCAACACGTGCAGCTTCACGCCCAACAGGCTCACCGGTTCGCCCTGGCGGGCTGCGTCGATCGAGGAGTACTCGATGCTCGACGGGTCGACGATGGTGATGGCACCGCTGCCCACGACTTCGAGGCAATTGTCGGGGCCGATGAACGCCGCGGTGTCCTCATCGAGGCCGATGCCCGTGGCGAATGGGTTGAAGGCGAGAGCGGTGAGCAGACGGCCCAGGCGATCGCGTTCGCGGAAGTGCTGGTCGACCACGATGCGGTTGCTCAGGCCCAGTCCCGGCGCCAACTGGACCATGCCCGCGTGTGGCGTCGAGCCCTCTTCGCCGTAAGCGATCATGTGCTCGGGCAGGAAGGCCGCGCCCGCTGAAGTGCCGCCGATGGTCACGCCGCGCGCATTCATGGCGCGGAGCGCCTTCGCGACCGAGGTGCCGCCCAACGTGGTGCTCAAGCGCAACTGGCTGCCGCCGGTCAAGAACACTCCCGTCGCCTTCTCGAGTACCGCCAGTTCTTCGGGGTCCTCGCATTGCTGGCGCGACTCGAACGGCAGTACCCACACCTTCGAGGCCTTGAGGTCGCGGAACAGTTCTTCGTAGCGCCGGCCGGTGGTGCGGAGCTCGGACGCGGTCGGGATCACTGCGATCGCCGCATTGCGCCCGCCGCACACACGCACGAAGCGCTTGAGGATCGCCTCGTCACCGACCTTATCCTCGGCGCCGCCGATCGGCACGATACAACCGCGCTGTTGCCCCTCGGGCACGTGGGCTGGGCTCATGACGCGTCCTCCATGACGCGGTTATCGGTCGAACGGCTCAAGGAATGCAGGGCAAGGATCTCGCGGGAAGTGGTGCGCCGAAAACGACGCGCAAAGCTAACACATTTGGCCGGTTCGCCGTTGCACACTGCGCGGCGCGGGCCGCCGGTGCCGCCGCCGGAACCCTACGCGTCCCCCAACTCCTTCATCCGCTCAAGCACGCGCGCAACGCCCCAGGTGTCCAGTTCGCAATAGCGCAGCAGCGCCGTTCGCAATCGCGCGCGTTCTTCGGGGGCAACGCTCCCGCCGCCAAACATCAACTGCTCCAACTCGCGGCTGGCGGCGGTGCCCTCGGCGATCTCGAGTCCCTCATAGGTGAGATCGGGCACGAGCGCCGGCAGGACGGCCTTGAGGCTGAAGCTGCCGCCGAAGTCGGGGTGGTAGACATGCTTGCGCAGGACCGGCAGCGGATCGTCGAGCCGCGCCACGATCTTGTCGATGGCTGGCTTGAGCTGCGGCAGCGAAGCCGCCATCAGGTTCAGGCAGCGCGACTCGAACGCCTTGTTGTAGGCGAGGATCGTTCCGGCACTCGCCAGCACGCGCACCAGTTCCGCGACGAGTGCTGGGCGCGGATCCGCGGGGCCTTCCGCGAGCCACTCGTGGTGCCGCCACGTTCCGGCACCCTCGTGAACGTGCACGCTGAATTGCGCGGGCACGGGGTCATACGGATGGCAGCCCGGCCACACCGGCACCGCCGGAGCGAGTGTTTCGAAGTCGAGAATCGCGACCGGCTCCTTGAATGCGCGTAACGCCTCGGCGAGCCCCGGCTCCACGATCATCGTGCCGCTCGTCACCGCGCGGCGCTGGCGCTCGGCTTCGTTGCGCAACTTCAATCCTTCGGGCAACTGGTCGATCGTCGTGTAGCCGTCGGCCTCGAGTTGTTCCCAACCGCGCCCGATCGAGTAGAGCTTGCTCACATGATGCTCGGGTCGCTCCGGCCAGCAGCGTTTCATAAACGGGCACTCATAGGGCGAGGTGCAGTGCGGGCCGATCGCGACTTCGGGGATCGGTCCGTTCAGCATGTCGAGTTGGTTGCGAACCTCGGCTGGAATCCCCGCGAGCAACGCCTCTGCACGCGGAGTCACATCTTCGCGCAGGAACAAGTCGTCGAGGTTGGGAAAGGTGCACTCGCGATTCAGGTGCATCAGTTCCGCGCGGTCGACCTTGAGCCCCGAGGCGCGCAGTACGTGCAGCTGCACCGCGATGTCGGGGATGTGCGGTTCCTTCACCTGGGTCGTCGACTTCACCTCGACCAACGTCCAGCCGCCCGGCACGCGCTCGAGAATGTCGACCGCGACGAACACATCGTCGGCCATCACCGAGGCTTCGTAGATCGCCGGCGCCTTGTTCTCGATCGCCACCTGCGTCGCCGCGAGCCGTTCGGCGTACGCTCGGAACGGGAAGTCGATCAACACGCCCCCTGGGAATCGCTCCTGCGCCGCGAGCCCGACGACGTGACCCTGGTTGAAGATCGCCTCGAGCGAGGCATCCGGTTCGAGCTCGGGTGCTCCCGGCTCATGTGAACGCCACCACAACTGGCGGTGGCACTGAAGGCCGGCGCAATAGCGGGACTTGGACAGGCGCATTCGAGCAACCCCACGTAAGCGTATGTGATCGAATCAGGTGGATGTGCAACGTTTTGCATTGCCGCTGTGTGTTCCATGAATGGTTCGTGCCGACTGTTCCAACAGTGTTGACCAGATTGGCGAACGACGCCATCGCGCACAGTGGGGGGGGCGCGTTCATCGGCTCACGGCGCGAAATGTGTTTTTCGCAGCGACTTGGAACGTCGTTCGCCGATTTCGGCGAATTCGACACGGCTCGTCGCACTCGCGCAGCGTGAGTTCTCACTGTTTACCCCAGCGGAACGCGTTCGCTGCATGCAACGCTGCGCGTGAGAGCGAAAATGTTCTTGCGTCGCGATGTTTGTCATTGCAAATAATTCTCGCGAGCCCGAGGATGCGCTCATTCGACGATTCATGGGTTGAATATTCGCAAGCTGGAGTTCTCGGGCCGCCATCAGGGTCGCGCGACATGACTTTCCGCGCTGGACCTCAATTCCGTTGGGGAGTTGATCCCTTGGAGCGCGTGGCCCGACGGTTTGCCCCATCCTCTGAATCGGATTTGGTCGCAGATCCCTCTCCTCGGAGGTAGTCCATGTTGGGTTGGCCCCAGGTCCGTTCGCATCGCTACGCGCAATTCTCTTTTGCTGCCGTGGCTTTCGCTCTCTGCATCATTGCTGGTCCGGCCTCCGCGACGGGTGATCTCCCGAGGCTGGCCTACCCGGAAGCCGGCCGATTGGGCCCGGGCTCCCATGGCACGACCGGAACGACTGCCGAACACCGCCGTGCGTTCGAGCGGACGGGCAAGACCGGGACTGGCGCTGGCGCCATCTCCCTTCCGCCGCCCAAGTCGCCCTACCAGATCAACAGCGCCTCCCACATGGTCGTCAACGACAACTGGGTGGTCTTGCCGAACGGCACGACCGTGACCGTGGGCTTCACGAGCTACAAGATCGGCATCGATGCCTTCGCCGCGATCCAACCGGCCATCAACGCCATCAGCGCGGGCGGCACCATTGACGTGCTCCCCGGTGCCTATTCCGAAACGGCCGCGAACAGCTTCCTGTACGACGGCAACGGCCCCTACACGTTCGGGCTGTTCTTCGCGCAGGCCAAAGGTGCCATCAAGCTGCAGGGCGTGACCGCGACCGGCGTCGTGATCACCAGCGCCGCCGCCACGCAGGCAACCGTGACCACGAATTCCGACGCAAACTTCGGTCCGGACGGGTTCTTCGTGGAAGGGGATGGCGTCACGATCTCGGGCCTCATCGTCTCGACGAATTCGTTTGGGACGAACAAGACGATCGAGGTCACGGGTGACAACTTCACGCTGAAGAACTGCAAGATCAGCGACAACGAAGGCTCGGTCTACTTCAACGACTGGCAGTACGACGACATCAACAACGTCTCGCACATCAAGACGTATCACGTGACGGGCAACATCTTTCAGGCAGGCAACAGCGTCGATATCACCAGTGGCGCCGGGTTTTCAGGCCCCGTCGCGGGACGCGTGATTTCTGGCAACACCTTCCACAACGTCACGGGCGAAACCTGGCCCATGATCAGCTTCAACGGTTCCAACACTGGCGTGCCCTGGTTCCAGTGGTCGGTGGGTGGTGCTGTGATCACCGGCAACACCTTCGTGAACACCGAAGCGCTGGGCCAGCACATCCGCGCCCGCGGTACCTACGACAACAGCCAGTTCGACTGGGCCAGCTACTGGAACAACAATTCCTTCGATCGCGGTGTCGTGGTGGGCGTCGCGCCGCCGGCAAACTTGCGCACCTACAGTGTCGCGGGCTTCTACGGCACCATCTCCGACATTCGCCACATCAGCAGTGCCATCCAACATGAAGTCGACCATGGCGTGGCGGGCGACATCGTGCTGGCGAAGGCGGGGCTCTATCCCGAGCAGGTCTCGGTGTCGACGGCCTTGACGCTCAGGGGCGCCAATGCGGGCGCCTGTGCCGCCAATAGCGGAGCACGAGGAGCCGAATCCACGATCGATGGCAGCTCGGTCGATGCCGCGGTGGTGATCCTCGCGGACGACGTCACGCTCGATGGGTTCGAAGTCATCCAGGGCCTGAACGGCTTGAATGCCGGCATCTGGATGTCCGCGGGTGCCAAGAACATGACGATCACGAACAACGTGATCACCGACAACACGATTGGCATCTACGCCAACTGCGACGGTGCCTCCGACATCTCGTGCAACCTGATCAGCACGAACAATGCGCCGGGACCGTCAGGTGGAGCCGGGATCTACTCCGAGTTCACCAGCGGCATGAACATCCACAACAACGAGATCACCGGCCACACCGACAACAATCCGGTGGTGTTCGCCGCGACCGGCCCGGGTGTCCACACCGGGCTGAGTGTTGTCTCGAATAATATTCATGGCAACACCTACGGCGTGTTTGCGATCGCTGTGGCGGGCGGACTGTTCTCGGGCAATACAATCACGACCGCAGGCGGCGCGACGGGGCTGACCCTCGGCGGCGGTTGTTCCGCGATTGACGTGAAGGACAACTTCATCGATGCGAACCTGCGCGGTGTCCGCGTGGTGGACTACGGCTACGTCTCGCCGGGTGGCAACAGCAGCATCAAGATCAACCACAACAATCTGGTGAACGATTCCGAATTCGGAGTCGGCGAACTGGGCGGCTACACGGGCCCAGGCCCCTTGGATGCCACGTGTAATTGGTACGGCGACATCAGCGGCCCGAACGCGCCGCTCAACCCGAGCGGCACCGGCAGCGCGGTCACGGGTACGACGGCGTTCTACCCGTGGTTGAACGGCTCCATCGCCGGCGCTCCGCTGTGCAACCAGACGATCAACTGGACGATCACCTCCACGCAGGGCGCGGGCGGTAGCATCTCGCCTCTGGGAACGCAGGCGGTGCCGGACGGCTCGAGCCAGGCCTATTCGATCCTAGCGAACTCGTGCTACACGATCGCTGATGTGAAGGTGGACGGCGTGACCGTGGGTGCGGTCAGCTCGTACACGTTCACCGGCGTCAACGCGAATCACACGATCGATGCGGCATTCGTGCCGCTGCGGTACTCGATCACGACGAGCGCCAGTGCCGGCGGCACCATCATCCCCGCCGGAACCCTCGCCAGCAATGTCGTCGCGTATGATGTGCCCGCAACGACCGTGGGCACCCAGACGTGGACCGGTGCACTCGGCATGGACTTCGACGTCACGTCCGCCGTGGTCGTCACCCAACTCGGCGCGTTCGACTCGGGCTCCGACGGCCTGGCCGCGCCGATCAGCGTGCGGCTCTACGACCGTGACACCCAGACCCTGGTCTCCGGCGGTTCCATCCTGTTCAACACGGGCGACGGGGTGCTCGTGGGGGGCAGCCGCTTCAAGGCACTGGCGAGTGCGATCACGTTGCCCGCAGGCTTCCACGGCAGCATCGTCGCAGACGGTTACGGTGCCCTCGAACCCGACGGCAACAGCTCGGGCGGTGCCACAGCCTGGACGACGAACGGCGGCGGCGCCATCAGCTTCGTGGGCGCCTCGCGCTACGACTTCGCCGCGGGTGGGTTCCCGCTGGTGGTCGACGGCGGCCCCGTGAATCGCTACGCCGCGGGTACGTTCATGTTCGACGTTGGCACCGTGGCGTGCGGCACCGACCAGTCGTTCACCATCACGGCCGACAATTGCTACACGTTGAGCGCGCTGACGGTCGACGGCAACTCGGTCGGTCTCACGAACAGCTACACGTTCACGAATGTGACGGATAACCACACGCTGAGCGCTACGTTCACGTTGGACACCTACACGATCACGGCCTCTGCCGGCGCAGGCGGTTCGGTCAGCCCGAGCGGCCCGACGATCGTGAACTGTGGCGCGGACCAGAAGATCGGTATCGCCGCCGACCCGTGCTACTCCATCGCGGATGTGCTGGTGGATGGAAGCTCGGTGGGTGCTGTGCCGACCTACACGTTTACAAACGTGGAGCTCAACCACACGCTGAGCGCGTCGTTCACGTTGAACACCTACACGATCACGGCCTCGGCCAGCGCGGGCGGTTCGGTCAGCCCGAACGGCGCGACGGTGGTGAACTGTGGCGCGGACCAGAAGATCGGCATCGCCGCTGACGATTGCTACACGCTGACCGAACTGGCGGTCGACGGCAATTCTGTCCCGCCCACCACGAGCTACAACTTCACGAACGTTCAGGCGAGCCACACTATCGCGGCAACCTTCACGTTGAACGGTCCCTACATCATCAGCACGCACGCCGACTTGGGCGGTACGATCTCGCTGACCGATCCTTCCGTCGCGTGCGGCACCGACCGCAAGATCACGATCACTCCGGATGACTGCTACTCGCTGGCGACGCTCACGGTCGACGGCAACCTGGTCGGCCTCACCGACAGCTACACGTTCACGAACGTGCACGACAATCACACGATCGCAGCGACGTTCTCCTTGAACGGTCCCTACACGATCACCACGTCGTCGAGCGCCGGTGGATCGATCACGCCGGTGAACCCGTCGGTGGCCTGTGGCGCAGACCAGAAGGTCAACATCACCGTCGACGATTGCTACACGTTGACCGCGCTGACGGTGGACGGTAGCTCCGTTGGACTGACGGGGAGCTACACCTTCACAAACGTCCATGCGCCTCACACGATCGCGGCGGTGTTCACGCCGAACGGTTCCTACACGATCACGACCCTTGCCGGTGTGGGCGGTTCAATGACGCCGTCGAACCCGGCGGTGGCGTGCGGTGCGGACCAGAAGATCACCATCACGCCTGCCGATTGTTACTCGTTGGCGACGCTGCTGGTCGATGGCAGCGCGGTGCCGCTGGCCGCGAGCTACACGTTCACCAACGTGCACACGAACTACACCATCGCGGCGACGTTCACGTTGAACGGCCCGTACACGATCTCAACAACGGCAGGGGCAGGGGGCACGATCACGCCGCCGAACCCGTCCGTCGCGTGTGGCGCGGACCAGAAGATCAACATCACGCCCGACGATTGCCACTCCGTTGCAACACTGACGGTCGATGGCAGTTTGGTGGGGCCGGTGACGACCTACACGTTCACGAACGTGCACGGAAGTCACACGATCGCCGCGACGTTCTCGCTGGATGGGCCGTACACGATCACCACGACCTCGGGGCCGAACGGCACCGTGACGCCGGCCAGTCCTTCAGTGGCATGCGGCGCGGACCAGAAGATCGCCATTACGGCGGCGGTGGGGTATGGAATCAACACGCTTACGGTCGACGGCAATGCGGTGCCTCCGGTGGTGAGTTACACGTTCAGCAACGTTCACGCGAACCACACGATCGCGGCGACGTTCAAGGATGTGACGCCGCCCCAGGTGACGGTCATCTTCCCGAACGGCGGCGAGAACTTCCTGCTAGGCTCGGATCTGAAGATGCTGTGGACCGCCACCGACAACGCCGGCCCGATCGCGAATGTCTCGCTGTGGGTCTCCCGTGATTACGGCGCTACCTACACCGTGATTGCGCCTTCTACCCCCAACGACGGCACATTCGTGTGGAAGGCGGAGTCGCCCACGAACACAGGGCCCAATGCGGTGTACTCGGCATTGTTCAAGGTCGTGGCCGTTGATGCGACGGGGAACTCGGGCGAGGACGCCAGCGACGCGCCGTTCTCGATCTTCGATTACACGACCGCGGTGGTGCTGACGCAGCTCGATGCCGAGCGCGTGTCGACGGGCATCCAGATCAAGTGGGACCTGCAGGCTCGCGGAGTGTTCTCGTCGGTCAGTCTCGAGCGTGCCGAGAACGAAGTGGGACCGTGGCTGCCGGTTGCTGCTGAACTGCGTGACGAGGCAGGCGTGACGGTGGCGCTGGACCGCACCGCAGTTGCGGACCAGGGCTACTGGTACCGTCTGATCGGCACGACGAATGCCGGATCTACGGCGGTCTTCGGTCCCGTCCAGGGTGCCAAGTCGGCTCCGCGTGAGTTTGCGCTGAGCTCCGCGTGGCCGAACCCGAGCCACGGATCGCTGAAGCT
>JAYSRO010000508.1:0-4146 GCA_043720995.1 Candidatus Eiseniibacteriota bacterium
GCCTCGGCCCAGATGGTGTCGTACGAACTGGCGATGGGTGTCTCGACGATCGGCGTGCTGCTGCTGGCCGGCTCGTTGTCGATGGTGGACATCGTCAAGATCCAGACGGTGCCGGTGCACTTCTTCGGCCTGCCACTGCCGGGCTGGTTCATCTTCCGCCAGCCGGTCGCCTTCATCGTGTTCATGATCGCCGCATTGGCCGAGACCAACCGCACGCCGTTTGATCTCGCGGAAGCCGAAGCCGAGCTCGTCGCCGGGTTCCACACCGAGTACTCGAGCATGAAGTTCGGCCTGTTCTTCCTCGGTGAGTACTCGAACATCATCACCATCTGCGCCATCGCAGTGACCTTGTTCCTCGGAGGGTGGGATGGCCCGGGACCTGACGCCATCAAGTTCGTGTGGTTCTTCGGCAAGCTCGCGGTCCTGGTGTTCTGCTTCGTCTGGGCGCGCTGGACACTGCCGCGCTACCGCTACGACCAGCTCATGAACATCGGCTGGAAGTTCCTGCTGCCGGTCGCCTTTGCCTGTGTGCTCGTGACCGCGACGCTTGAGTTCTTCCACTGGGGGGCGCGATGATCCCGATCCTGTTCGCGGGCTTCGCGGCACTGCTGCTGCTGTCGGCCCTGATGGTCGTGCTGCACCGCAATCCCGTCACCAGCGCGTTGTTCCTGGTGGTGGCGTTCTGCGCGCTCGCCGGCATCTACATCGTGATGAAGGCCGAGTTCATCGGCATGGTGCAGGTAATCGTCTACGCCGGCGCGATCATGGTGCTGTTCGTGTTCGTCATCATGTACCTGAACCTCGCGCATGATCTGGAACGCGGCGCGACCATTGTATTGCGCCGCATGATCGGCTGGATCGCGGGTGCCATCGTGCTGCTGCAGGCCGTCCTGCTGATGGCCGGCCGCTGGGCGCTGGGCCCCATCTCGCAGGTCGTACCGCCGCCGGGTGGCAACACGCAGGTGCTCGGGCAGGTGCTGTACACGCGCTTCCTGTTCCCGTTCGAGATCACCTCGCTGATCTTGCTCGTCGCCATGGTGGGCGCCATCGTGCTCAGCAAGGCAAAGAGCGGCCGCGGGGCTTCACCCAAGGCGACGCTCGAATCAATGCGCCGCCAATTACCCCCGGGCGTCACGCTGACGCCGCCTCCAGGAGGGCCTAAATGATCCCTGCCGGCTGGCCGCTGATCGTCAGCGCCATTCTGTTCACGATCGGACTCGTCGGCGTGCTGGTGCGCCGCAACGCCATCGTGATCTTCATGTCCGTCGAGTTGATGCTGAATGCGGCGAACCTCGCGTTCGTCTCGTTCGCCAGCGCCCTGCATTCGATCGATGGCCAGATCTACGTGTTCTTCGTGATGGCGGTGGCGGCGGCCGAAGTGGCGGTCGGGCTCGCGATCATCGTGAATCTGTTCCGGCTCCGCGAATCCGTGTTCGTGGATGAAATCAACCTGCTGAAAGGCTGATGCCCGCTCCCTTGAACGCTCTCTGGATCATTCCCGCCCTGCCGCTCGCGGCCGTGGCGCTCAACCTGTTGATCGGCGACCGGCTCGGCAAGCGGGGCACCGCGTGGCTCGCGTGTGGCGCCATCGGCTTGGCGTTCCTTGCCTCGCTGCGCGCGGTGTTGCACCTCGCCAGCCTGCCCGAAGCGAACCGCCAGATCATCGAGACGGCCTGGACCTGGATGAAGGTCGGCGACTTCTCCGTCGATGTCGGCTTCCTGCTCGACCCGCTGTCCTCGGTGATGATCCTCGTGGTGACCGGCGTGGGCTTCCTGATCCACGTGTATTCCACCGGTTACATGTCGCACGACAAGTCGTTCCGCCGGTTCTTCCTGTACTTGAACCTGTTCATGTTCTCCATGCTGACGCTGGTGCTGGCGAACAACTTCCTGCTGATGTTCGTCGGCTGGGAAGGTGTCGGGTTGTGCTCCTACCTGCTGATCGGCTTCTGGTACGAGCGCCCCTCCGCGGCCGAGGCGGGGAAGAAGGCGTTCATCGTCAACCGTATCGGCGACTTCGGCTTCATCCTCGGCGTGCTGACGCTGTTCGCCGCCTCGGGGCAGGTCCGCTTCGACTCGCTGTTCGCCATCGCCCCGCACGTCTTCACCCCGGGCGGCGTGGTGATCACCACCGCGACCTTGCTGCTGTTCTTGGGCGCCACGGGTAAGAGCGCTCAGATCCCGCTCTACACCTGGTTGCCCGACGCCATGGAAGGCCCGACCCCAGTGTCGGCACTGATCCATGCCGCCACGATGGTCACCGCCGGTGTCTACATGGTGGCGCGCTGCCACGTGTTGTTCGATCTGGCACCGCAGACGATGCAGACGATTGCCGTGATCGGTGCGGCGACCGCGCTGTTCGCCGCCACGATCGGCATCGCCCAGAACGACATCAAGCGCGTGCTCGCCTATTCCACGGTGAGCCAGCTCGGCTACATGTTCATGGCCTGCGGCGTCGGCGCCTACACCGCCGGCGTGTTCCACGTCATGACGCACGCATTCTTCAAGGCGCTGTTGTTCCTGGGCGCCGGCTCGGTGATCCACGCGCTGTCCGACGAGCAAGACCTTCGCCGCATGGGCGGGCTCGCTTCGCGGCTCCCGTGGACGCACGGCGTCATGTTGATCGCGACCTTGGCGATTGCCGGCATCCCGCCGTTCGCCGGATTCTTCAGCAAGGACGAAATCCTTAGCTCAGCCTTCGGCAGCGGCCACATGATCGTGTGGCTCGCCGGGCTCGTGGGCGCCATCATCACGGCGTTCTACATGACGCGGCTCTATTTGCTGGCGTTCCGCGGCAAGTCGCGGTTGACGCATGAGGCCGAACACCACCTGCATGAGTCGCCGCCCTCGATGATCGCGCCGCTCGTGGTGCTTGCGGTGCTGTCGGTCATCGGTGGGTGGGTGGGACTGCCGTTCCAGGAGGGTGGTCACCTGTTCGCGCGCTGGCTGGCGCCGGTGTTCGCGCCCGTTCACGGCATGGAGCATGTCGCGCACGAGCTGCCGGCCAACACCGAATGGCTGCTGATCTTCGTCTCGGTGGGCGCTGCGTTACTCGGTATCCTCGTCTCGTTCGTGCTCTACCTGCGCTCGCCCGGCACCGCGACGCGGTTGCAGGAGCGCTTCGCCGGCGTGCATCGCATGTTGCTGCACAAGTACTGGGTCGATGAGCTCTACAACGCCATCGCCGTGCGTCCGATCTATTACGCGTCCATGGGCCTGTGGAAGTTCTGGGACGTGGTTATTGTCGATGGGCTGGTCAACGGCGTCGGCCACACGCTCGAAGGCGTCTCGGCGCTGCTGCGGTTGTTCCAGACCGGCTTCGTCGGCACCTATGCGCTGTTCTTTACTCTTGGGGTCGCGGCATTGCTGCTCCACTTCCTGAGGCACATGCCGTGAACGGTATTCCCTGGCTGAGTCTGCTCATCTTCCTGCCGCTGGTTGGGGCAGGAGTATTGATGCTGTTCCCTTCGGACGCCGATCGCGCGATTCGGCGTTGGGCGACCACCGTCGCCCTCGCGGAACTCGCCGTCTCGCTGCCGCTGTGGTGGAAGTACATCCCCGGGCAGACCGGCTGGCAGTTCGTCGAGCAGAAGCCGTGGCTGCCGATGTGGGGAGCCGAGTGGCACCTGGGTGCGGACGGCATCAGCACGCTGCTCGTGCTGCTGACCACCGTCATCACCGCCATCGCGGTGATCGGTTCGTACAGCGCGGTGCACATGAAGCAGAAGGAGTTCTACGCCGCCCTGCTGGCACTTGAAGCCGGCATGATCGGGACATTCTTCGCCATCGACCTGCTGCTGTTCTACGTGTTCTGGGAAGCCATGCTGGTTCCCATGTACCTGCTGATCGGTGTGTGGGGCGGCCAGCGCCGCATCTACGCCGCGATCAAGTTCTTCCTCTACACCATGGCCGGCAGCGTGTTGATGCTGACCGCCATCCTGTGGATGTACTTCCACCACAAGGCGCTCACGGGCATACCCACATTCTCGCTCGATGCCTTCCTCGCCATGCCGCTCGCGGCGCCGGTGCAGTTGTGGTTGTTCCTCGCCTTCGCCGTGGCGTTCGCCATCAAGGTGCCGATGTTCCCGTTCCACACCTGGCTGCCCGACGCTCACGTTGAGGCTCCGACCGCGGGCTCGGTGATCC
>JAYSRO010000509.1:0-8798 GCA_043720995.1 Candidatus Eiseniibacteriota bacterium
AGTCCGCCACGAAGATCGCGCCACCGCCGCCGTCCGCCGCGATGCCGATGGGGCCGCGGAAGTCCCCCGGAGCGTTGCCGGTGGATCCCCAGAGGAGCAGGAAATTGCCGACGCCGTCGAACTTCTGCACCCTGTCCAAGCTGTCGTCGGTCACGAACACATTGCCGACACCGTCCGCGGCGACCCCACGTGGCCGCTGGAACTGCCCCGTGA
This sequence comes from Candidatus Eiseniibacteriota bacterium, assembly GCA_043720995.1. Classification (GTDB taxonomy): domain Bacteria; phylum Eisenbacteria; class RBG-16-71-46; order RBG-16-71-46; family RBG-16-71-46; genus JANLWK01. The sequence continues at coordinate 214 of JAYSRO010000509.1, forward strand.
CGGAACCCTGCGTGCCCCACTGCAGCAGGAACGATCCGGCCAGGGTGAACTTCTGGATGCGATGGTTGCCGGTATCGACGACGTACAGGTCACCACCGTTGATCGCGATGCCGTAAGGCCGGCGGAACTGCCCCGGGGCGCTGCCCGTGGAGCCGAAGCTGTACTGGAAGACGCCGGTGCTGTTGAAGACTTGCACGCGGTCGTTGCCCATGTCGGTGACGTACACGAGCCCGTTGTAGTCGACCGCGACGCCCGCGGGCTCGTTGAACTGCCCGTTCCCGCTGCCCGCCGAACCCCACTGCAGCACATAGTTCGTGAGCACGGTTGCATCCGCCGCGATCGTGAGCAGCGAGAGCGATCCCACGGCGAGCAGCAGCACGCGGAGCAGCCGGGACAAGCGCGTCATGGGTGGTCTCCAGTGGGAAACAGGCGGCACCGACTTGCCCTGACCCGGCCGCGGGCGCCGATTGCAACGCGCAATGCGGGGCAGACGAGGAGCCAGATGATCTCTTGGCAAAGTCTACCAGCAATCCTGACGCTTGCGAGCCGGGAATCGGCTGGGAATCGGCCCAGATTTCGCGGACTGGGGGCTCCCGCGGGGAAACCCGCTGAACCGTATTGCTCCAAAACAGCGGGGGGTTCAGAATTGTGCTGACCGCCACCCGCTGCCGCGCCCCACTCACGCCAGCCTGCCGAAAGGAACGCGCACCCTGACGTACCGTTCCCGCTTGCATCCGCGCCTCGCCACCGGCGTCCTCGCCGTCCTCGGCGGACTCGCGGTATTCGGGGCTTCACTCGCTCACGCGGCCGCGGAGACGTGGTCGCTCGCGAGCCCGCCGGTCGCGGTGTGGATGCACGCCATGATCCACGACGCCCCGCGTCACCGGGTCATCGTTTCGGGCGGGTTCCTCGACATCAACCTGAACACGCTCTCGGACGAGACCTGGGCCTTGTCGCTCACTGGCGAGCGCGTCTGGACCAAACTCGCGACGAGCGCAACGTCCGCCAACCATGGCAGCGGGATCTACGACCCGGTGCGCGACCGCATAGTCGTCTTCGACGGAGTCCAAGTCACCGCGCTCGCCTTGGGCTCACCTTCGTCGTGGACCACGCTCGCCACCACGGGCACACCCCCATCGGGCGGAGGCCAGCCCGTATACGACCCATCCGGCGATCGCATGATCGTGCTGACCGCCAGTCGCAATACCTACGCCCTGTCGTTCGGGGGAGGAACTCCGGCGTGGAGCCAGCTCACCACGACGGGCACGGGCACCGGCGGCATCAGTGCCGCCGTGATCCTCGATCCCGTGCGCAATCGCTTGATCGCCACGATCGGCGGCACGCTGAACGTCGGAGTCGATGTGTTCGAGTTGCCGCTCGGCACGCTGGCGTGGCACAAGCTTTCGTTCTCGGGACTGCAGCCGGCGATGCGCGTCTCCGCCAGCGCCATCTACGATCCCAATGCGGACCGCATGATGTTGTTCGCCGGGGAGCCCAGCATCGGGAAGGATGTGTTCGGCGCGGACCAGTACTACGGCGCCCTGAACGACACCTGGGCACTCTCGCTCTCCGGAACGCCCGCGTGGACTCCGATCGGATCCGGAAAGGTGCCGCAGAAGCGTTGGCAGCACACCGCGATCTACGATCCCGACAATCTCCAGATGGTCGTGTTTGGCGGTAACCCGTCGCCGTACCTGAGCGCTCCGCTCAACGATACCTGGACGCTACCGCTCACGGGGCCTACCGAGTGGTCCGTCCTCGGCGGCGGCGCGGGCGGCGCTCCCTCGGCGCGTTTGAGCCACAGCTCGGTCTATGACCTCGTGCACAACCGCATGATCATGTTCGGGGGTTACGACAGTTCTCACTTCCTCAACGACACCTGGGTTTACTCGCTGAACGGCATCCGGCACTGGGAGCAGCTGGCACCCTCGGGAACACCGCCGTCCGCCCGCTACATCCACTCCGCCGTGTGGGACGCCGTGGGCAATCGAATGATTCTGTTCGGAGGCTTTGACGGCTCCAACTATCTCAACGATGTCTGGGCGTTGTCGTTCAACGATGGGCTGGCCTGGGTCCAACTCGCGCCGGACGGCACACCACCTGACGCACGCGCGAAGCATTCGGCGGTGCTCGATCCCGTGTCGCGCCAGATGCTCGTGTTCGGCGGCGAGACGTCGGGAGGGACCGCGCAGGGAGATTTGTGGTCGCTCGATCTGTCGCTGGCGGTCCCCGCGTGGTCCGCGATTTCCGCCGGTGGCGCCCCGGGCGCCCGAACGTGGCACACGGCCGTGTACGACGCGCCACGAGAACGCATGCTCATCGTCGGCGGGCACAGTGCGAGCAACTCGTTGCTGCGGGACGTGTGGTGCTACTCGGGCTCAGGTGGGTGGACAGACCTCACCTCCGCCTCGACGCCCAAACTCTATGGGCATGCGGCGGCGATCGATGTGCTGCATGACCGCATGCTGGTGTACGCGGGCGACGACGGAACCGCCTATCCACCCACGACGGTCTACGCCATGCCTCTCGCCGGGACGGCGTGGCAAACACTTAACCTCGCGGGATCGCAGCGGCCGCCGGGAACGTTCAACAACTTCTTCACGGCGATCTACGACGCCGCGGACGATCAGGCGATCACCTTCGGTGGAAGCAATCAGGGTGTCTACCTGTCGCCGTCAGGTCCCTGGCAAATGACGGCCACCCGTCCGCTGGCGGTTCATCGTGCGCCAGCAAGCGGTCGCGAGCTTTCGCTGCGCGTGGGACCACAACCTTCGCACGGCGTCACGGCGATCTCATTCGAGTTGCCGTCCGCGGGGGAGACCCGGCTCGACGTGTTCGATGTGAACGGGCGCTGCGTCAAGACACTCATTGCCGGACCGCTCACCGCAGGTCGCCATGATGCGACGTGGGCTGCGCCGAAGGTGGCGGGCGGGCCGAGTGCGGGCGTGTACTTCGTGCGCCTGCAGCGCGGATCTCTCGCGGCATCGCGCAAGCTCGTGCTGTCACAATAGGGCCCCGGAAATCACATCGGCTTCGTGCTAACGTCACGGAATGACTTCCCCCAAACTGGATCCCAAGCGAACCGTCGCTGAACTCGAGGAGCTCCGCCGGCTCACCGGTGACGAGCACGGTGCCCAGCGTGTCGCCTTCACCGACACCTGGCTCAAGACGCGCGCGTGGCTCACGGCGAAGCTCGCCGAGCTCCCCGTCGAAACGCACGTCGACGCCGCTGGCAATCTGTGGAGCACGCTCACGGGCGAGTCCGAGCGCTGCCTGTTGATCGGCGGGCACATGGACTCGGTGCCCAACGGCGGTTGGCTCGACGGCTGCCTCAACGTGATGGCCGGAGTCGAGATCCTGCGCCGCATCGCCACCGAGTACAACGGCAAACCGCCGGTGACCGTCAGGCTCGTCGACTGGGCCGACGAAGAGGGAGCGCGCTTCGGCAAGAGCCTGTTTGGCTCCTCGGCGTGTTCAGGCAATCTCGATCTCGACGAAGCGCGCGTGCTCAAGGACCGCGACGGGGTATCGCTTCCCGAAGCGCTCGCACGAATCGGCGTCGAGTTCGAGCGCGTGAAGGACAGCGGCAAGGAGTTGAAGAACGCGGCGGCGTATCTTGAGCTGCACATCGAACAGGGGCCCGTGCTGCTCGATCTGGGACTGCCGCTGGGCGTCGTCCTCGGCACCTACGGAGTCGAGCGCCACGCCATCAACTTCCATGGCCAGGCTGCGCACTCGGGCAGTACCCCGATGAACCGGCGCCGCGACGCCTTGCTCGCCGCGGCGAAGATGAGCCCCGAGGTCTACCGCATCACCGACCGCAATGGCGGGGTGTGCACGATCGGCTCGTGCACCACGAAGCCGGGGATCGTGACGAGCGTGGTCGAGGACTGCCGCATCACGCTGGACCAGCGCCACCTCGATGGGACAGCGCTGGCGCACATGCTCGCCGAGGCGCAGGACGCGAGCCGGCGCTTTGCTGCGGAGGGCAACGTCGAGGTCACGTGGGAGCGGTTGTGGCACATCGAGCCGCGGCCGTTCGATCCGGCGCTGATTGAGCTGTGCGAACAAGCGGTGCTCGAAAGCTGCGGCACCTCGCACCGCCTGCCCTCGGGGCCGCTGCATGACGCGGCCGAAGTGGCGCGCGCGGGCGTGCCGACCGTGATGATGTTCGTCCAGAGCCTGGGCGGCATCAGCCACAACAAGATCGAAGACACCAAGCGCGAGCATCTGGAGCTGTGCGTGAGCGCGTTTGACCGCCTGGCCGAGAAGACTCTGCGACGCATCGCCGGCGCGGACTAAGCCAGCGGTCGTTGTTCTACGTCGTGGGCCTCACGCGTCCGCCGGCCCGCCCCATTCGATCCACACACCACCGCCATGCTCGCGGGCGCGCGTGTAAATCTCATGCGCCGAAGCCAGGTCCTCGATCGCCACACCCAGCGAATCGAACACGGTAATGTCATCGTCCGCCATTCGTCCCGCGAGCTTGCCCGCGAACACATCGCCGACTTCGCCCAACAGGTGAGCGGGCGCGATTGCGCCTTCCTTGCACGGAATCAGGTAGTCGCCGGACTCCATCTCGCAAGACTCGCGACAGTCGGTGTAAAGCCGCGCGCGCTGCACGAGGGCGCTGTCGAGTTCGCGCGTCGCGGCGAAGCAGGCGCCCACGGCGTTCACGTGTACGCCGGGAGAGACCCACGCGCCCTCTACGACCGGCTCCTTGGATGCAGTCGTCGTGCATATGAGATCCGCGCCGCGCACGGCGGCCGCGCACGTCGCGGCGGCCTCGACCTGCAATCCGGTCCGCGCCGACTCGGCGCGCGCAAACGCTTCCGCGTTCTCGCGCGAACGGCTCCACACGCGCACGCGACGCAGGGTTCGCACCGCGCGCATGGCGTCGAGGTGAGTGCGCGCCTGCGCGCCCGAGCCGATCAGCGCGAGATCGCCGGCATCCTTGCGGGCCAGCGCGTCGGTCGCCGCACCCGAAGCGGCAGCGGTGCGGATCGCGGTGATCGCCGAGGCATCGCAGATGGCGAGCGGTTCACCGTGCTCGATGCCGAACAGCATGACGACACCCTGGTGCGAGTCGTACGGCGTGCCGTGATTGCCGGGCATCACGCTGACGACCTTGAAGCCGAAGCTCCGCGGCTCGCCGAGGTAGCCTGGCATCATCCCCAGCAGCCCAGAGTGGTCGGGCAGCCACACCATGCTGCGCAGCGGGAGGACAGCGTCGCCGCGGGAGAGGGTCATGAGGGCGGTGCGCATCAGCGCCACGCAGCGCTCGATCGGCAACAGCGCCTGCACAGCGGCTTCGTTGACGAACAGCACCTTCATGCGGAGTTCTCCCCGGCACGACTGCGAGACGATTTGGTTCGGCGAATTGCCTTCACCTAGGATGCCACCATGACTGTCGATCCGCGAGCGGGCAAGCCCGCCGAAGCTGCCCTGCTGACCAACATCCCGCGGCTGCTGACCGCGTACTATGCGCTGCGCCCCGACCCGCAGGTGCCTTCGCAACGGGTGTCCTTCGGCACCTCGGGCCACCGCGGCACCGCGACCGCGAGCGCCTTCAACGAAGCGCACATCGTCGCCATCACGCACGCCATCTGCCGGTACCGCCGTCAGCACGGGATCGACGGCCCGCTGTTTCTTGGGATCGACACGCACGCCCTCTCGGAACCGGCCGCGGCAAGCGCGCTCGAGGTGCTCGCGGCCCACGGCGTCAACGTGATGATCGACGCGCAGGACGGCTACACCCCGACGCCGGCGATCTCGCACGCCATCCTGTGCCACAACCGCGGCCGCACGAGTGGGCTGGCGGATGGCATCGTGATCACGCCTTCGCACAATCCCCCGGAGGACGGGGGCTTCAAGTACAACCCTCCGAACGGCGGCCCGGCGGACACCGACATCACGCGTTGGATCCAGGACAAGGCGAATCTCCTTCTGGCGACGGCACTTACCGACGTGCCCCGGATCACGCTCGAGCGCGCCCGCGCCGCCGCCACGACGCACCGCCACGACTACCTGAATACCTACGTCGGCGACCTCGCAAACGTGGTGGACATGAACGCGATCCGCGACTCGAAGCTCAGCCTCGGCGTCGATCCACTGGGCGGCGCGGGCGTGCGCTACTGGGGCGCGATTGTTGAGCACTACCGGCTGCCGCTCACGGTGGTCAGCGATGAGGTCGACCCGACGTTCCGCTTCATGAGTCTCGACTGGGACGGCAAGATCCGCATGGACCCATCTTCGCCTTACGCCATGCAGCGGTTGCTGGCCTTACGCGACCGCTACGATGTGGCGTGGGCGTGCGACCCCGATCACGACCGGCACGGCATCGTCGCGCGTAGCGGCGGACTGATGAACCCGAACCACTACCTGTCGGCAGCGATCGCCTACCTGATGTCGCACAGGCCGGGCTGGTCGCGCGGCGCGGGCGTCGGCAAGACGGTCGTCTCCAGCAGCATGATCGATCGCGCGGCTTCGAGTGTTCAGCGCGCGGTGCTGGAGGTACCGGTTGGCTTCAAGTGGTTCGTCGAAGGCCTCGTCTCGGGCGCTCTCGGATTCGCGGGAGAGGAGAGCGCGGGGGCATCGTTCCTCCGCCATGACGGCAGCGCCTGGAGCACCGACAAGGACGGCATCATCCTGGGGCTCCTCGCCGCGGAGATGTCGGCGGTCATGGGCCGCGACCCGAGTGAGCAGTATGGCGAACTGACGCGCGCGTTCGGTGAGTTCCACTACGCGCGCATTGACGCACCGGCCAGCCCGGAACAGAAGGCGGTGCTCTCGAATCTGTCCGCCGCGCAAGTGGCGGCCACGGAACTCGCGGGCGCTCCGGTCACGGAACGGCTGACGCATGCGCCGGGGAACAACGCCCCGATCGGCGGGCTCAAGGTGTTGAGCGAGCGCGGCTGGTTTGCGGCGCGGCCCTCGGGCACCGAGAACGTGTACAAGCTCTACGCCGAAAGCTTCGAGAGCGCGGATCACCTGCGCCGCATCCAGGACGAGGCGCAGGTGATCCTGCGGAAAGTGTTCGCTTCAGCTTCTTGAAGCGCTCAGCCGAGCGGCTTGATGTTCTGGTTCAGGTTGAAGATGTTGTTCGGGTCGTACTTCGCCTTGAGCTGCTGCAACCGGGCGTACTTCGTATCGCCGTAGGTCACCTTCAACGCCGCCTCGTCGAGGTTATCCGCGAGGTTGACGTAGGCGCCGTGGGCGCACGGCGTGAGCGAACTCCAGATGTCGCGCACCCACTTCACCGAGGCCGGGCGGCCGGCGTCCTCATCCCAAACGCCGAGGAACAGCGTCTGGAACGCGGCATCACGACCGCCGAAGGAGGTGGCATCATCCGCCACGCGCGACACGGCGCCACCCATCTGGAGCAGGAAGGCTGCCGAAGCACCGGGCGGCATCGCCAGGGCGCCCGCATGGAAGGCCACCATGGCTGCGTCCGAAAGTTCAGGCAGGTAGTGCGACTTGGCGTAGGTCTTCGTGCCCGGCGGCTGCGCGGGATCCAGCATGCCCTGCACCGCGAGGTATGGCATGGGGCCGATGATGTCGAACAACGGCGGGCCGAACGCGCGCAACTCCTTGAGCGCCGCTTCGGCGATGCCGACGTCTGTGCCCACTGCGATCAGCGCGTATCCGGGGGTCAACTGCACGTCCTTCGGCACGAACTCGAAGGGGGGAGCGTAAAGGTGCACGATGATGGTGGTCAGCTCATCCGGGCACCGCTTGCACAATTCGCGATAACGCCGCAGCAATTCGGGGCCCTTGTCCGGCGCCCAGAACGCGAGGCCACCCAGAACCATTGGCCCCACGGGTGCCAAACGGATCACGAATTCGGTGGCGATGCCAAAGTTCCCGCCACCGCCGCGAACCGCCCAGAACAGGTCTTCGTTCTCGGTTGCGCTCGCGCGCAGGACGCGGCCGTCAGCCGTGACGATTTGCGCGGACTCGAGATTGTCGATCACCAGTCCGTGCTTGCGCATCAGGTGGCCGATCCCACCACCCAACGTCAATCCCGCGACACCGGTGTGCGAGACATGTCCGCCGGTGACGGCGAGCCCGGCCGCTTGCGTGGGCGCATCGACCTCCGACCAGATCGCGCCGCCTTGAACGGTGGCGCGCCGGTTCGCCACGTCGACCTCGACCTTGTTCATCGGGCGCAGGTCGAGCATCAGCGCACCGTCGGCGATGCAATGGCCCGGAAGACTGTGACCGCCGCTCTTGACCGCGATGGGCAGGCCGTTCGCGAGACCAAATGAAAGCGCGGCGCGGACATCCTCCACGCAGGTACAGCGTGCGATCAACGCGGGGCGGCGGTCGATGTCGCCGTTCCAGACCTTGCGCGCCTCATCATAGGCCGGGTCGTTGGGCGCGATGACCTCGCCTTGCATCAGGGAACGCAGCTTCGCGGCGGGGACAGCAGAGGCATGAGTCGACATGGGCGCGATCGCCTTTCCGGGAGAGGGAAGCCAGGAAGGATGCAGTCCGTACGACCGCAGGCTCCGTGACCCGTGGCCAAGCGGGACCCTAACACCGGGCCTTTGCTCCCGCAGCAAGTGTTTAGCGGGCGCTGGGGC
>JAYSRO010000510.1:0-2023 GCA_043720995.1 Candidatus Eiseniibacteriota bacterium
ACGATCTGGTCGCGCTCCGCGAGAAATGCGGGCGGCAACGGGTCCCCCGAAAGCCCATCCGCTTCGAGTAGTCCCAGCGCGAGGATGCCGCGCAGCGACTCGTCGGTGATCAACTGCAGGCTTTGCGGACGCGCTTGAATGCTCATACCACCACACCTTCGTCGCCCGTGTGGCCCCCGGCTTCTTAGGGAACCAAGTGGGCGGCGGGAAATCCATTTCCGGCCGAACCGCCGATCGACGCGAAGGCCAACCCGACGCAGCGGCCAAACTTCATGTATTCGCCGCCCACCCAGACACAAGCCTGATGAAAATTTGGGGGATACAATCGCCGCGACAAATGATTCCGGGATCCGTCGTGGCGACCGGCCAGGCCGCACCACTGAGTGCGCAGGCCTAAGCGGGCGTGAACCGTTTTGCTAATCGCGCACACTAGCCTTTCGCCTCGCGAGCGCAAAGCAATTTCGGTCAACTCGGCGTAAGAAAGAATCATGCGCGCGCCGGAAATTATTTCTGGGCGCATGGCACGCGTCACGCATCACGAACATCATGTTGGCGGATGTGAACACGCGAACCGGCATGGCGAACGATTGCGCTCTGGTTTGCGCGGTGGAGACGCAGCGGGAAACCACACTCACTGCGTCACTTCGCTGCAATCAGGTCCGCAGTCGCGAATTTCGGCGAGTGCGGACCTGGGAGCCCTACGACGCCTCGACCTCGGAGGCCGGAGGGATTCGCCGCTCGACCGAGACGACGTGGTAGTGGCGGCGCTCGTCGCCTTCGCCCAGATCGATCTCGTCGCCGACCTTGAGCCCCAGCAGGGCGCGGCCCACCGGCGCCTGGAATGAAATCACATGCGCGCCGAGGTGATGCTCCTCTTCGCCCAGGATCCAGTAGCGCAGGCTGTCCTTCTGGTCGCTCTGCAATTCCACTTCCATGCCGACGCCGACGATGCCCTTCTTGAACTCGAGCTCCTCGACGAACCGCGCGCGCGTCAAGCGCAACTGCATCGAACGCACGAGCTTGCTGACGTTCGCCTGCTTGAGCTTGGCGGAGTGGTACTCGGCGTTTTCCTTGAGATCCCCGAGCTCGCGCGCCTTCTGGATCGACTGCGGGATCGTCGTGCGCAACTCGCGCTCGAGGCGCTCCATCTCATCCTTAAGCCGCAGCCACGTCGCGCGCGTCATCACGACGATGTGGGCGTCCTCGGACTGCTGGCCGACGTTGGCAAACAGTCGCTCGGAATTCTTCTGCCGCGTTTCACGCACGGCCTCGGCTTCGTCGGCCAGGCCCAGCCGCTCCACGGCCTCGATGCAGGGGAACAGGAAGCGGTCGCTCGAGCGCCACTGGCGCATCAGCACGCGCAGTTCGAGCCGTACGGGCCCTGGGCAGACGGTGCCGTCGAGGGAGGTGTCGAACAGGTCCTGGGGTTCGAGCCAACGCAGCACCTTCTCGGCGAGCGAGGGCTTGGGCGAGAACTCGATTAGCGCCAGAGCGGCGCGGAACATTCTCCAGCGCTCGTCGCTCGGGACGTCCGGCCCCATCTCCTCCTCGATCAAGCGGATCGAGGCGCCCGGGTAACGCGGGGCGTGCTGCAGCAGCGTGTTGCGGAGTGCGGCGCGCCCGGCATCGTCCAAGTGCGTGCGCAGGTCCATCGCGCGTTGGCGCACAGTGGCGAAGCGCGAGTCGAGCCCGGACAGGATGGCATCGGCTTCGACGCCACAGGCATGCGACACGTCGAGCAGCGACAGCTGGTCGTCTTCACCCGACATGTCGGAGACGGCGAGCCCCTGTTCCCACAGCGTCTTGAGCACCGTGATCCACTCGTCCTTGTGATCCGGGTACCAGCGCGAGAAGTACAGCCCGGCGCGCGCGCGGTCGGTGGGATCGCCTTCGGCATCGAGCACGGCGCGCGCGATGTAGCGGCCGAACCGCTTGGCCAGCGCGAATTCCATGTCCGGGTGCTGCGACAGGAACTTGCGCAACGTGCCGAGGTTGGTGCGAATGGGCTTGCGGACTTCGAACG
>JAYSRO010000511.1:0-2021 GCA_043720995.1 Candidatus Eiseniibacteriota bacterium
CCCAGCCGCGGAGCTTCCTTGCTGCTCATGACGATATGTCCCATAGGGGGACATTTTCACTTGGCAGTTAGGGGAGGACATAATCATCTGGCAACGGCACCCCGGCTCCCGGGGTTGACACCTTGGAGCGCGGCTCCATAACCTCTAGCGGATGAGTGCTCTAGCAGTGCCCGGTCGAGTGAGCCGGGAAGACCCCGATCTGAGCGATCGCCTCCGCGACGTGTTCGTGGCGCTGGTCCGCCAGTATGACGCCACGGCGCACCCGGTCGCCTCTGACGCCATCGCGCGGATGGCCGGCGTGCGGCTGTCGTCCGCCAGCATTCGCAGTGCGCTCGCGGAACTCGAGACCCTCGGGCTGCTGGAGCGGGCGCATGCTTCGTCGGGCCGCATCCCGAGTGCGCTGGGGTACGAGTTGTTCGTGCGCGTGTTGTTGCGGCCCGCCGCACTTCCCGCTGCTGTGATGGAGCAGATCCGCGGCTCACTCCACCGCTCGACGCGCGATGTCGAGGCGTTGCTGCAGGAGGCCTCGCGCGTGCTCTCCACGATCACGCAGCAGATGGGGCTCGCGGTCGCGCGTTCGCTCGATGACGTGCGGCTGACACGGCTCGACCTCGAACCGCTGGGCGAACAGCGCGCGCTGCTGGTGCTCGGTCTCGAAGGCGGTGCGGCGCAGACGCTCGTGCTCGAACTCGAGAGCCCGTTGCGTGAGGCCGACCTGCGCGAGGTTGCGGTCGTGCTGCGGGACCGGCTGACCGGGCGGTTGCTCGCTGAAGTTCGCGAACGCATGGCGTACGACCGCGAGTTGGTGCGCGGCACGGCACTTCGGCTCGTGGTGCGCGCGGCCAATGCCGGTTGGGCGTTGGGAGTCGCGACGCCGTTGATCAGCGCAGGCACTTCGCGTATCGCGCAACAGCCGGAATTTGCGACGGCGGAACAGTTGGCGCCCGTGTTGCGCGCGGTTGAGGAGGGTGCGCCGCTGGATCGCCTGATGATCACCCGCATCGAAGGGCAAGCATCGGTGATGGTCGGCGTCGACGCGACGCCCGGTCTCGCCGGTTGCAGCCTCGTGAGTTTTGCGCTGCCGGGCCATGTGCGCGCCGCGGTCGGCGTGCTCGGTCCCTTGCGCATGAACTACGCATTCGCGCTGGCCGCGGTGGATACCGTGGGTGCCCGCGTGGCCGAACTGCTGCAGGCTTGAGCGCCCGCACGGCTTGAAGCCCGGGTGCTGTGGCAGAGACAGTGTTTACCCTTCCCGGAGATGACCCATGAGTCCGTCCGATATCCCTACTCCCGCTGACGCCGAACCGGTCGCGGGCGATGCTTCCCTCGACAGCGGCAACGCGGGCCCGGACGTCGCGGCGACGCCTGACGAGGAACTCGAGCTGCTCGAGGTCACGCCGGTCCCCGTGGCACCCGACCCGGTGGTGGAGCTCGCGCAGGTGCGCGACCGCTGGCTGCGTACCGAGGCAGATCTTCAAAATTACCGCCGCCGCGCGCAACGCGATGTGGAAGAAGCGCGGCGCAATGCGGAAGAGCGCGCGATCGTCGAGCAGATCGAAGTGCTCGATGACCTGGACCGCGCGTTGTCCGCGGCGCGCGAGGCCGGGGCTGCCTCGGCATGGGTGCAGGGTGTCGATCTCGTGGCGCAGCGGCTGCGCGACTCGCTCACGCGCGCCGGCGTCATCGCGGTGAACCCGGTGGGCGAGGCGTTCGATCCGCGCTTTCACGAGGCGCTGATCGAATTGCCGGCGCCGCCGGATGCCGCTCCCGGCACCATCCTGCATGTCGAGCGCACCGGCTACCGGCGCGGTGAGCGCATGCTGCGTGCCGCCCGCGTCGCGGTCGCAGCCGACCGCCCGGCGGAAGCCTAACCGATGGCGAAGCGCGACTATTACGAAGTCCTCGGTGTGCCGCGAACCGTCGCCGACGACGAGATCAAGAAGGCCTATCGCAAGATCGCGTTTGAGCAGCATCCCGACCGCAATCCCGGCAACAAGGACGCCGAGGCCAAGTTCAAGGAA
>JAYSRO010000512.1:0-2019 GCA_043720995.1 Candidatus Eiseniibacteriota bacterium
CCCATTGCGCCGGGAGTTTACCTCGCGCGGGTCACGGCGGCGGGTCGCAGAAACACGACGCGCATCGTCAGGGTGAACTAGGCCGCAGGAAGAAGTTACAAGACGCGTCCGGGCGGGCATCGCACCGCTCAATGATTTCAAGGTGTTAGCCGCCCCGGGGCACTGGCGCGCATCCTGCGTAAGCCCCCGGCATGACACACTGGATTCGCATTCGGGGCGCTCTCTCGCTCATCGCGCTGTCGATTGGCTGGGCGATCGGGGCAGTCGCCTGTGGGTTACTCGCCGACGCAGGGGCGGATTCCGTGTTGTGGGCGTTCTTCCAGCGGGTGTTCCTGGCGCTGTCGATGGGATTCGCAGCGTCAGCGATGGCAATCATCCTGTGCCGCTCGCCGCGGGAGTGGCGCACCACTTGCCGGTGCCATGGGTTCCCCTGTCTGGGCTGCCTGTTGGGCGTGGCCGTCGCGACGTGGTGGGCCGTCACCTCGGTGGTGACGACGGCATCGAGCTTCTGGATCGCGGCCGTCATCTTGGGCTCGCTGGTGTTGCTGGATCAGCGTCTGCCGAGCCCCGCCGATGAACTCACTGAAGGGGCGCCGATCCGCACGCCGGCGCGGATGGTCACGCTGCTGTGGCGCTCAGGCGGGGCGCGCGGTTCGCAGCAACAAGTTCATCTTTGGCCTTGAGCGCGCGTGGTGCCGACGGCGAAGTCGCCAGAGCCACTCAGGGTTTGGTCGCTCCGCGCATCGGGCGACCCGCGTGACTCACGCCGGGTGCTAGCGCTCTTCGCGTTCGGCCCACGCGGCTTGCACACGCTGCATGTCTTCGATCGACGCGTGCCGATGCACGCCCGGCGGGAAGTGGCGCGCGCGGGTGCGCCGGCCGATCTCCAGCAGCTCCGCCAGCGCGCGAGCGATTGCCGGGTCCCCGGGGTCGCGCCAGCGCGGCGCCTTCATTTCCTCGACGCTGCGAAACTTGCGGACCGGCATCAGGACTCATCCAGGTTGAAGCGCCGTTTCAGCATCTCGGCGTCGGCGCGGTCCTTGAGTCGAACGGTGTCGCACTTCATGCGATACAGCGTGCGCGCGGTGACCGTTGTGACGATTCCGTTGCCCAATGCGATGCGTTCGGTCTCGAGATCGCGGAACGCGAACGCCGTCCCCAATCGTGTGATGATGTCGATGTGAAAGGAGCCGTCAGGCGGGACGTACTGCACGGCGGGATAGTCACCCAGCAGATCTGTGGCGGTGATTTCTGCTATGGCGGGGTCGGCGAACACGGAGTTCAGGGCACGCTTCAGCCGCTCGATGTTCTCGGCGTCGGGCGCGATGAAGAGGTCGACGTCTTCGGTGAAGCGAGCGAGGCCGTGCAGGTTGAGAGCGATACCACCGAACACTGCGTACACGACGCCTTCTGCCTCAAGGGCCTGGAGCAGTGCTTGGAGTCGATCGAAATCCATGGGTTCAATCTAGCATAGGGTGGTCACGGCGTGAGTGAACCGCGGCACCCCTCGTGCAATGCAGCCGTCGCTCCGGTTTGAGCCCCCAGCGCACACGGGCTACCGTACTCGCATGACATCATTCCGTGTCGCGTTCGTACAGGGCAAACCGCAGTTTGGCCAGGTGGTAACCAATCTCGAAGCCGGCCTGGCGCACGCCGCCACGGTCACGGCGGATCTCGTGGTGATCCCCGAGCTGTGGGCGTCCGGCTACGTGTTCTCGTCGCACGCGGAAGTGGCCGCACTCTCCGAAGACGCCGGGACGGGTGTCACCGCGCGCGCCATCAAGGCTGCGGCGCGGCGCGAGAAGCGCCACTACGTGATCGGGTTCGCCGAGCGTCATCGCGGCAAGTTCTACAACAGCGCCATGCTCGTCGGCCCCGCGGGGCTCAAGGCGGTGTATCGCAAGGTGCACCTGTTCGAGCGCGAACAGGAGTGGTTCACGCCGGGCAACATTCCGTTCGCGGTGCATCGCGTGGGTGCCGCGCGCGTCGGCATGCTGATCTGCTTCGACTGGCGCTTCC
>JAYSRO010000513.1:0-23458 GCA_043720995.1 Candidatus Eiseniibacteriota bacterium
CGGGCCCGCTGAAGTCGCCGCGCGTGTCGTGGTCCTTGAGCATGCGCGCATGCACCTGCATGCCGAACACGATCCATGGCGTGTACTCGTTGGTCGGCAGGAAGATCGCGGTGCGTGCCCCCGCGCGCCGCACGTCCTCCATGCAGCGCAACCAGTCGGCCCAGTTCTCGGGGAACGTCTTCCAACCGGCCTTGAGCAACAGGTCGCGGCGATAGAAGATCAGGCGCGTGTCCACGTACCACGGAATGCCATACAACGTGCTGTCGACGACGTTGGTGTCCCAGATCCCCGGGAAGTAGTTCGCGGCGGTCACCGAGGTATCCGCGGCGATGCGCGCATCGAGTGGTTCGATCGCGCGAAGTGCCGCGAACTCGGGGATCCAGGTGTTGCCGAGCTGGCCCAGGTCGGGCGTCGAGCCGCCGACGTGCGCAGTGAGAAGTTTCTCGTGCGCGGCACTCCACGGCAGCTGCTGCACGATCACGTGCACGCCGGGATGCTCGCGCTCGAAGTCGGTGACGAGTTCCTGCACCACCTCGCCCTCTCGCCCCATCGCCCAGAAGCGCAGGGTCACGTCATGCGAGGCGGATCCACCGCAACCCGCCAGCAGCGCCAGCAGCGCGACGCCCGCGGCAGCCCGCGCGCGATGCCTCACCGCGCCTCCGGCTGGGCGTCCAGCCAGCCGCCCGTGAAGCCAGCGCGCTTGAGCCCGAGCACCACGTGCGGGTTGCGTCGCATCACGCGCCAGACAAGGCCCGTGCGGGCATTCTCGATCATGGCGATGATCGGGCCCTGGTCGATGCCGAGCTGGTCCGAGTCGAACCAACCCTTGCCGGGGACCACCTTGCCCTGCGGCGTACGCGTCGTGTCGTTGAGCGTCGGGTTCAGTGCATCGACAAAGCCGTAGCGGTTGAACACGTCCGCGCCATAGTCCTCGCGCATCGCCATCAGCACCGGCATCACGGCCTCGGGCGCGAACGCGATCGATCCCCCCGCCGCGGTGGGTGCCACGGTGCCGTCATCGTTGACCCCGCGGGATGACGCGCCACGCGCGTCGTAGGTGTGGAATTCGCGCGCGACGCCGCCCACTTTCAGCTTGGCGTCGATCGGCCCGTCGCACGCGGTCAAGCCCCACAGCCGCTCGCCGTAGCCGCGAAAGTGGCCCGGGTTCTCGATCGCGTAGGCGCGCTGCGACAGCGTGGCGCGGCGCGAGTTCTCGAACCAATCGATGCCGCGCGCGCGCATCAGGCTGTCCTGCACCCCGCGCAGGTCCAGCCACACGTGCGAGTACTGGTGCCCGAACAGCGGCGGGAAGCCGACATGGTCGTACCCCTTGTAATGGTCCCAACGGCAGCCGGACACCCACTTGGACCAGACCTCCGGGGACACAGGATGCGTCGGCGAGGCCAGCGCCATGATCGGCACCAGCATGGATTCGTTGTAGCCGCCCCAGTCGTAAGGCAGGAACCCGTTCTCCGGGTCCCAGCCATGCGAGATCAAGTTGGGCCGCACCATCGCCCAGTTCCAGTCCGCGCGCGCATACAGCGAATCCGCGAGGCCACGGATCGCGGCTTCATCGGGATGGGGCGCGTCGAAGTACGATTGGCAGAACAGTGCGCCCGCGAGCAGCAGGGCCGTGTCGATCGTCGACAGCTCGACTTTGCCGAAGCGCACGCCGGAGTCGAGATCGAGGAAGTGGTAGTAGAACCCGCGATACCCCGTGGCGCCCTGACCCGCCGTGTCCTGGCGCGCCGTCCAGAAGAACCGCAGCGTCTTCAGCACACGTTCGCGTGCGGCGGGACGCGACACCCAACCGCGCTCGACGCCGATGGGGTAGGCCGTCAGCGCAAAGCCCGTCGCCGAGACGCTGGCGAACGATCGCGTCGGTGCGCGGTCGGGCGTGATGCCGGTCGCGGGATCGCTTAGGTCCCAGAACCACTGGAAGGTGCGGTGCTCGAGCGTGTCGAGAAACGCCTCCTGCGCCGCCGTGGGGTGGAACCCTTCGGACGCCTTCGCCCCCTCGGCGAGGGCAGCCTTGCGCGTCGTGGTCGCGGCACATGCCGGCAGCGTCAGCAGCACCACGGCGGCAACGAAACTCCCGATCAGCGCGAAGCGTGAGCGGATGTGCAGTGCCTTGGGCTTCATGCGACTCCAGCGTGAGGGGAAGGTCATCGCATCAGGAACGCGTCGCCGCTGCGGGGCGATGCCGCAGCCAGGCAGAGTCGCCGGTCACCATGGCATGGGCACCGCACGAGCCGCGCACGACCAAGGTCACGGCCATCGTCTCATGCCGCCCGCTCACGGGAGGCCCGCCCGGCCGCACATCCAGCAGGAGCTCCACCGCGCGCTGGCCCATGCGGTACATGTCCACGTGCACGGTCGTCAGCGGCGGCGTGAGGTAGCACGCCATCGGGATGTCGTCGAAGCTGGCGATGGCAAGATCCGTGGGGACGCTCAAGCCCGCATCCTGCAGCGCCCCGAACACGCCGATCACCATGTGGTCATTGGCGACGAACAAGGCTGTCGGGCGCGGCGAACGCGCCAGCACTCGCCCGGCGGCCGCGTAGCCCGACGGCTCGGTGAAGTCGCCCTGGAACTCGAGATCCGGCCCCGACGGCAATCCCGCTTCGCTCAACGCCGAGCGATAGCCCTCGAGCCGTTGCTGCGCATCGACGTTGTTCGCAGGCCCCGTGATGGTCGCGATCTCGCGATGACCCAGGCCGATCAGGTGCCGCACGACTTCCGCTGCCCCGTCGAAGTTCGCCACCGTGAGGGTGTCGCACTGAGGCTGCGGATCCGCCGTGTTGAGCAGCACGGCGGGCACCTGCCCTGCGCAATCCTTCAGCGCGCCGGAGGCGTTCGGGTCGGGCGCCATCACGATCAGCGCGTCGACGCGGCCGCGCATCGAGCGCAATGCCGCCGCCAGCTCCGTCGCGGTCGACGTGGCGCGCGAGACCAGCAGGTGCAACCCGCTGGCGCGGGCTGCCGTGTCGATGCCATGGATGAGCTCGGAATAGAACTCGCCATGCAGTTCGGGCAGCAGCACGCCGATGGCGTGCGTACGGTTGGTGATCAGGCTGCGCGCGATTCCATTCGGCCAGTACCCGAGCCGCTCGGAGGCCGCGAGCACGCGCTCACGCGTGCCGCTGCTGACGAGCGGGCTGTGATTGAAGACACGCGAAACGGTCGCTATCGACACGCCACTGTCGCGGGCCACGTCACGAATGGTCGCCATGGTCTACTCCCTCCAACCGCTCGCGGACCCGGCCTTAAGGCTACGCCCGCGCGCCGTCATCGATGTCAGTGCACTCGAACAATCTTTCGCTGCGCGCTTTTGCCCTGCCACTCGAACCGCGCGAAGTAGACGCCCGCGGGCGCGAGACGGGCATCCCAGTGCGCCTCGTGAATGCCCGCATCCAGCTCCGCGTTCAGCAATTCCGCCACCCGTCGCCCCGCCGCATCGTAGATACCCACACGCGCGGGCCCGCGTTCGCTGACGCGAAAGCGAATCGTGGCGTCCGTCCCCACGGGGTTGGGCTGCGCCCATAGTACGCGCGGAGCGATGGCGCGGCCCTTGTCGTCGACCGCGAGCGTCACCGGCGTGAACCCCGCCCGGCGCAGCCCGCGCTGGATATCGGGGTTCGCCATCATGCGCAGCCACACGGAATTGTTCCTCCAGTTCTCGATCATCAACACCATCGGGCCTTGGTCGATACCCAGTACGTCGAGGTCATACCAGCTCTTCGTGGGATTGAACCCATCGGTGAAGGCGTAGTCACCCCACACCGAGGATCCCCACGCGGTGTAGAGGTTGCGAATCACCGGAATCGCGATCTCAGGCGCGAAGGCGATCGAGCTGGCGGGGGCCGTCGGCGTGATGGTGCCATCATCATTCTGCGACGGCGGCGCGCCCCGGGCCGCATAGGTGTTGTTCGGGCCATCGCCCGCCGTCAGGCCCCACAGGCTGTCATTATAAGCCACGCGATGCAGCGGGTTGGCGATGGCGTAGGCGCGTTGCGCATAGGTGGCGCGGCGGGAATTCTCGAAATAGGTGAAGCCCTTGAGCTTCATGTACGGGTCCCAGATCTGGCGGAAGTCGATCCAGCAGTGCGAGTACTGGTGACCGAACAGCGGCGGGAACAACACGTAAGTCTGCCCGTACTGCGTGCCATACTGGTAACCGCTCGTCCAGCGGGTCCAACCCAGTGAGTCGGAAGGATGCGTCGGCGAGCCGAGTGCGAGGATGTAGAGCAGCATCGCCTCGTTGTAGCCGATCCAGTCGCCGAACCCCGTGCCCTCGGGCGCCCAGCCCATCTTGATGCCATGGGTCCCACTGTTCTGGACGAACGTCCAGTCGACGCGGTAGTAGAGCGAGTCGGCCAGTGCCCGGATCTGCGTCTCCGTCGGGTCGGCGGTATTGAAGTACTGCTTCGCGTCGATCACACCGGCGAGCAGCAGCGCGGTGTCGATGGTCGACAGTTCCGTGGTCCCCACCCTGAGCCCCGTCGACATGTCGAGGAAGTGGTAGAACAATCCCTTGTAGCCCATGACGCCGGATGTCCCCGGGCCCTGCGGGCCGTTCCAGTAGGTCTGCAGCACCCGCAGCACTTTCGCGGCGCCGGCCGAACGCGTCAGCACGCCGCGGTCGATGCCCACACACACCGCGCTTAAGCCAAAGCCCTGCGACGCGATGCTCGACGCCGAGAACGGAGTGCTGCGGTCCTTCACCAGCCCGTTCGCGGGGTTCACCTCGCTGAGGAAGAACCCGATCGAGCGGGACTGCAGGGAGTCGATGATTTGCGGCGTGCTCCACTGCGCCTGCGCCTCCCCCGCGAACACACCGCAGGCGAGCAGCAGCAGGAGTGGCAGCCAGCGCTTCATCGTGGAATCTCCTCAGGGATGATGCGGCTAGAACAACAAGGTGAATGAGAAGCGGTGAACGTTTCCGAGCCGCCCGTGGTCGGCCCACCCATAATCACACTGGTAGTGGCGCCCTCCGGTCTGGCCCTGCAGCCCGGCGCCGAAGGTCAGGCCCGATTCTGAATCCTTCTCGAAGGCATCCTGGTATCCCCAGCGCAATGAAATACTCCTGTGATAGAGCAGCTCGGCGCCCGCGCACAGGCTCTCGGTGTTGTCGGCCGGGTGCTTGGCGTCGAGCGCCAGGCGCAGCTCATGGTCGTTGTCGATGCGGATGGGCAGCCCCAGGCCCACACGGAACAGCACCGGGACCGCGAACGGGTTGGTGAACTGCGACGCCGGCAGCGCGCCGTTGTCGCCATTGCGCGAAGGGTCGGCGTCGAACGCCACGCGCAGGTCCCTCCCTGAGAACTGCGCCTGCGTGCCGAAGTTCGACAGGCTCGCGCCGATGCGCAGGCCACGATCCGAGACGCGATAGAGCGTGCCGAAGCCCAGCACCGCGGTGCCGGCCGAGCTGTGCCAGATGGTCTCCTGCAAGTACGTCACCGTGGCGCCCATCGAGAAGCGGTCGGTGATCTCCTTGCCCCAGCCGAGCGCCAGCGCGACATCCGAAACGCTGTATAGCTCGCCCGTACCCAACGGCTGCTGCACCGTGCGCACTTCGATGTCGCCAGAATGCAATGAGGTGACTCCCAGGAACCCGCTGCCCCAACGGCCCAGCGGCATCGAGGCGGCGACGTAGTTGTAGCTGATGTCGGCGAACCACGCGGCGTGCGTGACGTTGACTCCCCAACCCGGCACGCTGGCGATGCCCGCCGGGTTGTAATACACGGCGTCGAGCCCGTCTGCCGCGGTCGCTCCCGCGTTGCCCATGCTCGCGATGCGCGCGCTCGGCTCGATCAGCAGGAACGTGCCGAAGGTCGTCCCCGTCTTGCTCTGCGCTGCCGCCTGCGACGCCAACAGGCACACGCACGCCGCCGCGGCGAGCAGCCAGCGGCGGGGCAGCGCCCTACTTGATGATCGCGAACTTGCCGACATGCTCGCCGACCCCCCGTCCGTCCACCTGGTACACATAGAGCCCTGGTGCCACATCGAGGTTGTCCTTGGTGCGCAGGTTCCACGGCACGAAGCCGCGGTCGGTGCCATCTTGTTGCAGTGTCTGCACCAGATCGCCGCGCGCGGTATAGATGCGCACCGTCGCGCCCTTGGGGATGTTGCGGAACTCCATCAAACGCTCCCCACGCCCCGACACGGCGAATCGTGCCGGTTCGAAACTCGCGGAACCCACATAGGGGTTCGGCACGACGTAGGGCTTCTCGGCGAAGTCGGTGCGCGCCTGAGCGGCGTCGATGCGCGAGCCCTCGACGCGGAAAGTGAAGGAGTCGCCCGGGCCGAAGGGGACCAGCAGGTGCAGGTCGAACGTGTCCCCGGCCGCAGGCTTGCGGCTCGCATTCGCCGCCATTCCGAACAGGTAGGTGAAGTCCCCGAGCCCGGGTGGTGTCGTCTCGAAGTCGGTGACATAAAGCCGATCCGTAGCACTCGCAAGGGTACTGTCACGCGGGGCCGCATCCTGGAAGGCAAAGGCCAGAGCCCGCCACCCCGTATCCACTCGCGCGTAGACATTAAACTTCGCGGGGGTCGCCACGAACGGAAGCATCCGGACCGAGGTCGCCACGACCACGTCCGAGAAAATGATGCGTAGGTCCACAGGATAGCCCGGCCGGCGGCGATTCGCGGACTTGGCGCCCACGTACGAGGCGGAGATGACGGCGTTGGTTCGCGCTCCCGCCCTGAACCCCGACCGCTGCGGGTCGACAACCACCCCCGCCGTAGTCTGGACCACGGGCAGCAGCCCCGCGCCCACCGGACCTATCCCTAAGCCCGCGAAGTCCACGCCGTTCGTGAACAGCGTATCGCTGGTGGTGGAATCAATCAGGGCATAGCGATCCGCGTGGATGACATCGGGCCCCCCCGCCGCGATGAATGCGATCTTGTAGGCGTGCCCCGCAGCGACCGAGTCCGCCTGCAGGACATCGACGCGCACCGATCCATCGCTCACGCCACTCGCGTGCCGCAATCCTTGGATGCTCGCGGGATTGAAGCCTGGCGGACGCGGCTCGGGGCGGGCCACCGCGACGTTGGTGGGCAGCAGCACTCCACCCCGCAGCGTGCGCGAAACCGGGATGGAGTTCTCCGACGGGTAGAACGCCAGCGAGTCCGGGATCTCCAGCGGCGAGCCGTAATCGTAGGAACACACCGCGTAGTAGTACGACTGGCCGTTCGTGACGGTGGTGTCCGTCCAGGTGTGGGTGACACCCGACTCGTTGCCCAGCCAGAACTGCACGCCGTCGACGGCGGTACGCGAGTAGCCGCGCACCAGGTCGCGAACGTCGAACTGGATGATGGGCTTGCCATTGCTCGGGAAGGGATTGCCGCGCCCGCTGGTGATCACCCGCGGGTCGCGGAACTCAGGATCCGTCGAGCGGTACACCCTGTACCCCTCGAAGTCATTCAGGTTCGACACCGGGTCGAACGAGCGTTCCGCGACATCGTCCCACGACAGCTTGACGTAGTGATCGCCGGACTCGGCATGCAGCGTGGGCCGCGGCGGCGGCACCGCGAACTGGTAATTGGCGTTGTAGATCTGCTGGACGACATGGACGTTTTCGCGCAGCTCGGCGAGGTCGCTGCCGAACGCGAGTGCCAGGCTGAAGCGCTCGCGATCACCCGGCGGCAACTGGAACGGGCCCGAGGCGAACAGGAAGGCGATGTTGTAGTTCTCCACCAGGGCCAGGTCGTAGCGCTGCGAGGAGTCGGGATTGGTGAACTTGTCGTACAGCCGCTGCGGCCAGTGCGAACTGCCATCGTCGTAGAACAGGATGCCATCCACATCGGGGGGCACGCCGACCCCGGCCTTGATGCGGTTGAACTTGAAGCCCGTCAAGCCGATCTGGTCGGATTCGTCGACGTCGGTGCGCCCGAAGTGCGGTTCGCCCTGCGTGGGGATACCGTCGAGTTCACCATCGGCGACAGGATTGGCGGAGCCGAACACGCCGTCGCCGCCCACATCATCGAACTCCGCCACCCAGTCCATGTCTTCGTCGCCCGTCCACCACACACCCACGCGATAGGCCGGGCGGCGCTCGAGGGGACCGAAGAACAGCTGGAACTTGAGCGTGTCGTAGTGCGCCACGACGTAGGCGCGAATTTCGTCCTGGCCCACGATGCGATCACCGGGTCCGTTGTCGCGCCGCTCGTCGGTGATGCCATCGTCGTCGTCGTCGGTGGCGTTGTAGGGGTTGCCCGGAGTCTCGAGGTAGGCATAACCGAGATACCCGGTCGGGCTGCAACCGCTGGCCAGGTCGACGCCGTGGCCGTTCTTGTCCCAGGTGTAGACGAGATTCAAACCCAGCGACTTGTCGAAGAACGCATTGTCGTCGTCGGACTCGGCGACGCCGTCGCAATTGGACACCGCCGAACCACCGACGCCGGAGTCGTTGTAGAGCCCGAACACGATGTTGTTCGCGTAGTCCGTGGTGCTCTCGTTCGTCACGTCGTAGTGCCAGAAGATGACGTTGCCCGCCTGCGGATTGGCCCACTGGAAGCCGCGCACCTCGACACGCACGCCCAGACCCGTGCGGTCGCCGCACGCGGAGTCGGGGAAATACCCGAACCCATCGTAGTACTGGTCATCCATCACGAAGAAGCTTTCCTGGTCGGCGGCGGGACGTTTGCCGAAGTAGCCGTCCCACGATCCCGCCCAACCCGGATCCGCGGGGTCGCCCGAACGGTCGGGCCAGCGGGCTGGCCAGGTGCGGTTGTCGTTGCTCGTCGCGGGTGAGAGTGCTGAGTTGATGCCGGGATCCTGCTGGAAGTAGCCCACACGCGGCTCGAAGCGCATGTCGAGCTCGCCCGGGTGCGAGACACTTTGCGCCTGGCGCTCGCGATAGCCCGTCTCCATGATGTACTGGTCGCGGCCCTCCGAGTTCACCTTGGCGAGCACGAACGGCGTGATGCCGTCGCTGTAGTTCATCCCGCTGCCCCGCGGCGCCTCGGCGGAATGGAAGGTCGTCAGGTCCACGCCGACCGGGTCGCGCGGGTAGTCACCGACCATGCCGAAGTTCCAGAACACCGTGCGGATATTCGCGGCGTCGTGCGTACCCTGGCGCTCCCAGCGGAAGTCACCGAGGCTGTCGACGGGAGTGCAGCGCGTGATTTCGGCGCGAACGGCGAGTGGTAGCAACGTGAACGCGCAAGCCAGCAGCGCAGCCCACACGCGCGTCCGGGCCACGGAGAGTCGCCGAACCACCCGCACGACGGCGCTCAGGATCATTGTTCATCCCCCCCGCGCAGCGAGACGCCCAGTTCGATCCGCCTTGGGCCCAGGTAACGTGTGGGGTCCGTAAGCGTACCGCGATCCGACGTGGGGTCGATCGAGTAGTAGGGATTGCCCGTGCTCGAGAACACGAAACCGTTGGAATAGCGCGTGTCGGTGACATTGAACATGCGCAGGAACGCCGTCGCCGGCCAGTGGCCCATGCTCACTTGCTTCTCCCCTCGCAGGTCGATGGTAATCGCCGCGGGGCGGCGGCCCGAGTTCGACTCGAGCCCGCCCGTGAACCCGGACGAGATGATGGGCGTATAGGGCTGGCCACTCGCGATCCGGATGATTGTACTGACATTGAAATGATCAGGTCGCGACAACACCTCGGTGATGTTGAGCGTGTGCCGCTGGTCCCAGTTGAACGGCACCTGCCGCGGGCGGGGATCTTCCTGGGCCTCGGCGCGCGTCGCGGTTTCATTCGGGTCGCTCGAGTTGCCCTGCGCGAGTTGCCACGTGTAGTCGATGGTGCTGCTCAACAGACCCTTGCCACGCTGGTCGAGCGACAAGGTGAAACCGACGACATTGCCGAAGTCGACATTGGTGAGGCGGGCATACACGGCGTCGTTGTAGGTCGTCAGGATCTCGACGCCGAGCAAGTCACGGATGTCCTTGTAGAAGGTGCTCACCTCGAGTCCCAGATCCGGCGTGATCGCCTGCTTGTAACCAAACTGGTATTGCACGGTCTTTTCCGGGCGGATGTCCGGGTTGCCCAGCACCTGGTAGTTCGCCCTGCCCGCCGAGAGCGAGGAGAGCACGCGATAGTCCGCATTGTTGTAAGCGGTACCCAGCGCGGGCATCTGGTAGAAGTGACCATAGGCGAAGAACAGCGCGGCATCGCGCGTCACCGGGTAGGACACGCCCAGGCGCGGCGAGACCGAGAGCTTGGTGGTGGCCTCCCGCTGCTCCGATTGCGGCGCCGGCAACGGCAACGCGTTCGCGGGATTCTTCAAGTTGGTCGGCAGGGTCGCGTTCGGCCGGAACACCTCGACGCGCACGCCGGAACGGATGCGCAGGTCGTTCCACTCGCCATCGTTCTGCACGAACGCGCCACCCATCTGCGGCTTGAACACCGTGGATCCCGGTGAGGTCGGCGGCCTGCTCACGAAGTGATCGAACACTCCGCCCGGCAGCGCCCGGATATAGCCCGTCGCACCAAATCGCATCACGGGCCACTGGTACTCGGCGCCCGCCTTGAATTGCTGGTCCTGCCGGTACTGCGAGACATAAGTCAGCTTGGTGACGAGCGAATTGGTCCGCTGCCCGAAACGGGTGGCGGACACGCCTTGCACGTTGGCGCCATTTTCGTATTCCGGGGCGGATCGAGGCAACCCCGCCGCGTCATAGCGCGGATCGAACAGGTCTTCGTAGAGGCGGTCCCCGTAGTCAAAGTAATTCTGGCGCACACTCAGCGAGTAGTAGGTCTTGGGTCCCAACGTGTGCGTCAGGTCGACCCCCTGCGTCACGGACACCGTACGCTGCTTGGGGGCGCCGTCCGGCGTGAGCCGCCAGGCCCAATCAATCTTGCGACCCTCGATGTGGTTGAACACGGCCTGGTAGCTGACTTCAAAGCGCTTGAACGAGCGGTTCGTCAGTTTGGCGATCCCCGACCATTCCCGGCTGGTGCCCAACGGCACGCTCTCGCCGTTCCCCGTGGCACGCAGGGTATCGTGCTCGAAGTCCGAGCGGTCCGTCGGCCGGAAGATCCGCCGGCCGTAGATCCAATCGTCGAAGTGGTAGTAGCGGCCACTCACCAGGTAGGTCGTGTTCGCCAACGGTGTCGGACCGCTGCCACTCAACTGGAAATTGCGGATCGATTCGGGATGGAGTTCGAATGTCTGGAGCCGTCGCCCCAGCGAGTTCGGTTGCGTCGCGGTCGCGTTGCTGCCCACGATGGCCCCGCCGCCACTGTTCTTGTAGAGAAACCCGCCTCCCATCACTTCGCCATCCCAGCGAAACTTCTCGGAGCCGCGCCGCAACACCGCGTTGACCACGCCGCTCATCGCCTGTCCGTACTCGGCGTCAAACGTGCCGCTGATGACCTGCACTTCCTCGAGCAGTGAGCGGTCGAGCTTGAGCGTCGCGGTGTTGTCGTAAACGTTGTTGACCGTCACGCCGTCGACCTGGAACTGCACCTCGCCCTTGCGGCCGCCGCGAAAGTGACCATCGACCACGCCGGCCTGCAGGTTGACCACGTCCTGCAGTTCCTGCACCGGCAGGTTCTTGATCTGGGCGCGGTCCACCGAGGCCATGGTGCTGGTGCGCGCGAGATCAACCACCGGGCGGCGCGCGCTGACCACGATCTCCTTCATGTTGACGGGCGCCAGATCGAGCGTGGCATCGAGCCGGGCAGTGTTGTCCGCGGACACCACGACGCCCTGCATGCTGATGGCCTGGTAGCCGAGCAGCGACAGCTTCACGTCGTAGGTCCCGGAGGGAATGTTCCCGATCACGAAGCGGCCATCGACGTCCGAGGCGGCACCGGTGCGAGCGGCGGGCACGGCCACATTCACTCCCGCCAACGGCTGTTTCTTCGAGTCGAGCACGCGGCCGGCGATCCTGCCGGTGGTGCCCGCACGCGCTGTGGAACACAACAACGGCAGCAGCAGGCACAGGCCCACGGCTGCCGTTCGAAGCGGTTGCACGAACCCGCAATTCCGCATCGTCACCAGATCCCTCGCGAGGTCGCACCCGGCAGCACCGCGGCGTGATGGTTCACGCCGCGGCGCCACCGGTTCTCGACTAGTTCAGCACCATCATCTTGCCTGAGCCCGATGCGCTGGTCCTGCCATTGGACGCTTCTACGGCCTTCACGCGGTACAGGTAGAGCCCCGCCTTCAAGCCGGTCTGGCTGAACGGAATCTGTCCCGTCCGCTCCGTCTGCAGCCCAAGGTCCTTGCTGACCACCTTGCGGCCCGCGAGGTCGAACACTTCGATCGAAACGCGACTGGGGCGATCGAGCGTGAAGCGGATCATCGTCGAGCTGGAGAACGGATTGGGCGAGTTGCCCAGCAACTGGAAGCCTGTCCGCACCAACCCGTCGTCGGGAGTCACACCCGCAGTCCCACTACCCCCCATGTAAACGTAGGCGGGGCAGCACTCATCCTGGTACTCACGCCCAAACCACGTGCGGGTCGCGTAACTCGACGTGAAGAAGGACCCGAACGAGTCGCCATCGAACAGGTTGAAGCCCGCGTAGAGCACGCGGTCGCCGAGTCCGTGCGGATAGCCGATCTTGGTGAGGTTGATCATGACTTCCGCCGAGTAGCCTTGGTCGACGTCCGCACCCACCGTGTCGGCTGTGGTGGCCGCCTTCAGCGAGAACCCGAACTTACCAACTGCCGAGTCGCGCACAGCAAGCATGTAGTCGTCGGCGATACCCACGCCGCCCGGTCCCACATGGAAGCCGATGCGCCGGCCGGCCAGCGCGCGATCCGCCGTGCGGATCAAGCGGTCGTTGATCGTGGCGATCACGCCGTCGTAGCGGTCGATCACGTTGACGGACTGCACGTACTGGTCACGCACATCGAAGCCGAGATAGAGCGAGTCGTTCAGGAAGAACCACTTGACCGTCATGTCGCCCGGATCAATCACGCTCGCCGTGCCCGCATTGACCGACGGCTGGTACTGGCCGCTGCGGTACTTGAGCACACCGGGGTAGCTGTTGCGGAGTGCGACGTCATCGTAGGTGATGCGGAGGCTATCGGCGGTCGCCCACACCGACTCGAGCAACTTGCCATCGGCGTTGATGGTCGTGGCGCCCGAGTGCAGCGTGAGTTCAGGACCGACCACCGGGGGCACGCCAGAACTGGGGGTGACGCTTGGCTTCGTCCAGATCTGCACCTGGTCGTAGTTCGCGGCGTTGCCCCACGGGCACTCCCACCACGCGCGATTCGCACTGAAGCGGGCGAGGTTGATGGGCCAGTACCAGTCGGTGTCGTAGATCGAGAGGTTGAACTCGACCACGTCGCCCGCGGCCTGATTGGTGTTGTAGCCCAACACACCCAAGTCGAACTTCATCTCGATGGTGTAACCGGTGTCGGCGAGCGCGTCGGAGTTCGAGATTCCCTGAACCCTCGTCGCGCCATTCCACGCGTTCACCTGCGCCGTGGTGCGCGGATCACACTGCGTCAGCGGAAACGTCGGGTAGCCGAATGCGCCAAGGAAGTGCGGCAGCTTGCCGACCGCGGCCGGTGTGGGATCGCACGGATCGTTGTACCACCACGTGTAAAGGTATTCCGTCGGAGGCTTCGGCGCGCCGAGGCTCGCGTGATCCTTGATCGACATCAGCAGCCCGTCGAAGCGGTTGAAGTCGACTCCGCCACCCACCGAGCTGTCACGCACCGTGATCGCCATGAACAACTGGTTGTTCGCGACGAGGAACTTGACCTCGGCGTAGGTGCTGTCCTTCGCGAGCTTGCCGGCCTCTTCCTTATAGCCGCTGCCCGGGTTGCCGTTGTTGATTCCGTAGCGGATGACCTTGGTCTCGATGCCCTGCCACGCCGGCTCATCGAGGACGCCGTCGAGGTTGATCGTTCCTGCCGGAACCTGACGTGCCCAGATGACATCGGCGCGCTGGGCTTCGGACGTGGCGGCGAATGTAACGGCGACACAGACCATCATGGCCGCCAGCAAACCAGCTTTCATGGCACGACCCTCCTCGGATGCGAACGATGCGCGATAAGGCGTTGCGGACGTGCGAGCAGTGCGCCTCGCCGAGGGTGATGGCAAGGCTCGCCACGGGCGCCAGCTATTGGACTGTAAACGGTTACACGGGAGCTGATTCCGTGTCAACGGCCGAATGATGAAACGGGCTGAAACTACTTTGGGGGTTGCGCGCAGACCCAACGGCATCCCGAAGCTCACAGGCCCACAGATCGTGGGACTACCGGCGAACCGGGCATGAAAATGGCGGTGCCGGGCTGGTTGCCCCGGCACCGCCACTCATTCGCACGACCCGTTCGCGCCCGCGGACGCCCTGACTCAGGCCTCGCCAGCCACTCGCGCCGTACCGCCCCCGCCACCCGCCTTCGCGCTCGCCGCCTCGGGCACATCGACGATGCCGCGCTCGAGCCAGGCGTACTGGTCCTTGAGCGTGCCGCGCGCCACATCGTAGGCGGCAGTATCGGCATTGCGGGAGATGTCGTTGAACAAGCGGTCGACCTTGAGGCGTGACTGCTGGCAGAACAGGTCCGCCAGGTCATAGGCGTTCTTCGACTCCGCCAACTTCGCGTCACGCACCGCGCGCGAACACGTCGCCGCCATCGCATAAAGCTCGGCGCCGATGTCGACGCAGCGGAACAACTGCGCCTGCTTCTTCTCGAGTGCGGGGCCGTAACGCACCATCAAATGGAATTGCTGGCGCGCGAGACGGCGCGAGGTGCGCTCGATCCAGCGCATGTGATCTGCGAGCGCGCCGAACTCGCTGTACTGCGGCCAGCGCCCCCAGCCCAACCAGCGGCTCGGGTACCACGTGGAGTAGAACAGTCCAGCGCGCACGAAGCCGGCGAGCCGTCGGCCCAGCGGTACGTCCGGCATCACGGCGTCCGCGGCGACCTTCAAGTGATGGTCGAGTGCTTCGCGCGCGATGAACAGACGCATCACCTGGTTCGTTCCCTCAAAGATGCGGTTGATGCGCAGGTCGCGCATCAACTGCTCGAGCGGCACCGGCGCCTCGCCGCGCGAGGCCAGCGAGCGGGCGGTCTCATAGCCACGCCCACCTTTGACCTGCAGCGCTTCGTCGCACACTTCCCACGCCGCGTCGCTGTTCCACAACTTCGCGATGGCCGCCTCCAGGCGGATGTCGCTCTTGCCGGCATCGCCGAGCAGCGCGCCCAGGTCCGCGATGGCTTCCATCGCGTAGGTGCGCGCGGCCATGTCGGCGATCATCTGTGCCACGGCTTCGTGCTGGCCAACCGGACGTCCCCACTGCACGCGCTCGGCAGCGAACTTACGCGCCGCCTGCAGGCACCACTTGCCCGCGGCAGCACACGTGGCGGGCAGCGTGAGCCGGCCGGTGTTGAGCGTGACGAGCGCGAGCTTCAGTCCCTTGCCCTCCCCCCACAGCAGGTTTTCCTTGGGCACGCGCACGTTGGTGAAGCGGATCACGGCGTTCTCGATGCCGCGGATGCCCATGAACTCGAGCCGGTTGACGATCTCGACGCCCGGGGCATTGGTCTCGACGACAAACGCGCTGATCGGCCCCGCCTTGCCTTCGCGGCCCGGCGTCCTCGCCATCACCGCGAGCAACTCGGCGACGCTGCCGTTGGTGCACCATAGCTTCTCGCCGTTCAAGATGTAGGCGCTGCCATCCGGCGTCGGCACGGCGGTCGTCGACATGCGCGCGGGATCGGAGCCGACATCCGACTCGGTCAGCGCGAACGCCGAGATGGCGCCCTTGGCGAGCCGCGGCAGCAGGCGCTTCTTCTGCTCCTCGGTGCCGAACAATTTGAGCGGCTGCGGCACGCCGATCGACTGGTGCGCCGACAACAGCGCCACCAGCGCGCCGGACTTGGTGCCGATCAGCGACACCGCGCGGCCATAGGAGTACTGCGACAACCCGAGCCCGCCGTACTCGCGCGGAATCTTGATGCCGAAGGCACCGAGTTCGCGCAGCCGGTCGATCAGGCGCTGCGGGATCTTCGCCTCGTGCTCGATCTGCTCGGCATCGACTTCGTCGCGCACGAACGCTTCGATCTTCGCGAGAAACTCGCGCCCACGCCGGTCGTCCTCGGGATCGGGCTCGGGATACGGGTAGACGAGATCGAGCGCCAACCGTCCGAGGAACAATTCGCGAACGAACGATGGCGCGGTCCACGTGGTTTCACGCGAGGCCTCGGCGACCGCGCGGGCCTCCGTCTCCGAGACGTGCTGGCCCTGCTTCGGCGCTTCGCTCATGGCTGCCTCCCCTAAACTCGCGGTCCCTGGAGTCCGGCCCCCGCGACGAGCGCGGCAAGCCCTTGGTTTCCATCAGAGTATGACGTGCTCACGTCCGCCGACAAGCGCCGCGACCCCACGCCTTCCACACGCCGCTCTACCTCTATATTGTGTCGGCACCTATGGTCCTGTTCCTTACCCTCGTCGCCGCACTTGCCGCCATTCACGCCCACGGCGCCCTGCGCATTTTGCCCCGCTTGGGGTTCCGCGCGGCACTCCGGTTGTTCCTCGTCGGCTCGCTCGCCACCGCCGCGGCGTTGGCGCTGGCCGGCCGCGGGCACCTGCTGGTCGCGCGACCCGTCCTGCTGACCGCCGGCGCCCTGGCGGCCCTGGTCGCGTGGGGCGGGCTGATCCGGCTCGTCTCGTTCGAGTCGCGCCGCGGCGAAACCGTGTGGCGGACGGTCTGCCTGGGGTTCGCCGCACTCGTGTTCCTGAATAGCCGGTCCGTCGCCGGCACCGCCTTCTTCCTGATGCTCGGTACCATGATGTGGCACTGGCAGCGCGAATTGAAGACGCGCTCGCGCTTCACGCTCGGGCTCATCGCACTGGTCGTCGGGATCATGCTGGTGATCCACACGGGCCGGCCGTGGGCGCCCGGCGCCCTACCCCCGTCGCAGGAATCGCTCGCGGCGTTCGCGCGGGCGATGCTGATCGCGGCGAGCAACTACGCGCTGCTCGGATCGTTCGTGCTGTTGCGCGCCTGGGCGCAGGACCCGAGCCTCGGCATCCGCCGCGTCGCGCACCGGCTCGCGCTGTCGCACATCCTCGTCGGCGTGATCCCCGTCGTGCTCGTCGGCGCGCTGTGGACCACCACCACGATCCTCGGCGTGCTCAACGAACGCGCCATTGTCGGCGCGCGCGCCATCGCCGCCCAGGGCCGCTGGTACCACGCGTTGCTGAACGGTGCCATCGAACGGCCTTCCATGGGCGCGGAGCGCCTGGCCTCACTGCCGGCCTCGATCGACTCACTCGCCGACATCCAGGTGTGGTACCGCGGCGCGGGCGAATTCACACGCATCGCGGGCCACGCGCCGATCTCCACCAACCGGCTCGACGCCTGGATCGCGGGGCTCGACACGCTGCCTTCTTCGGGCATCACCGCGATGAGGGATTCCCTCTACGTCGGTGCTGCAGCACGGGGGCCGCGGGGCACCGCCGCGGTGCTGCTGGTCCCCGTCACCGTGGCGCTCGCCGACCTGCCTGACTCGGTTTCGCGCGCGCACCTCGAACTGCTGCGCGCCGGCTTCAGCAGTCGTGTGGGTCCCGTCGCATTCCAGAACACGGACGATGATTCCTCGGGCCCCTCCTTCCCTCCCGCAGTAACCAGCGGGATGAGCGCCGAAGAATCCGCCGAGGCAACCCGCGCCCTCAACAGCATGGGACTGGGCGAGGACAGCGCGAGAGCCCAGGGCGCCCGGCGCGCCCTGAAGGCGCTCGGCATGCCCGACAGCATGGTGGACGCCAACGGCACGCTCCAACTGGGCAAGCACAAGCACCGCGCAAGGACGAACCAGCGCAACGTGCGCTTGAGCGGCGCATCGAATTCAGTCCTGCTCGCCGGGCACTCGATGGCGGACGGTTTGAAGTGGACCGCACACGGTTGGGAGCGCACACAGTTCATGCTCACCGCCGGCGCCGAACCGCGCCAGGTCCTGCTCGGGTTGTTCCGCGACCTGCGCACGAATGAGTTGGGCATCATCCCGGTCATCATCGTCGGCTTGTTCGTCATTCTGGCGCTGCTCGTTCTCGCCTGGAACCTGCTGATGGTGAGCGGCATGGGCCGCAGCATCACGCGCGCTGTCCATGCACTTGATGCCGCCGCCGCCCGGCTGCGCGCGGGCGACCTCGCCCACCGCATCGTGATCGCCGGCGACGACGACCTGTGGCACGTCGCCGAAGCGCTCAACACCGCGACCGACGGTCTGCAACGCGCGCGCGACGCCGAGAAGATCCAGCAGCGCATGGAGAACGAACTCGACGTGGCGCGGCGCATCCAGGCGCGGCTGCTGCCGGCGGGCGCGCCGCTCGTGCGCGGACTCGAGGTCGGCGGCTACTACGATCCCGCGCGCGAAGTGGGCGGCGACTACTACGACCACATCGCGCTCGACGACCATCGCGTGATGCTGGTGATCGCCGATGTCTCGGGCAAGAGCGTCCCCGCGGCCCTGATCATGGCGGGATTCCGCGCTGCACTGGTGAGCCAGGACCTGGGCGCCAGCGATCCGCCGGTGCTCGCCGAGCGGCTCAATGGCTTCCTCAACGACAGTCTCGACCCGGGCAAGTTCGTCACCGCGTTCATCGCCATCGTCGATGGCGACTCAGGGACCGTCAGCTACGTCAACGCCGGCCACAACCCGCCGCTGCTGTTGCGCGCCAATGGCAAGCACGAACAACTCGAGGATGGCGGCACCATCCTCGGCATCATGGCCGCCAGCCGCTATGCGCGCGGCGAGACGACGCTCGATACCGGCGACGTCCTGCTGCTCTACACCGACGGCGTTCCGGAGGGCACGGCACCTGATTCCGAACTGTGGGGCGATGGCCGCCTGCTCGCCGCACTGCAAGCGCACGGCGCCGAACCGTGCGACACGCTCGTTCGCTCGATTGCGAACCTCGTGCGCGACTTCGAGGCCGACCGTGGGCCCGCCGACGACGTCACGCTGATCGCGGTGCGCCGCACCCCCTGAAACGGGGCCAAATCGGTTGTAACAAAGGCCCGAAATCGGCTTGTCGCGCCTCGCCCCCCTCGGCTATCCTCCCGCGTCCTGCGCGACCCCATGTTCGGGGCGCACAAGGACCTTGCCGCCTAGGGGCCGACTCCATGCCTTGCCTGCACTTAGCGCCCCTTCGGTCTTTCTACACAGGCCATTCGGACCACCACTCCCTGTACACCATTAAGGAGCACCGATGAGCATGATGCGCACCGTGCGCTCCGGCCTGCGTCACCTGACGCTGGGCTGGGCCGTCGCCCTCTCCGCGATCCTGGGGCTGCTCGTGCCCATGAGCGCGTTTGCGAGTGAGCTCGACCTCAAACTACCCACGCTCGACCCCGGCCAGCGCCAACTGCTGATGATCGGTATCGGCGTCTGCCTGCTCGGCATGGCGTTTGGCTTCGTGATGTTCCTGCAGGTGAAGAGGATGCCTGCCCACAAGAGCATGCTCGACGTCTCGCACATCATTTACGAGACGTGCAAGGCCTACCTGCTCAAGCAGGGACAGCTGCTCATCATCCTCGAAGTCTTCATCGGCGCCTGCATCGTCTACTACTTCGGCGTGCTGCAGCACATGGACGCCGGACGCGTGGCGACGATTCTCGGCTTCTCGGTGCTCGGCATCCTCGGCTCGTACAGCGTGGCGTGGTTCGGCATCCGCATGAACACCTACGCCAACAGCCGCACCGCCTTCGCCTCGCTCGAAGGCAAGCCGCTCAAGGTGTACGAGATCCCGCTGCAGGCCGGCATGAGCATCGGCGTGCTGCTGATCTGCGTCGAGCTCATCATGATGCTCGCCATCCTGCTGTTCGTGGCGCCTGAAAACGCCGGCGCCTGCTTCCTCGGCTTCGCCATCGGCGAATCACTCGGCGCCTCGGCGCTGCGTATCGCCGGCGGTATCTTCACGAAGATCGCCGACATCGGCTCCGACCTGATGAAGGTCGTGTTCAAGATCAAGGAAGACGATCCGCGTAACCCCGGCGTGATCGCCGACTGCACCGGCGACAACGCCGGCGACTCGGTCGGCCCCACCGCCGACGGCTTCGAGACCTACGGCGTGACCGGTGTGGCGCTGATCTCATTCATCGCGTTGGCCGTGATGCCGGAGCACAAGGCGACGTTCCTCGTCTGGATCTTCGTCATGCGCGTGCTGATGATCGGCACCTCGATCATCTCCTACCTCGGCAATGCCGCAGTCGCCCGCGCCCAGAACACCGGCAAGACCAAGATCGACTTCGAAGCGCCACTCACCAGCCTCGTGTGGGTGTGCTCGATCCTGTCGATCGCCGTCACCTTCGTGGCGTCCAAGTGGCTGCTGCCGGAGGCGCAGTTCGGCAACCTGTGGTTCACGTTGTCGATCATCATCTCGTGCGGCACCGTCGCCGCCGCGGTGATCCCCGAGTTCACCAAGGTGTTCACGAGCTCGCACTCGCGGCACGTGAAGGAAGTCGTCGCGGCATCGCGCGAAGGCGGCGCCTCACTCAACATCCTGTCGGGCCTGGTGGCCGGCAACTTCTCGGTGTTCTGGAAGGCCCTCACGCTGGCGGTGCTGCTGTTCCTCGCCAATTACTTCTCGGGCCCCATCAACGCCTACCTGAACCCCGGCATGCCGTACGGTGCGGTGTTCGCGTTCGGTCTGGTCGCGTTCGGTCTGCTCGGAATGGGACCGGTGACGATCGCCGTCGACTCCTACGGCCCGGTCACCGACAACGCCCAGTCGATTTTCGAGCTGTCACAGATCGAGACGACGCCGGGTGCCGCCGCTGAAGTCGAGAAGCAGTTCGGCTTCAAGCCCGACTTCGAGAAGGGCAAGCACTACCTCGAAGACAACGACGGCGCGGGCAACACGTTCAAGGCCACGGCCAAGCCCGTGCTCATCGCCACCGCCGTCGCCGGGGCTACGACGATGTTGTTCTCGATCATCCTGACGCTGCAGAAGCACTTCGGGCTGGACGCCAGTGGCGCGCAGATCTTCAAGCTCGACCTGCTCGACCCCTACGTGTTGCTCGGCCTGCTGATGGGCGGCGGCACGGTGTACTGGTTCACCGGCGCTTCGATCCAGGCCGTGACCACCGGCGCCTACCGCGCCGTCGAGTACATCAAGAAGAACATCAAGCTCGACTCGGCGGAAGCCGCGAGCGTCGAGACCTCACGCACCGTCGTGCGCATCTGCACGCAGTACGCGCAGGCCGGCATGTTCAACATCTTCATGGTCATCTTCTGCCTCACCATCGCCTATGCGTTCTTCAACGAGGTGTTCTTCATCGCCTACCTCGTGTCGATCGCCGTGGTCGGTCTGTTCCAGGCCATCTACATGGCCAACGCCGGTGGCGCGTGGGACAACGCCAAGAAGGTGGTCGAGGTCGAATTGAAGATGAAGGGCACAGAGTTGCACGACGCCTCGATCGTCGGCGACACCGTCGGTGACCCGTACAAGGACACCTCGTCCGTGGCACTCAACCCGATCATCAAGTTCACGACGCTGTTCGGCCTGCTGGCGGTTGAGATGGCCGTCGCGAACCCCACGATCCGCGTGCCGGTGTCGGTGGTGTTCATGCTGATCGCGCTGTTCTACGTGTACCGCTCGTTCTACGGAATGCGCATCACGTCGAACCAGTCGAAGTAAGCGAACACGTAAACAGAAGGGCCCCGCACTTCAATGTGCGGGGCCCGTTTGTTTTGCCTGGACGGCCAGCCCGCTCCCCTACTTTCCGATCTTGCTCGCGATGTGCAGCGTTGGCGCCACGAAGTAGGCGGTGCCGTAGACCGCGCCCATCACCGCCATGGAGATCAGCAGGCGCCGGCCCTTGACGGGTTCGTCACTCTCCCAGCGGAACAACAGGCCGTTGATACTGACGCCAATCACCGCGGTCAGCAGCAGCATGATCACCGGTGCCCCGAGGTTGAATACGTTGACGCCGCGGATGATGACTCCTTGCAGCGCCTCGACCAGGTAGGTCGTGGGGATCAGCCGCGCCACGCGTTGCAGCCACTCGGGCAGCAGCGGGAAGGGGATCGTCGCACCCGACAGGAACATCAGCGGGAAGAACAGGAAGTTCGTCATCGCCGGCGCCACCTTGCTGTCGCGCGCGATGCTGCCGACCACCAGCCCGAACGGGATGAGTGCCAGACCGCCGAGGGCGACGACGACGAACAGCGAGAACACCGATCCCCTGGCGGCGAAGCCGAACAACAAGCGCGCGACGAGCGTCTGCACCGCGACTGACCCGAGCAGCATCGTCAGGGACATCGCACCGTGTGCCATCACGATCGAGAGCGGATGCAACGGCGTCAGGCGCTGGCGCCTGAGGATGCCGGTCTCGCGCTCGGTGACCATGCGAATGGCGACACCGAACAAGCTGCCCGAAATGATGGTGATGGTGAGCAGCCCCGGCATCAGGATGTCCAACTGCTCAGGATCGCCCCGTCCGAACACCGAGCCGAAGATCAGCAGGAACACCAGCGGGAACGCCAGCGACCAGTACACGGCCGTGCGCGAGCGCATGAAGGTGATCAAGTGGCCGCGATAGAGTGCCAACGTGGCGCGCAGGATCGTCATCATGAAGCGCTCTCGCGCAACGCGGCTTCGGGATCGTCCGTTACCAGCTCGAGGTAGACGTCCTCGAGCGTGGGCCGCTTCATGCGCAGGTCGGTGAGCTTGAGGCCCTGGTTGCGCAGCATGTCCCCCAGCGCAACGATCGCCGCCGCGGGATCGTGGGTGACGAACCGGACGTGCGCCCCCTCCTTGCCCTGGGCGGTGGCACCCGCGGCCAGCAACGGCGCGGGATCGAAGTCATGCGAACAAGCGATCCACAGGGTTGAACTGCCCCCTGAGCGCTGCAGCAGGTCGAACGGCGAGCCATCCGCGACCACTTCGCCCGACCGCAGCACGATCACGCGATCGCACAGTTGCTCGGCCTCCTCGATGTAGTGCGTGCTCAGGATGATCGAGCAACCCTCATCGCGCAGCGAGCGCACCAGTTCGTGCAACGCGCGGCGCGCGACGGGATCGAGCCCGGTCGTGGGCTCATCGAGAATCAGCAACTCCGGACTGTGCAGGATCGCCATGGCGAGCGCGAGCCGTTGCCGTTGACCGCCCGACAACTCACGCACCAGCGACTTCGACTTGGCGGTGAGCCCCACGCGATCGAGGATCGCCGCAACGGGACGCGTCGCCGGGTAGAACGCGGCGTACATGCGCAGCACCTCGAACGGCGTCAGGTCCGGCGGGATCGCCGTGGACTGGAGCTGTGCGCCGATGCGCAGTCGCAGCTTCGAGGCTTCACGCGTGGGATCCATCCCCAGCACGCTCACCTGCCCACGCGTGGGTTCGCGCAGGCCCTCGAGTGTCTCGACCAGCGTCGTCTTGCCGGCACCGTTGGGCCCCAGCAATCCCGTGATGCCGCCCGGCGCGATTTCAAGCTGTATGCCCTTGAGCGCCCGCAACTGACCATAGTCGCGCTCGAGCCCTTCGATCAGGATGCTGGGTTGCACGCGACCGGTCAGGCCTTCGGCG
>JAYSRO010000514.1:0-2018 GCA_043720995.1 Candidatus Eiseniibacteriota bacterium
CTCGCAAGCCTCGCCTGAAGTTCGGAGCCGGTCCTCATACGTTGGGATCATACGACCTTCAGACGACATGCGATACCTTTATTTATTTACGAAGCCTAAGCGGCGCGAACGCCTGTGTAAGCCCGCGCGCGGCCGCGCCGTGGCGCGACGCCCGCGCCCCCTCGCGCTACCGCCGCAACGCCCGCACCCTCGCACTCAGCCGCTCATAGCCCTTCACGTCGCGCGCGCCGGTGCCGGACCACACGAGTCGCCCCTTGCGATCGAGCAACATCAGGTACGCGAGCTTGCTGTCGCGCACGTGCAGCCGATCCTGCCAGTCGCCGACGTCGCTCCACACCACGACGACGTTGCGGTAAAGCGCCTTCGGCGTGCCCGATCGCATGCCGCGCTCGATGAAGGGCTTGCCCATGCGTGCGCCCACGCCGGACATCATGGGTAGCTCGAGGCATGTGACACGCGAGTCGGCATGGAACTCGCCCCTGAAGCGGTCGGCCCACGCATCGACGGCGTGTCTCGAGTCGTAGCTGAATCCCAGCGCCAGCAAGGTGACGCGGCCGTGCGCGGCCTCGAGCACGGTGACCTTCTCGCCGGCGAGGTTGCGCCCGGTGAGCGGCGGAAGCGGGGCGCCCACCGTGAGAGTCTCGCGCGTCTCAGCCAGCGCGAGGCCTGCGCCAACGCCCACGAGCAACAACGCCGCCAGCACGACGACGCCCCAAAACGACACAAGCCCGGACGCCACGCGGCGCCCAGGCTCGATCGCACTTCCACTCACTCTTCGCACTACTTCATCTTCGCGATCAGGTTATCCCCGAACTCGCTGCACTTGATCTCGGTCGCGCCTTCCATCTGGCGCGCGAAATCGTAGGTGACGCGCTTGCTCGCGATGGCGCCGTCCATGCCTTTGATGATGAGGTCGGCGGCTTCGTTCCAGCCGAGGTAGCGCAGCATCATTTCGCCCGACAGCACGACGGAGCCGGGATTGACGCGGTCGAGGTTGGCGTACTTGGGCGCGGTGCCGTGCGTGGCTTCGAACACGGCGTGGCCCGTCATGTAGTTGATGTTGCCGCCGGGGGCGATACCGATGCCGCCGACCTGCGCGGCGAGTGCGTCGCTCAGGTAATCGCCGTTCAGGTTGAGCGTGGCGATGATGTCGAACTCATCGGGGCGCGTCAGCACTTGCTGCAGCGTGATGTCGGCGATGGCGTCTTTGATCAGCACGCGCCCCGCTGCGAGCGCCGACTTCTGCTCGGTGTTGGCGGCGTCCTCGCCCTTGGCGGCCTTGGTGCGTTCCCACTGTTCCCACGTGTAGACGCGGTCGCCGAATTCGCGCTCGGCAAGTGCGTAGCCCCAGTTGCGGAACGCGCCCTCGGTGAACTTCATGATGTTGCCCTTGTGCACGATCGTCACGCTCTTGCGCTTCTGGGTGAGCGCATACTCGATGGCGGCGCGGATCAGGCGCTCGCTGCCTTCCTGCGACACGGGCTTGAAGCCGACGGCGGTCGATTCCGGGAAGCGGATCTTCTTGTAGGACGAGGGGAACTTCTCCGCGAGGAAGTTGAGCACGAGCTTGACCTCGTCCGAGCCCGCGGCGAACTCGATGCCGGCGTAGATGTCTTCGGTGTTCTCGCGGAAGATCACCATGTCGACCTTCTCCGGGTGCTTGACCGGCGAGGGCACGCCCTGGAACCAGCGCACGGGACGCAGGCAAACGTAGAGGTCGAGGATCTGGCGCATCGCCACGTTGAGTGAGCGGATGCCGCCGCCGATCGGCGTGGTGAGCGGGCCCTTGATGCCGACCAAGTAGGTGCGGAACGCATCGAGTGTCGCGTCGGGCAGCCAGTTGCCGGTCGAGTCGAACGCCTTCTGCCCGGCGAGCACTTCGAGCCACTCGAGCTTGCGCTTGCCGCCGTAGGCCAGCTCGACGGCGGCGTCGAGCACACGCACGGAGGAGCGCCAGATGTCGGGGCCCGTGCCGTCGCCTTCGATGAAGGGGATGACAGGGTGGGAGGGCACTTCGA
>JAYSRO010000515.1:0-2014 GCA_043720995.1 Candidatus Eiseniibacteriota bacterium
CGCAGGCGCCGCGACCGCGGCCTGCGATCCCGGCGCTGCGGGCGTGGCGGCGGGCGGCGCCGTCTGGGCAGGCGGCGATTCGCGCTTACCCGAACCGCCCCACGGCGGCAGCGCTGCGCCCGCGTGCGCGGCGAATGTCGCG
The DNA here is from genome assembly GCA_043720995.1 of Candidatus Eiseniibacteriota bacterium. GTDB lineage: Bacteria > Eisenbacteria > RBG-16-71-46 > RBG-16-71-46 > RBG-16-71-46 > JANLWK01. The sequence goes on from JAYSRO010000515.1 coordinate 143, forward strand.
CTCAGCACGGCGATCCACATCACGACTCGTGCGTTCCGTCGCACTCGAACGGTCACCCGCGTTCCCCTCGCCGTTTGGCGCGGTCCATTTCACGCTTCGCATCGCGCTCGGCGATGGCGTGGCGCTTGTCGTGCGTCTTGCGGCCACGGGCGACGCCGATCAACAGCTTGGCGATGCCCTTGGAAAAGTACAGCTTGAGCGGCACCAGCGTGTGGCCCTTCTGGGCGACAGCGCGCTCGAGGTCGGCGATCTCGGCGCGGTGCAGCAGCAGCTTGCGCCGGCGCAAGGGATCGAGATTCCAGCGATTGCCCTGCTCGTAGGGAGGAATGTGCAGTTGCAGCACGAAGGCCTCGCCCGATTCGACGGTGGCGTAGGCCCCGGCCACACTGGCCTTGCCGCCGCGCAGGCTCTTGACCTCGGGACCGCTCAGCACCATGCCGGCTTCGATGGTCTCGAGGATCTCGTAGTCGTGGCGCGCGCGCCGGTTCTGCGCGACTAGTTTTTCGCTCGAGTCGTCTGGCGAGGCCATCCGGAATCCACCTTGAGGATCGGCGATCCTTGGCTGCCGACGAATGTGCGGCCCTGGAACACCGCGCCGCTCTTGCCGCGGGCGCGACACGAGGCGTCGAGGAGCGAGGCGTCGGGCACCACGGCCCCCCGCAGGTCTGCGCGAGAGGGAAAAATGGTGCGGAAGGGGGGATTTGAACCCCCACACCCTTGCGGGCGCTAGAACCTGAATCTAGTGCGTCTGCCAGTTCCGCCACTTCCGCAAAAGGCGAACCAGCAATATAGGCGGCCCCGGAGGCACTGGTCAACCGAGCCGTAGAGCCAAGAGGGCGTGGTCAACTGGGCGGGAGGAAGATGGCGCAATGATCGCCGGGCTACCGGTAAAGCGATTTAAGGCGTCCCCACGATTGGCGCGCGACGGGGAGACCTGGAGGAGGCGGATTGACCACCACCGCATACGGCGTCAGGTCGCCAGTGTGTTCGAATGAAGTGACGCTCGCACCGGAAGCCGATCGCGGAACAAGTTCAGTGAGCGCCAGGAAAGCCCAATCAACACATCCTTCGAACGACCCCGTCCCTGATTCCAACGACGTGCCGAGATCGACAAGTAATTGCATCCCAAACAATTTCTGCTCCGCAAGCACTGTGACAGGTGTCGGCCGGTTCGCGTTCACGTCGATCTGAATGCGGAGCGGGTCGATGAAATGCGCGGCCACGCTCGAGGCGCTCCCAGCCACACCGAAGGCCGGGGAGTACGGTGAACACCCGAGGGGACGGAGCGGACTACTCTTCAGGGCCGCGGAGTTTGCCGAACTGAAATCCCAGAAGGTCGCGCTGCTCGTTGATTCGCCGCTGGGACCCACCCAAAGTTTGACCACCGCATCTGCGGCGACGAGATCCGTGATGCGCTCCTGCGGCTGAAACGTGATCAACAGCACCAGGGTTCCTCCCCCGGCGCAATCGAGATCGCCCGCAACCAGGCTCGAGCCCGCGACGCCAGGGCACGCGTTTGCAGAAACATTGGCGCCTCCCGCGAACGCATTGGATACGCAAACGCAGCAAACCAATGCGATCAGGATGAGCTTCATATTCGGGCACTCCTTCCACTTGAGGGGAATCACAGGATAGCGCCGATTGCAGGCACAGGACAGCGAATTACTGACTTCACGACGTGGAACAATCTCGGCGCATCGAGTTGCGCTTGCGATCCCGAACGGAAACAGGATCGCTGCGACCTCAACTCGCCCCGGGACGAGTTGAGGTTCGCGATGCGCAAGGCTCAACGATACAACTGTTTGAGCTCGCCCCAAGTGGCGCGCCGGGCAGGAGTCACGCCACACAGGTTCGCCGCCGCCGGCGAGGGCG
>JAYSRO010000516.1:0-4116 GCA_043720995.1 Candidatus Eiseniibacteriota bacterium
GTGCACGTGGTGGACGTGCAACTGGCGGTAACGTTGGCCGCTCGCATCGTGCCCGCCACGTAGGCGAACGCCGGGTCAAGCACGTCGCTCAGCCGCACGTCGGTTACCGCGCCCGCGCGATTATCCACGTAGAGCAGGAACTGGACGAGCGTGCCCTTTGCCAGCGTGGCGCCGCTTGCGAGGGCGCTGCCATTACTGGCGAATACGCGCTTGACGAGGCTCAGTGCGCGTACAGTCGAGTCGGCGCCGAATTCCGAGGTGTTGTTGGTTCCGTCGGTTGCGGTCGCCGTGACTTTGTCGCCGGGTGCGAGGCCCGACACGGTCAGGGTGCCGGTGAAATTGCCGCTGGCGTCGGCGGTAAGTGCTCCCAGATAACTCGAGCCCTCGCCGTAACCGGTCGCGTCGTTATCTGATTTGAACAACTCCACGCGAGCACTGGCGAATGTCGGTTGGCTCGGAGCACTGCCCACGTAGCCGGTGACGCTGAGCGAGGTGCCGTTCAAGTAGGCCGAGGTGAACACCGGGAAGTCCATGTCGCTATTGGACAGCCCGGCGGTTTTTGTGCCGTTGTTGAGGTTGACGCCGTTGGTATCCAGGTCGATTCCCAGATCCGTGTTGGCCCGGATGACGTTCCCGAGAATCGAGGCGACCGAGGCGTTCGCAACGTTGATGCCATCCCCTGCGTTGAAGGCAACGGTGTTGCCCATGCCCGCCGTTGTTCCGCCGATCAACGTGCCCGTCGCCCCGTTCGAGACCCAGATCCCATGCGCGCCGTTGGCAACACTCGAGGTTCCGGCAGCATCGAGCCCGATCAGGTTTGCCCGAATCGTGTCGGCCGTGGCCGTCGCCGCATCCACCACGACGCCGTAATACGTGTTGCCGGAGATGAGATTGCCTGATGCGGACTGGCCGATGGTGTTGCCGCCCGAGCCGTCGATCCACACGCCGTCAAGGTTGGCGCGTGCCGCCGTGCCGGCGGCGTTTGTGCCAATGTAGTTGGAGAGGACGCGGGTACCCGACGTGGTGCCGCCCAGGTACACGCCGAACGAGGCATTCCCCGATATGACATTGCGCGACACGCTGGTGGTGCCACCGATCACGGTGCTCGAGGCGTTGGTGAGGACCGAGACGCCGCGGCTGCTGTTCGCGACGATGGTCGTCCCGTCGCCTGCCAGACCAACCGTGTTGCCCGCGATGATGGTCCCCGTCGTGCCATTGTCGGTGACCGTGATGCCGTAGGTATTGCCCGAAACGATGTTGCCCTCGGCCGCGTCGTTCGTGCCATTGGCGTCCGTGCCGATGCGGGTGTTGGTCGAGGCGCCCTCGACGGAGATGCCCGAGCCGGAGTTTCCGAGCGCGGTGGTGCCATCGGCGCCGACGCCAATGTAGTTGCCCTGGATCGTCGCACTCGTGGCGGCACTGCCGACCAGTACGCCGTATCCGGTATTCGCGGAGATCACATTGCGGGCGGACGCCGTGTTGCCGCCCACGACGTTCCCGCTGCCCGCACCCCAGAACGACGCCCCGCCGTTCACGTTGGGCAATGCCGCGAGGCCGGACACCGTTGTGCCAATGAAATTGCCCTGCACGACGTTGTTCTGCGAGGTCGCCCCGAGCACTTCGAAGCCGAAGTGGTTGTTGCCCGAGAGCACGTTGCGCGCCGCCGTCGTAGTGCCCCCGATGGTGTTGCCGCTCGAGCCATTGGTCAGCACGATGCCGGACTCGAACGTGTTCGACACGGAGCCGTTGAGGTCGGTCGTACCGCTGGCCCCCGTGCCGACGTAGTTGCCGGCGATCGTGCTGTTGTCGGCATTGTCGAAATAGATGCCGATTTGCGTGTTGCCGGAGACCACATTGCCGGTCGCGGTGCCGGTGCCGCCGATCAAGTTATTGGTGATCCCGGAGGCATAGATGCCATGAACCCCATTGGCGCTCGCCGCCGTGCCGGCCGCGTTCGTGCCCACATAGCAACCTTGCACGGTGTCGCTGCCGGCGGTCGTGAGCTCGATCCCGGTGGCGGGGAAGCGGTTGATGACCAGCCCGCGCAGTACCGTCGCGCCGCCGGTCACCAACAACCCCTTGGCACCCGTCGCGCCCGTCCCGTTGAGCTCGATGATCGGTACGCTCAACCAGCCGGGCTGCTGCTGGGCGTCCAGTACCGCAGGAAACGTGACCGTCGGCAATGCCGACGTGGGACTGATCGTCGCAATACCACTCGTGAAGTAATTATTGGTGGCACGCAACCCCGCGGCCGACGTGCCATTCGAGATCATCCAGATGGCGTTGTCCTTCCCACCCACCTGTCCGGACTGCGCGAGCCCCGTGTTGAGAAGCGCGTTGGCATTCAGGATGAACTGCCGCACGCTCCCCTGCCCGCTGTTGTTCGTGTTGACGATCACGTCGAAGCAATAGCCGAAGTCCACGTCCATGATGTCGCTCGCACCCACCGTGACGTTCGTGATCGACTGCCCGGTGCCGCTTGGGCCCACACTGAACACGCCCGTCGTCGTGTTCATCGTCGCGCCCGCGCTGCCCGCTGCGGCGTCCGCCACGGCTGGGTTCTGCCCGCCCACGTAGTCGGAGACTGCGACGGCGCTGCCGCTGCTGGCGTTGGTGCGGTAGGTCTGAACGCCCTTGAGGCTGCTGGTGTACCCCGTGCGAGCGGAACTCACTGAGTCGTTCACCACACGCACTGTGTAGTTGCCTGACGAGAGGCTTGCGAACGCGAACGCGCCGGCCGTCTGGCTGGTCGTCGAGGTCACGAACACGCCTGAGTTGTTGTAAAGCTCGACGCGCGCACCCGAGCGCCCCACGCCGGCCGCCGCCGCGCTGTCGCGGCCCGAGCCTCCGCCGTAGTTCGAGTCCTCGAAGATCGTGCCCGAGATCGTGCGCAAGGTATATGTGACGGTCAATCGCGCAGTGTGCGCCGGATCAGTTTCATAGGCCTGTGACGCCCGGTGACCGGTCCCAGTAATAATAATAGCGATGGAATTGCCGGAAGCCCACGAGCCCTGATTGACGAGTTCCTGGACGACGGAAGCGATGCTGGGCGAATTGTAATCCGTGCCTGTCGTCCATGTCGCTGGCACCCAGGATGCGGACGCCGTTGTCAGTGGTAGACCGCTAATGTAGCCATTTGTGGTAGGAAATGTTGGCGGATTGGCAGCGAGGTGACCCTTCAGGGTCAGGCTCGTTGCGTCGGCGTTGGTCATTGGGGCATCAGCCGCCACCGCGCGAAAGGTCAGGTAGGCATTCGTGATCGTGGCGCCTGCAGGAATCGCCATCGAGGTAAAGCGCAAGCCAATCTTCTGAACACCAGAGGTCGGCGACTGAAAATCGCTCACAAGCTCGATGTCTGAACTGTAATTGTAGATCCTCCCGGGTGTGGTTCCGGTCGGACCTTCTTCCTCCACATCATCGGTCCCAGCGCCAACAGTCTGCGTCACAGTGGTCTGCGCATGGCTCGTCGCGGCAACACAAGCCCACGCACCGATCCACAACGCGAGAGCCAGCCGTTTTGCCGCGAGGCTGGAAATGCGCGCGCGAGAGGCGCTGACGATGCCGCTCCGCAAGAAGCCCGTGAGGGAGTGCGCAGAATTACGGCACGCATATGTGTCCGAATCATCCCCGCCACCAGAAGTCACGTCCCTGTTCCCTCTGCCCGCAGCCAACCCGCCACCGCGAACGCAACGTGCGCCCTCGCTGATTGCGGCATCATTCTAGATTGCCGGCACCGTAGAGAGCCACGGCCACTAAGACCTACTGCATCTTCACCGTGAACAGCAGCGCCCACACCTTACTGGCGGGCGCGGTAACCATGGCGTTGCCCGCGCTGTTTCCGGCGCTGATCGTGGCGGAGGTAATGCCCGCGACGTCCGCGCCGCTGACTGCATCCGTCAGCGCTGCGGCCGCGTTTACGGCCGCGTAAATGTTGGCCGCCGTAGCACCGGTGTTCTGCGATGCATCGACTTTGATCGTGCCCGCCTGGTAAGCGAACGTCGCGGCCAGCACGTCTGAGACGTTCACCGAATCCAACGGCGCCGTGGTGGTATTGTCGAGGTAGATGAGGAACTTCACCACCGTGCCGCGGGGAACCGTTGAGCCGGTGGACAGCGC
>JAYSRO010000517.1:0-4115 GCA_043720995.1 Candidatus Eiseniibacteriota bacterium
ACGCCCGGATCGATGCGCCGGGGTCTCCTGCAGCGAGCCTATGAGTTCGTGCGGGAGTAGAGCGCAGATTGAAGCCGGTGCGGGCGAAGACCTAACCCCTTAAGGAGGTTGTTGTGCCGGATATCCAGATGAAGGACCTGCTCGAAGCGGGAGTTCACTTCGGGCACCAGACGCGCCGTTGGAGCCCGAAGATGAAGAAGTTCATCTTCATGGAGCGCAACGGTATCTACATCATCGATCTGCAGAAGACGCTCAAGTGCGTCAACGAGGCGAAGGCTGCCCTGCAGAAGGTGGTGCGTGGGGGCGGGCACGTGCTGTTCGTCGGCACGAAGAAGCAGGCCAAGTCCATCGTCGTCGAAGATGCCAAGCGCGCCGGCCAGTATTTCGTGACCGAGCGCTGGCTGGGTGGCATGCTCACCAACTTCAAGACCATCCGTACCAGCATCAAGCGTCTGCACGAGCTCGACCGCATGGCGAACGATGGCACCTTCGAGAAGCTCGCCAAGAAGGAAGTCTCGCGGTTGGGTCGCGAGCGCGAGCGGCTGCAGTTTGCCTTCGAAGGCATCAAGGACATGCCGGGCCTGCCGGCCATGCTGTTCATCATCGACACCAAGAAGGAAAAGATCGCGGTCGCCGAAGCCAACCGTTTGGGCATCCCGATCGCTGGCGTCGTCGATACGAACTGCGACCCGACCTTGATCAACTTCCCGATTCCTGGCAACGACGACGCGATCCGGTCCATCCGCCTGTTCTCCGGGATGGTCGCGGACAGCGTGCTTGAAGCAAAGTCGTTCGTGGCCGAGGGTGCGGACCAGGAGACGGTCTCATTCGGGGGCGACGACGCCGAGGCCGACGGCGCCACGACGCCAACGCCGGCTCCGACGCAGCCGGCTTCCGTCTAGATCTTGCACCGCAGGGTGCTCCCGGCTCGCGGGGGCACCGGCGACCTTAACCACCATGAAGCGCAATCAGGCGGCGCGCGAACGGCCCAAGCGCCGGCCGGCCGCCTGTTGCATATGAGGATGCCGAGATGACCATCACCGCGGAACAGGTGAAGCAGCTGCGCGACCAGACGGGCGCCGGCATGATGGAGTGCAAGAAGGCGCTGTCCGAGGCCTCCGGGGATCTCGCCGTGGCGGTCGATCTGCTGCGCAAGGCCGGTATGGCACAGGCGGACAAGCGGTCCGGCCGTTCGGTCAGCGAAGGCCTGGTCGACTCCTACATTCACGCGGGCAACCGCGTGGGCGTGCTGATCGAAGTGAATTGCGAAACCGACTTCGTGGCGCGCACCGACGAGTTCGCCAAGCTGGTTCGCGACCTGGCGCTGCAGGCCTGCGCGGGTGGCGCCGAGTTCGTCCGCCCCGAAGAAGTGCCGGCGGCGCGCATCGAGAAGGAAAAGGAAATCTTCCGCGCGCAGATGGAAGGCTCGGGCAAGCCCGCCAACATCATCGAGAAGATCGTCGAGGGCAAGATCGCCAAGTTCTACTCCGAGATCTGCCTGCTCGACCAGCCGTTCATCAAGGACGATAAGATGACCGTTCAGGATCTGGTCAAGGCGGCTTCCGCCAAGACCGGCGAGAACATCGTCGTCCGCCGCTTCGTCCGGTTCCAGCTCGGCCAGGAGTAGCGGCTTGCCCGCCGCGTTCCAACGCATCCTGCTCAAGCTGAGCGGGGAAATCCTCGCCGGCAAGGGGGGACACGGCGTCGACGAAAACGTCATGTCGGATCTCGCGGACGAGATTCGCCAGGTTCATGACTTGGGCGTGCAGATTGGCATCGTGGTGGGCGGCGGCAATATCTTTCGCGGTCTCGCTGCCAGCACGCGCGGCATGGACCGGGTGGGCGCTGACTATATGGGCATGCTCGCCACGGTCATCAATGGCCTGGCGTTGCAGCACGCGCTCGAGAAGCGCGGCGTCTATACCCGCGTCATGTCGGCGATCGAAATGGACCGCGTGTGTGAGCCCTACATCCGGCGACGCGCCGTGCGTCACCTCGAGAAGAACCGCATCGTGGTGCTGGCCGCGGGCACCGGCAACCCGTATTTCACCACCGACACCGCCGCGGCGCTGCGCGCCATCGAGATTGGCGCCGACGTGATCCTCAAGGCGACGAAGGTCGACGGCATCTATACTGCCGATCCGGTGAAGGATCCGACCGCGACCCGTTTCACCACGATGAATTACATGGAAATCCTGAATCGCGGTCTCAAGGTGATGGACTCGACGGCCATCTCCTTGTGCATGGACAACCAGCTGCCCTTGATCGTGTTCAATGTCGGGGTGCGCGGTAACATGCTCCGTGTCGTGCAGGGTGAAGCCGTCGGAACGACCGTCAAGGAGTCTTAAGGATGGCGACTCACAAGGTCCTCGCCGAAGGCGAAGAACGGATGAAGAAGGCCGTCGAGGCGGCGAAGCGCGAGCTGTCCTCGATCCGCAGCGGCAAGGCGACTCCGGCGCTGCTCGACACCATCAAGGTCGAAGCGTATGGCTCGCTGGTGCCGCTGGCGCAGGTCGGCAGCGTCTCGGCGCCCGAGGCCCGGCTGATCGTGGTGCAGCCGTGGGACAAGTCGCTGATCAAGGAAATCATCCGCGGCATCCAGCAGTCCGAGATGGGGCTCAATCCCACCGATGACGGCACCGTGGTGCGCGTGCCGATTCCGCAGCTGACCGAAGATCGCCGTAAGGACTTGGTGAAGGTCATCGCGAAGCTGGTGGAAGAGGGCCGCGTGCACGTGCGGCAGGTGAGACATGATGTCAACCACACCGTCAAGCAGTTGCAGGGTGATCACGAAGTGGCCGAGGACGAAGCGAAGCGTTTGACCGCGGACGTCCAGAAGTTGACCGACCGCTACATTGCGAGCCTCGACGAGATCCTGAAGAAGAAGACGGCCGAAGTCATGGAAGTCTGACGGGTCTTAGGCCGGGACGCGGAGGCGCGTTGTCCAGCGGTACACTGAGCCCTGAGGAACTGCGCCGGAGTGGCGACATCCCCCGGCATATCGCCATCATCATGGACGGGAATGGGCGATGGGCCCGTTCCCGCGGTATTCAACGCCTGATGGGGCACCGCGCCGGCCGTGATGCCGTGCGCGACACGGTCCGCGGCTGCGTGGCGTTGGGTGTCGAAGTGGTGAGCCTCTACACGTTCTCGATCGAGAACTGGAACCGCCCCAAGCGCGAAGTTCAGGCGCTGATGACGATTCTCAAGGACACCCTGCGCGGTGAGCGCGACGACCTGCACAGCAACAACGTGCGGCTCCAGGTCATTGGCCATCCCGCCGACCTGCCCGAGCCCGTGCAGCGCGTGATTCGCGAGACCGAGGACTACCTGTCGGGCAATTCCGGCATGCTGTTGCTGGTGGCGCTTTCGTACAGCGGCCGCGCCGAGATCGTCGATGCCGTGCGACGCATCCTCGAGGACCAGAAGCATTCGCCCGTGCCGCCCGCGGAGGTCGATGAGGAACTCGTGGCCAGCTACATGTACACCGCCGGCCTGCCCGATCCCGACCTGTTGATCCGCACGAGTGGTGAGATGCGCATCTCGAACTTCCTGCTGTGGCAACTCGCCTACACGGAACTGTGGATCACCGACACGTTGTGGCCCGACTTCAGGAAGAAGCACCTCTACCGCGCGATCGCCGACTTCCAGACGCGTGACCGCCGGTTTGGGCGAGTCGATTGAGTCCCGAGGCCCTGAGCAGCGACCCTTCGGCCGTGGCCAGCCGCAAGTCGGCTTGGGCTCTCCCGCTGCGTGTGGGCAGTGGCATCCTGTTCGTGCCGCTGCTACTGCTGCTGGTGTCGCGCGGGGGCGCTGCGTTCTTCACCTTCGTCGCAGTGCAGGTCGTCATCGGACTGCTCGAATTCTACGGGATGATGCGCAACAAGGGCCTCGATCCGCGGTTGTGGCTCGGGCTCGCCAGTGGGGTCGGCGTGCAATGGATCGCCTACCGTCCCGATGGTGCCCAGGCGGACTTCCTCATCACCGCGGTCGTGCTGCTCGCGTTGGGACTGGCGCGGCGTCATCCTACGCGGCCGCGCCAGGTCGAGAACATCGCCGTCACGGCGCTCGGCGTGCTCTACGTCGGCTGGCTGTCCTCCCACCTGGTGCTGCTG
>JAYSRO010000518.1:0-23422 GCA_043720995.1 Candidatus Eiseniibacteriota bacterium
CGCGAGTTTGACCGCAGCCTCTCACCATGCGACGTTCCCGCCCGTTGATGCATGCAAGGCTGTGACGGGGACGAGTAGTCGTGGGGCCAGTCGGGAGCGAGCCGGGGACGGTGTGAGCCCGGTGACTGTGGCGCGCGATGAAGATCACCCCCGAGCCGCCGACCGAAACGGCTCGCGCCGGACTAGGCTCGGACGGGTGGCTCCCCGAGATCGGGCCGGAGCGCGATGCGCTCGCCAAGGTGGCGGCCGAGAGGCCGGCGCAAAGTTGGGTGGTACCGCGAACGTGTTCGCCCCAACGGTGAAATTTGCCGTGGGGCGTTTTCTGTTTTTTGGCGCGACGGGCTGGCGCGACGCGCAACGAGCTGGCTCACCTGAATTGCCGTACGGGATTACCTAAATAATTTTCGCGGAGGCTGAGCATGGCTGGATTTCGTGACACGCTGAACCTGCCGCAGACCGAATTTCCCATGAAGGCGGAGCTCTCTCGTCGTGAACCGGAGCGCCTGGAGTGGTGGAACGCGCAGGGCTCCTACTCCTCGCTTCGCAGGCAGCGCGCGGGCAAGCCGCAGTGGCTGCTCCATGATGGGCCGCCGTATTCGAATGGCCACATCCACATGGGAACCGCCGCCAACTATGTGTGGAAGGACGCTTCGGTGCGCGCGGCTTCACTGCTCGGGTTCGATGCGCCGTTCTTGCCGGGTTGGGACAATCATGGCATGCCGATCGAAGTACAGGTCAGCAAGGAATTCCGCGCAAAGGGTGAGCAGCCGGACAAGCTGGCGCTGCGCAAGCGCTGCCGCGAGTACGCGGCCGAGTGGGTGGGCAAGCAGGGCGAGGACTTCCGCCGTCTCGGCGTTTGGGGCGAGTGGGAACACCCCTACCTCACGATGGATCACGGCTTCGAGGCGGCGATCGTCGAGAGTTTCGCGGAGCTCGCGGCGAAGGGCTTCGTGCAGCGCGGGCTGCGCTCGATCCACTGGTGCCCGACCGACCGCACGGCGCTGGCCGAGGCGGAGATCGAGTACGCGGACGTCGCCTCACCCTCGGTGTATGTGTTGTTCCCGCTGCGCAGTGATCCGAACGGTGTGCTCGCGCAACACCCGAAGGTCGCGGCGATCGCATGGACGACGACGCCCTGGACCCTGCCCGCGAATCGCGGTCTCATGGTCGACCCTGCGGCGACCTACGCGGTCGTCGCCGTCGGCGGCGCCGAATACCTGTTCGCGGAGGCGCGTCTCGAAGCAGTGGCGACGCTCGCGGGCTGGACGGATCACGTCGTGAAGACGCGGCTGCAGGGCGCGCAACTCACGGGCACGCTGTTCACCGCGCCGTTCGGCAACGAATCGCGCATGGTCGACGGCACGCCGTTCGTGAGCCTCGATGATGGCACGGGCATCGTCCACACCGCTCCCGGGCACGGCAAGGAAGACTTCGTGGTGGGCCAGCGCAGCGGGCTCGAGATCGCCTGCCCCGTCGATGAAGGCGGACGCTTCACGGCCGAGGTGGAGGGCTTCGTGGGCCGCGATGTGCTCGACGTGAACGACGACATCATCGCGTGGCTCAAGGCGAACGGGCGCGTGCTCGCGGCATCGAGCTTCTCGCACTCGTATCCGCACTGCTGGCGCTGCCGGCGGCCGGTGATCTTCCGCGCCACCAAGCAGTGGTTCATGATCGTCGACCACAACGGCCATCGTGACCGCTGTCTCGAGTTGATCGACAAGACCGTGCAGTGGGACCCGCCGGCCTCGCAGAACCGCATCCGCGAATCCGTGCGCGGGCGTCCCGACTGGTGCCTGTCGCGCCAGCGCGCCTGGGGCGTCGGCATCCCGGCGCTGTATTGCGAGGCGTGCGACGAGGCATTCCTCGATGCGGGCGTCATGAGGCAGGCGGTCGAGTTGACGCGCGAGCACGGCTCCGACGCCTGGTACGACCTGCCCGTCGAGCGCTTCACACCCGCGGGCACGGCGTGCCCGCACTGCGCTTCGAAGGGTCCGTTCCGCAAGGAGTCGGACATTCTCGATGTGTGGTTCGACTCGGGCTCGACGCATCGCGCGGTGCAGGCGACGCATCCGGACTTCCGCGCCGCGTGGGCGCGCGCCAAGCAGGATGGCACGCCGATCGTGTACTTCGAGGGACCCGACCAGCATCGCGGCTGGTTCAACTCCTCGCTGATGGTGAGCGCCGGCATCACCGGCGATGCGCCGTACACGCACGTGTTCACGCATGGCTGGGTGCTCGACGGCAAGGGCCGCGCCATGCACAAGTCGCTCGGCAACGTCGTGGCGCCTTCGGAAATCATCGCCAAGTATGGCGCCGACATCGTCCGCTGGTGGGCGCTCGCCACCGATTGGCGCAACGATGTGCGCTGCGGCGATGAGATCCTTCAGCGCGTGGCCGACGCCTATCGCAAGGTGCGAAACACCTTCCGCTTCCTGCTCGGCAATCTCTACGACTTCGACCCGGCGAAGCACACCGTGCCGGCAGCACAGCTCTCAAGCGTGGATCGCGCCTTCGCTGGCTACTTGAACGCACGCCTGCAGTTGATCCGCGAGGCGTGGACGGAGCACCAGTACCATCGTGCGCTCGATGTGCTGCTCGACCTGTGCACGGTGCATTTGTCCGCGGTGTACCTGGATGTGTCGAAGGACCGGCTCTACTCGGATGCGCCCGATGCGGTGTCACGCCGCTCGGCGCAGACCGTGTTGTGGCAGGCCCTGCACGACCTGATCATCGCCTCCTCCCCCGCACTCGTGTTCACCGCGGAAGAAACGTGGCAGCACCATCCCGCGCTGCTGCGTGAATCGCCAAGCGTTCACTTCAGCGTGCTGCCCGAGCCGCGGCTGGGCATCGCCTCCGACAGCGAGTGGCCCGCGTTGCTCGAATTGCGCGCCGCCGTCAACGCGGTGATCGAGCCGATGCGCGCGGCGAAACAGGTCGCCACGAACACGGAGGTCGACGTCACCCTCGGCGCCAGCGGCGAGGCCGCCGCGCTGATCGAACGGCACCGCGCGGAACTCGAGGGCCTGTTGATGGTGGCGAAGGTCACCGTCGTCGCTGGCCCAGCGACACCGGCGGCCGATGCCAGCTCGCCCTACACCGTGACCGCCGTTCGCACGGCATTCACCAAGTGCGAGCGGTGCTGGACCTATCGCAATGACATCAATGCAGATGCAGGGGGCATCTGCGGCCGCTGCGCGGGCGTGTTGGCGGCGCAGGCGGGACGCTAAACCGAGCACGATTCCCTATTCCGGCAACACCCGATGGACATGCTAGAGTCATGCACGCGCTACGCTCCGCGCCCCTGCGGGACGTCGCGCTGACCCGCACCCTTGGAGATTTCGCATGAAGGCGCTTGCCCTGCTGACCCTCATCGCCGCGCTGGCGCTCCTCGCCCTCCAGAGCCCTACCGAGACCCGTGCCTCGGGCACGCCCACGCGAGGCGCATCGCTCGCCGAGACCACTTTCGCCGTGACCACGCAGGGCATGACCGCCTACAAGATCGACGGTATCAACAACGAGCCACTCACGCTGTTCCGCGGACAGACCGTCTCCTTCAATGTCGCGGCGTCTGGCCATCCGTTCTACATCAAGACCGCGCGCGTCACCGGTAGCAGCAGCCAGTACACCAACGGTGTCTCGGGCAACGGCATCGCGAATGGCACGCTCGTCTTCGTCGTCCCCGCCGATGCGCCCTCGCAATTGTTCTACCAGTGCGGCAACCACAGCGCGATGGGAGCCACCATCACCATCGAGACGCCGCTCGCCGTCCCACCGCTGCAGCACCGCGACGGCCTGTGGCTCGCTGGCGCGCGCCCGAACCCCGCGCGCAGCAGCGCAACGTTCGAGTACTCATTGCCGCGCACCCAACGCGTCTACTTCGCGGTGTTCGATGCGCGCGGCCGCAAGATCCGCACGGTCGTCGACGACGTGCTCGCGGCGGGCTCACACTTCGCGCACTGGGACGGCCGCGACGAACAAGGCCGCACGGCCGCGAACGGCGTGTACTTCGCGCGGCTCCGCGCCGAGGGGAAGACGCTCGGCGGACAGGTCGTGCTGGCGCGGTAGGGCTTCAGCTCCCGGGATTCAGCTTCATCTCGACCTGCGGCGGGTAGCGGCGCTTGAGGTCGTTGACGAGTGCGCGGAACGCCGGCGTCTCGCCCTGCAGCGGGATGGACTCCGTGTCGATCTCCAGCACCTCGGTCTCGGCCCGCGCGCGGCGCATCCAGTCATCGTAGGCATTATTCAGCCGCGCGATGTAGTCGATGGTGATCGCCTGCTCGCTCGCCCTGCCGCGCTTGGCGATGCGCTTCATCAGCGATTCGGGCGTCGCGCGCAGGTAGAGGATCAGGTCGGGCTTGCGCAGGAAGCCGACCATGCAGTCGAACAGGGCGACGTAGTTGTCGTAGTCGACCTCGGTCATCGAGCCCTGCGCGCGCAGCGTGCGCGCGAAGATCTCGGCGTCCTCGTAGATCGTGCGGTCCTGGATGAACGGGATCGGGCTGCGGCCGATTTCGACCTGGGCTTTGAAGCGCTCGCTCAGGAAGTAGATCTGCAGATGGAAGCTCCACCGCGCCATGTTCTGGTAGAACGAGTCGAGGTAGGGATTCTGGATCACCGGCTCGTAGTAGGCCGCCCAGTTCAGCTCTTCGCTGAGCCGGTTGGTGAGCTCGGTCTTGCCCACGCCGATATTGCCTGCGATGGCGAGAAAATATCCCTGCTGCACGTCACGCCTCCCTGCCGCTCAAAGTGGTCGCGCACCCACGAAGGCCGTAATTAACCACATCCGGCGGCGGAGATCACGAACCGGGTGGCGGCTCACGCAGGGCCGGAGCACCATCCGGGTCGACAGGGTCAGGTTCGGCCTCGGCTTCCGCTTCGGGGTCGGCCATGTCCGGCCGGCGGAACTTGCCCGCGTCGATCGCATGCTTGCGCAACAGGTCGTGGAACGTCGGGCGGCTGACGTCGATGTCGCGCGCCGCGCGCGTGATGTTGCCGGCGTTGCGCGTCAGCGCGTCGAGGATCAGCTCGCGCTCAGCCAGCTCGCGCGCCTCGTTCAACGAGCGCGGCCGCGGATCCTGGCGCTCGGCCAACTCCAGGTCTTCGGGGCGCACGTACGTGTCCTGCCCGAGGATCACGGCGCGCTGCACCCTGTTCTCGAGCTCGCGCACGTTGCCAGGCCAGGGATGTGACTGGATGGCGCGCAGGGCCGACTGCGTGAAGCCCTTCAGCCGGCGCTTGTAGTGACGCGTGTAGAACTCGAAGAAGTACTCGGCCAGCAGCCGCAGGTCATCGCCGCGGTCGCGCAACGGCGGCGCGCTGATCGTCACGACGCTCAAGCGGTAGAACAAGTCCTCGCGGAAGCGCCCCGTCCCCATGGCGACCTGCAGGTCGCGATTGGTCGCGGCCACCACGCGCACATCGACGAGCTTCGTCTCGCGGCCACCGACGCGTTCGACGCGATGATCCTGGAGGAAGCGCAAAAGCTTGACCTGCAGGTGCGGCGGCAGATCACCGATTTCGTCGAGGAACACCGTGCCGCCGCCGGCCAGCTCGAGCTTGCCCTCGCGCGTGCGGTGAGCATCGGTGAAGGCGCCGCGCTCGTGCCCGAACAGTTCGCTCTCGAGCAACATCTCGGGGATGGCGCCACAGTTGATGGGCACGAACGGCCCGGTACGCCGCCCGCTCGCCTCGTGGATGGCGTGAGCGATCAGTTCCTTGCCCGTGCCGTGCTCGCCCACGATCAGCACCGTCGCGTCAGTCGGCGCCACGCGCTGGACCAGCCCGAACACGCGGCGAATCGCATCCGACTCGCCGACCAGCCGGTGGTAGCGCTTACGCCCACTCACCGGGTCCGGATCCTTCGCCTGTTCGATGCGTCGAATGTGCTGGGCGCGCCGCAGGATCACCAGCAGTTCCTCGAGCGCGATCGGCTTGGCGTACCAGTCCACGGCACCGCGGCGCAGCGCCATCAGTGCGTTCTCGGGCTTGGTGTCGCCCGTGACCATCACGATCTTGGTGTGCGGGTAGTGGTCGACGATCTCGTCGAGCAGCACCAGCCCCTCTTCCTCGGGGCGCCCCGGCGTCTTGAGCGCCACATCGAGCGTCACGAGCCCGGGGTTGACCGAGCGCATCAGGCGGCGCGCCTCGTCCGCCGTGCCGGCGACCGATACATCGAACTCGTCGGCCAGGCCCCACCGGAGCTGGTTCCGGATCGATTCCTCGTCGTCGACGATCAACAATTTTTCGCGGGCTTCGATTCCTTCGCTCATGGCGCCACCTCCCTCCCGAGTCCTGGTTGCTCAGCGTGCGACACCACACGCGGCCGCGCGAGATCCGAGGGCGGCCCCCCTGCGGGCAAGCGCACCTGGAACGACGTGCCCTCGCCCGATTTGCTCTCGACCGTGATGGCACCGCCATGCGCTTCGACGATGCTGCGGCATTGCGCGAGTCCCACGCCCAACCCTGAGATTTTGGTGGTCACGAACGGTTTGAACAGCCGCAGCCGCAGGAACTCGTCCGTCATGCCGCGCCCCGTGTCGCGCACTTCCATCAACAGCGTGGCGCCCTGGTCGTCCAGTGGCGGCTCGATCGATGCCGACAACATGATGTCGCCCTCATCCGGCAGCGACTCGCGCGCGTTGGTGATGAGATTGACCAGCAAGCGCAGCAGCAGCGTGCGGTCCGCGAGGATCGGCGCCATCGGCGGGCAGTCGATGGTGACGCGCAGGCCATCGCGCTCGCCCAGCGTCAGGCCCGCGGCGAGCGTGGATTCTTCGAGCAGGTCGCGCACATCGCATGGCTCAGGGTGCACTTCGGATGCGCGCGCGAGCCCCGACACCTGCGTCATCAGGTCCTTCAGGTTGCGCACGGTGCGTTCGACCACCGCCATCGCATCGCGCTGGAACTCCGGGTTCGCCATGTGCCGGCGCGCGTTCTCGACCACCAGTGACAGGCCGGAGACGTGGTTCTTGATGTCGTGCAGCACGAATGTCGACAGCCGGTTCAGCGACTCGAGCTGGCGCGTCTCGGCGAGCTGCTCGGCCTGGCGCGCGAACCACAATGCCGCTGCGATCTGGCGCGCCATGGCGGCGATGAAGGCGACGTCCTCGCTCGTGTACACCTCGCGCGTGCGCTTCTCGGACACCCACAGCGCCCCTGCCATCACGTCGCCCACCAGCAGCGGCGCGCACACCGCGGCATCGAGCGCCAGGATCGAGGCGCGGTTCTCGGCCGCGGCGGGCAGTTGGTCCAGATCGAGTGCGGCCTCGCGGAATACCACCGGCTCACGCATCTCATCGAGCAGCAGCACCAGCGGGTTGGAAGGCTCGAACTCGGACGGCATGGTCTCGAGCCCGTGCAGGCGCACGAGCACGCCGTCGGGCTCGCGCCGCAGGTAGATGGCGACACGCTCGCTCTCGAACACCGAGCGCATCAGCCCCTCGACCTGGCGGCCGATGTCCTCGATCCGCGCGGTCGGCGTGATGGCGTTGCTCACGCGCTCCCACTCGCGGCGGTAGTCGTAGCGGTTCGCGTAGAAATTGCGGTCGATGAAGCGGCGGATCGTGCGGTTTGCGCGCGGGCTGAACACCAGCACCAGCCCACCGCCGCCGGCGAGGATGTAAAACGCGAGGCTCACCAACAGGCGGCCCTGGTTGCTCAACGTCGGCATCACCTTGGACAGCACCGCCATCGCCAGCAGGAACGCCGCCGCCAGCGTCAGCGAAACGGACGAGAAGTACACGACCGGGCGCGCCGCCGGCATGGTGAGATCCGACAGCCGCCGCTTGGCCAGCGACAGCGCGATCACTACGCCCGAAACAAACAGTGGCGAGGCGGTGCCCACCAGCCACGACACCTTGATGCCGCCGTAGAGCAATCCGCCCGACACCATGATCAGCTCGGCGAAGATCGCGAACGACAGCGCCAGGAAGATCGGGCGCAGGCGCTTCTGCGTCGTGGCGATGGTATTGCGCAGCATGCGCTCGAGATTCATCAACATCGCCACCATCGCGATGATCAGGTACATCAGGTAGATGCGGCCGAGTGCCCCCAACTCGATGAAGGCCGGGCTGCCCACGCCCACCACGCGTTGCACCACGTGCGGCGAGCCCGCCGCGGAACTCAACGCCACGCTGCCCACCAGCGCCAGCACGAGGAACGACGCCGAGTTGCGCACCTGCTCCCACGGGTCGCGCCGCGCCAGCACCAGCGTCAGCGTCAGCCACAACCACGAGGCGAGCGCCGAGGAACGCCCGAGATAGATCGCCCACTGGCGCGCCGACTCGGGAGTCTGGGCGTGCAGGATGCCCAACGTGCCACCCTGGAAGGCGGCGACCGCGAAGAACGCGGCGGAGAACAGCAGCGTCGTCAGCCAGTGGCCGCGGCGCAGCGTCACCACGAGGCCGACCACCGCAGCCATCAAGGCGCTGGCGACGACGAGGCTGTTCTCGAACGGCAACGAGGTGAGGCTCATGGAGCCCAGCGTCACGGCGTGGCCCCCGCCGGGGAGGAATTCGCCAGGTGCTGTCGCGCCCGCCAGCGCACTTCGAGATCCGCGGCACCCTGCGAGAGTTCGGTGTAGAGCTCGCGCGCCACCACCGGCTGGCCCAGGCTTGAGTCCGCCATTCGCGCCGCCCGCCACCCTGCCACCGCGGCCGCGGGCAACAGCGTCTGCTGGCGCCACGCCGCCGTGTACTCCCGCATCGCGGCGTCGGTCTGGCCCATCAGCGACAGTACATCGGCGCGCGCCATCATCGTTTCGAGCCGCACGCGCGGGTCGCCCTGCATCGCGAGCATGCGATCGAAGCTCTCGAGGGCGTGCTTTGCCTCGACCGTAGCGAACATGGATTCGCCCTCGCGGACATGGTGTCGGACGATCTCAACCAGCGCGGCCACGCCACAGGGATGGGTGGGCTGCATCATAGCCAAGGCGCGCAGTTCGGCCCGCGCTGCCTCCCAATGCTGCATCTTGTCCAGCAGCCCCGCACGGTCCAACCGCGCCCGCGCTGCCAGATCTCCCATCGGCGGAAGCACCTCAATCAACTGCTTGTACACCGCCAGCGCCGAATCCGCAACACCTGCATCGGCCCACGCATGTGCCAGTGTCAACGTGGCTTCCAGCGCCACCGGACCGGCGAATTCCTGCGCCGCCCACAGCGCGTAGACGCGTGCCGAATCGGGCTCCAATGCCTGCTGCGAAAGCGTCGCCAGTTGCAGCACGCGCGTCGCCCGCCGCTCGCCCCCGGTCGGCTCGGCGAGTGCTGCGCGGACGGCGGTGCGCGCTCGATCCGGATCGCCACCCTGCCGCCACAATCGCGAGATGGCGTCCCACAGATCCTCGGCGACACGTGTCCCGCTGAGCCGCTTCGCCAACGTTTCCAGATGTGCGGCCGAGGTGGTTCGCACCGAATCGGCGGCGATGCGGCGACCGGCGTGCTCCAGCAGGCGCACCGCTTCGGCGGGAGCCGAGAGCCGCACCGCCCAGGGCGCTAACCCCGCCGAGTCGGGCTCGGCGGCGCGCAACGCCAGTTCGAGCCAGATGCTCGCGGCCTCGTCGTCGCGCCCGAGGCGCTCAAGTGCCCGCGCGTGTCCCGCCCGCGCGGCGACGGCGACCGAGTCGACGCGCGCGAATGCCTCCGCGCATGCCGCGTAGCCGCGCTCGGTCTCCTCGGCCCGGCCTGCGCGCTCATCCATGCTCACGCGCAAGAGCGCGGCGGTGCCCGAGAGCCGCGCCACGTCCTGCGCGCCGGGACGCCGCAGCGCTTCGGCGCTCGCCCACTGCTCCGGCGGAAATGCCCGCACGACATGATCGAGCGCCGCAGCGGCGCGCCGTTCGGCAGCCGCGGGTGTCGAGCTCACACCCGCGCCGGCGAGCCCGAGGAAACGCCGCGCGCGCCACAACTGCCGCTCCGCGCGATAACGTTCCCACAAGTCATGGTCGCCCGTGCAACCGCTGGCGCCCAATACCAGCGCCGTCACGATCGCCCACGCGCCGAGCCGCCGCCGTGCGCAAGCCCCCAGCCGACGAGCGATCACTCCCACCCCTCATCCAGTGCCGCCGCGAGCACGCCGCTGGCCGCCGCGAACACCACGATGCCGATCGCGGTGACGGCCGCCGCCGCGAACACCACGAACAACGCGCCGTCCGGCTGCCGCGTGGTGAGCAGTTGGTGCGCGCGCAACAACACGATGCGGCTCGCCAGCGCGAACCCCGCCATCGCAAGGCCGAAGCCCAACGCGGCGACGGTGCTCCAGTGCAGCGCGCGCTGGAAGGCCTCCCACACTCGGCTCAACGGCAGGTCGCCGCGCACGAGCACGGGCAGCCAGATCATCCCCCACCCCAGTACGGCGGCCTCCAGTGCGAAGGCGGCCATCAAGTGCGCCAGCGCGCTGATCAGCCGGTGCGGCAGGTCGGCGAGTGCGGCGGCGCTCAGCTGCGCCGCGATCGTGTGCAGCAGCACGACGGGACCGCCGAGCAGCACGAGCCGGACGAAGCGCTGGAGTGTTGTAAAGAACGCGGACGTCGCGGAAATCCCGCGTGAGCCGTAAGCGGTCACCGTGCCCGCCCAACCCAGCAACAACGTAACCGTGAGCACATTGGTCAGCCACCCGAGCCGTTCGAGCAACGCGGGCAACCTCGCGAGCAGGCCCGGGTAGTGCAGCGCGGCTTCGCCCCCGAGCGCCTTCACCACCGGCACCATCAGCGGTGACAGCGCGGGGTGCGCGAAGTTGACCAGTGCCACCGCCATGGCCGCGGGCACCACGAAGCCCGCGAGCACCACCCACACCAGCGGTCGCGCCAGCGCCGACCACACGGCACGGAACGAGACCTGGCTGGTGAGCGCAAGTTGCTCGAGCGCTTCCATTAGATCACCGCCCCGGGAAGGATGTGTGTGCTGCTCAGTACGTACCGCGGTCCGAGAACAACACGATCACGGTCCGCACGATGATGGAGAGATCCCGAACGAACGACGCATGCTCGAGGTAGTGGCGATCGTACTCGACCTTGCGCTCGAGCGGGATGTCGTCGCGGCCATTCACCTGCGCCCAGCCCGTCACTCCTGGCTTGAGCGCATCGACACCCACCGTCTGGCGCATGCCGATCAGGTCATACTGGTTGTGCAGGGCCGGCCGCGGGCCGACGAGCGTCATCTCGCCGTTGACCAGGTGCCACAGCTGCGGCAGTTCATCGATGCTGGTGCGGCGGAGCAGCTTGCCCAGACGCGTGACGCGGCTCGATCCCGGGCCCACGAGGTGCGAGGCGAGATCGGGAGTACCCGTGCGCATGGTGCGGAACTTCATGATGGTGAATTCGGAAGTACCACGGCCGATGCGGCGCTGGCGGAACAACGCCGGCCCCGGGGAATCCAGACGGATCAGGATCGCCACCAGTGCCAACGGAATCGCCAGCACGATCAACAGCCCCCAGCCCACCGCGAGATCGAGACCACGTTTGAGCACGCGATAGCTGCCCGTGGGGCGGTGCGCGATGTCGCGGCCGTAGGCCAGGCGCTTCGCCTCGGCGAGCGCGTCGGTGAGCGAGCCCACTTCCGTGATGGCGCCGCGCGCCGGGTCCGCGGTGGGACTTCCGGGGACGATTCGCAGCAGCCGGCCGGCGTCGAATCCCGCGCTGACGCACGCGGCCTGCTGCGCCGAGTCGGCGACGATCAAGCGCGTGGCGCCGCGCCATGCGGCGGGAACGCTGCGGGCGAGGACCTCGATGCCGCGAAGGTCAACCAGCAGCGGGGCGCCATGCCATGCCGCGAGGCGTTCCGCGCGCTTCACGTTCGGCGCATCGGCGAACACCACGTCGGGGCGCGGCCCCATCAACAGCGCCATGTCGAGGCGGCGGCCGCCGCGCATGTCCGCCCAGTTGAGGGACGTCGAACCCACCGCATCCGGACTGCCCGCGCGCACCGGTGGCGGGCCTGCCGCGGGGCGCGGCTCAGAACTCATCGCACACGCTCGACCCGTGCTGCACGCACGTAGAACGCCTCGTGGCGGCGCACCATTGCATCGATGCTGCGCTGCTCGAGCGTCACGCGACGCGCGCGATCACCACGGCGGCGTGCTTCTTCGGGCTGCGTCAGGGCAGCATCGAGTGCATCGGCCAGCGCCAGCGGCGACTGGGACGGCACGAGCCAGCCCGTGTCGCCATCGGTCAACACTTCCTTGTTGCCACCCACATCCGTGACGACTGATGGGCGACCGGCCGCCATCGCTTCGAGCAGCGCATTGGGAATGCCTTCTTCGCGCGAGGACAACACGAACACATCCATCGCCTTGAGCAGTTGCTCGACATCGGGCCGCTCGCCCAGGAAGCGCACGTGGGATCCCAGCGCCAGTTCCTGGGTGCGCGCCTCGAGCATCGCGCGGTCGGGGCCATCGCCCACGAGTGCGGCGTTGAAGTCGCGGCCGCGCCGCTTGAGCTCGGCCAGCGCGCTAAGCAGCGTGCCGTAGTCCTTGCGCGCCGCGAGGCAGCCGACGCTGCCGATGACCGGCCCGCCATTGGCGGTGAGCGCTGCGCGATCGCCGACGATCCCATCGAAGCGGGCGGCGTCCACGCCGTTCTCGATCACCGTCACACGCTCGCGCGGCACGCCGAGTTCGACAACGGTATCGCCCACCGCGGCGCTGACCGCCGTGACGTGCGTGGCGAGCCGGTGGGCCAGGCGCTCCATCGCCACCTGGCGCGGCGTTTCGAAGGCGTCGATATTGCGCTTGGCGACGACGACCGCGGGCACGCCCGCCAGCCTGCCCGCCATTGCCGCAAACAAGTTGGGCCCGAACAGGTAGCCGTGAATCACGTGCGGACGGAACGATTGGACCTTCGAGAGCAGGCGAATGAAACCGCGCAAGCCGCTCGGATCATAGATCCTGCGCCCGACCTGCAGGTCGAGGATCGGCAGCCCCAACGCCTCGACCTCGCCGAGGAATTGCCCCTCGCGGCGGAAGCAGGCGATCTCCACTTCGAAGCGCGTGCGGTCGAGCCGCCGCCACAGCTCGAGCAGGTGACGCTCAGCGCCGCCCGCCACGAAGTTGCCGGCGACGAACAGCACGCGGATGCGCTCGCCCGGGTTGAGACGCACACTCATGAGGCCGCCTCCTTGGGTGCGCGCAGGCGGTCGAAGGCGCCATCGATTTCGGCGAGCGTCAGGCGGCGCGACAACTGGCCCGAGGGACCCAGGCATGCCCCTTCGGACAGGCCGCGGCGCAGCAGCTCGAACGGCTTCGCGGCCGAGAGATTCACGCCCGCGCGCGTCGTGACGGCATAGGCGAGCCCCGAACGCCGCATCACTTCGAGCGTCTGCTCATTGTAGTCACCACCCGGGTAGGCGAAGCCCGTCGGCCGCACGCCCAGCCGCTGCTCGATCCAGTCCACCGAGTCGCCAATCTCACGCGCCTGCGTTTCCGGGGGCACCGTCGTCAGGTGGGGATGCGTCATGGTATGCGCGCCGATTTCCAT
Organism: Candidatus Eiseniibacteriota bacterium; assembly: GCA_043720995.1. Lineage (GTDB taxonomy): Bacteria > Eisenbacteria > RBG-16-71-46 > RBG-16-71-46 > RBG-16-71-46 > JANLWK01. Next base: position 13,466 of record JAYSRO010000518.1, read on the forward strand.
GCCCGCGCGCACGAGCGCCTGCGCCGCCTCCCACTCCGCCAGCTCGCACTCCGCATGCAGCGGTACTCCGAGCCGCATGCGCAATTGCGCCAGCCGGTGATCGCGCTCCGCCGGCGGCACGCGCAGTTGCGCGGTCAGCACGCCGAGTGCGACGCGGCGCTCTTCAATCGTGCGCAGCGGCAAGTCGAGCGGACCTTCGCCGAGGTCGAGATCGAGGCGCTGCTCGCGCGTCTGCTCGAGCACGTTGCCCACTTCATCCCACCACGGCGCGCGTCGCTCTTCCATCAGCCCCGCGGTGAGATAGAACGTCCCCTTGCCGCCCACCGCCTGCAACCGCGGCGAGGCACGCCACACGTTGTCTGCGTAGCCATCATCGAACGACATCGCGACCCACTGTCCGGGATTGCCCTGCTTCAGGCGCGCGAGCCCCTCCGCGACCGTCAGCGGCGTGAGCCCCTCACGGCGCAGCACTTCGAGTTGCGCGCTGAACACGCTCTCGCTGACGCCCAGACGGTAGAGCGGGCGCTCGTTGTCGGCGTAAATGCGATGGTGCCGGATGATCGTGAGCCGCGGCCCCGACAAACCTCGCGTGGTCCGCGGCGGGCGCAGCAGGCTCAGCATCCAGCGCAGGGCGCGGCCGTTCACGCGGGCCCCCGCGGCAGCCCGCTGCGGGGAGTCAATCCCGGCGGCGGCGATGGCTTCGCGGTGACGCCGCCGGCGGGCGCTTCGTGCAGCACGTCCTCCGCCAGCGCGCACAGGATCCAGAAGCTGCCCGAGATCATGATGTTCAAGAACCGGTCACCGAACGCGCAACTGATCGCCAGCGCGATCGTCGCCGCACCCAGACCTACGGCCAACTGACGGTCAAAGCGCGAGCGCGCGGCGCGCAGCGTGGCCGAGGCGAGTGCCCAACACTTCCACAACAGCCACACGAACATCGCCAGCCCGACGACACCCAACTCGCCCAGCATGCGCAGGAAGGTGTTGTGCGAGGTGTCCATCACGTCCACGCCCAGCGCAGCGCCGCTCTCCGGCAGCACCGACGGCAAGGCATTGAACCCCACTCCATCCAAGGGGTGCTCCCCAATCACTTTGAACAACGCCTGCCACGTCGAGACGCGCATCTGCGAGGCGTTGTCGAGCGTCACCTGGTCGTCGTCGTCGCTTTCGACCGAGGTCTCGTTGATACGGTCCTTCAAGTAGTCGGGCGCCCAGAACGGACTCGTCGCCAGGGTGAGCACCAGCATCACCGTCAACAACTTGGAGCTGCGCAGGCCCACATAGAACAATCCGGCGGCGACCGCCATCATCGCGGCGCGCGACAGCGACAGGATCACTCCGAACCCTGCCGCGGCAACCACCACGACCAGCAGCACCTTGACGAACCAGTTGCGCGCCGCCGGAAGCATCGCCGCGGCGACCACGCCGTACATCGCGAGGAATGTGCCGAGTTCGTTGGACTGCCCGATCGAGCCCACGGCGCGCATGCCCTTGCCCGTGCGCCCCATCATCAAGGTGGTCACGCACTCGGCGGCGAGCCCGACCAGGATGGCGATGACCATCTGCTTGCGCGCCTTCTCGCCGCGTACCATGCACAGGGCGACATAGAACACGAGGATCGAGGTCACGGCGCGCACGGCGGCCACGATCGCCGGGTAGACATCGTAGATGCCCACCGGAACCGCGGCACCGCGCAGCACACCGAGGACGATCAACCCGAGGAACAGCCCGAGGGAAGCACCCATGCGGCTCGAGCGGAAAATCTGCTCCCCGCGCATCACGCGCGTCACCGCCCAGGAACAAAACACCGAGCCGAGCAGCAGGTTGAGTGCGTTCATGCCCGGCAGCGGAATCGGTGGGATCCACGGCAGGTAGGGAATGACCACGGGGAAGGCGATGATGCCCGTCCACGGCATGAGGATCACGCCCAGCCCCAGCGCTCCGGCACCCATCAGTTTGGCGACGCGATGGAACGGCTGGTGGAAGCGGTAGTCGAGCACGATCACGCCGACCATCGTCACGGCAACCATCGCCGCGCCAAACAGCGCGATGCCGATGCCCGACAGGGAACGCGCGTGCTTGCGCGAGGAGTCGCGCACCTCGCGCAGTTCATCGTTGGTGAGCGGACGCGGCGCCGGGTTCATCGCGCTCCCTTGGCGGCGGTGGCATCGCCCGCGTTCAGCACCACGCGCTGCACGGCGAGCATGGGTGCGGCCACATTGCCCTTGGCCCACGACTGCCGTTTGAGTGCCTCGAACAGCGGCCGCGGCAACAGGCTCAAGGACCATGCCATGGCCACCGGCACGGCGCGCTCGGGAAACATCCACGCCTGCGCCAGCGCACGGCGCGCATCAACTTTGCGGCCCTCGCGCAGGGCGGCCCATCCCAACTTGAGCGCCGACAACGAGGCGCGGCTGCGCGCGCGACGGCGCAACTCCGGCGACAACGTGGAGTCGGCGGCGAGCCGCGCGAACAGCTGCGAGTTGCCGCCCAGGCGCGCTTCCACCTTGCGCGTGAGCCCGCTCTGCAGGTGCTGGTAGCGCACCAGCGGCCGCGCACTCGCCACCGCGGGCCAGCGGCGCGCGAGCCGGATCCACAGCTCGAGGTCTTCGGCGTGGCTCATCGTTTCATTGAAGCCGCCCGTCGCCTCGAGCGCATCGCGGCGGATCACCACGGAAGACGTCAGCACGAAGTTCACCGTGAACAACTCCGCCGTGGGCTGGCCGAAGTAGCCCTCGGGCAGGTCCGCGTAGAGCGCGAACCACGACTCGTGCCATTCGCCATCAACGGTGCGGAAGCGGCCGTCACTGAAGAACCACGCGGCCTCGCGGTGCTGGTCCAGCAGCTCCATCGCGCGCGCGAGCTTGCCCTCGAACCAAAGATCGTCGGCGTCGAGCAGGGCGATCCATCGCGCGGTCGCGGCGCGCCAGCCGGCGTTGCGCGCGGCGGCGGCGCCATCGAAGCGGCCGGCGACCACTCGCACGCTTGCGCCAAAGCGCGCGCGCACGGCGTCGGCGGTGCCATCGGTCGAGGCGTCATCGACCACGATGACCTCGGCCGGCGGCGGAACCTGCGCGAGCGCCGAGGCGACCGCATCGAGCACATCGGGCAATCCATTGCGCGCGGGAATCACCACGGCCACGTCGGCGGGGGTGCTCGTCATTGCTACACCCTCCGGGCTCAGGCCTGCGGCTCTCCCGCGATGGCCTCGGACGCGTATCCGTAGGCGTCGTGGTAGCCGTAATAGTGCGGCAGGATCTCGCCCGCGTCGTTGAGCAGCACGCCGATCAAGTTGTCCTTCGCTTCGCGCTGGACCTTCACACCATACTCGGCGGCCTTGCGCACCGTCTGCCCCGCCTTGACGACGTAGAACACGCCCTCGACCGCGCGGCCGATGATCAACGGATCCGGCACCGCCAGCGTAGGGGCGGTGTCGAGCAGCACGATCGAATAGCGCGAACGCGCCTCCTTGACGAACCACTCGACCGACTCGGCGTCGACCAGTTCGGACGCCGGGCGCTCGCTCTTGCCAGCACCCAGGAAGTCCAGGTTGGGCAGCACGGTCGAGCGTACGAAGCGTTCGTCGAAGCTGCGCTGCGCCAGCATCTGCGCGAGCCCCCAACTGTTACTCGGGATGCCCAATGCGCGGTGCAGCGCGGGGCTGCGCAGGTCGAAGTCGACCAGCAGCACGCGCTCCTCGATTTCACGCGCGAGCGTGATGGCGAGGCAGGCGGAGGTCGTCGTCTTGCCCTCGCCGCGCGTCGAGCTGGTGACGAGAATCGTGCGCGGCATCGGGTGGCTGCGCGACTGCGAGATCTTGAGATAGATGCGGCGGAACTCGAGCCCCAGCGGCGACTCGGTCTTCAGCCGGTGCAGCAACCCGGGGTCGCGCGTGACTTCGGGACCCGCTCCCCCGCGCGCGCGGCTGCGGCGTTGGCGGCGGCGGTCGAGTTCCTCGACCCGCGGAATCGCGCCCAGCACGGGCAGCCCGAGCAGCAGCTCGACTTCCTCGGCATTGCGCATCGATTGATCGTGGCGTTCGACCATGAACACCGAGCCCACGCCCACGGCACCGCCGAGGATCACCCCGAGCAGGATCAGCATGATCTTGTTCGGCTTGTCGGGGCGCACCGGCAGGTTGGCCGGCTCGAGCACCGAGAAGCGGCCGCTGACACGCGCGTTCTCAAACGCTTCGGTGATCTGCGCCGAGGCCGACGTCTGGAGGAACGAGTTGTAGAGGGCGCGCGCGTTGTCGACGTCCTGCTGCAGCACCTTCAACTGCGATTCCGTCTCGGGCACCATCAAGGTGTGCTGCTGGCTGCTGCCGACCTGGCCCGCGATGTAGGCGCGGCGCGCCTCGCGCGCTTGCACGTCGAGTTCCGCCAGCCGCACGCGCACCAGCGCGTCGCGCGCATCGGGCGACGCCTGCGGGAACGCCGTCGAGGCGTTCTGCGTGAACTGCACTTCGAGCTCGGACATCTTGCGCGCGCTCGTCGCGCGCGAGTTGCTGCCATTGTCGACGCCGGTGGTGCTGAGCAGCATCGAGGACGCCAGCTGGCGCTCGAGGCCCTTGACCTGCGCCGCCATCAAATTGGTTTCCGGGCTCGACAACAGCGCCGGATCGTAGGTCTTGAGCACGTCGGCATACTGCCTCTGCAGGCTGCTGAGCCGCTGGCGCTGCTCGGCGATACCGAGGTCGGCCTCTTCGAGCAGGATGCGGGCCTGCGGCAGGCTGATCGGGTCCTGCGCCATCGAGCTGCCCATCATCGAGCGACGGTAAGCCTCGAGCTTGCCCTCGCTCTCGTCGAGCTTGCGCTTGTAGATGGCTTCCTGCTCGACGCTGAACTCCTGCGTGCGGCGGACGGCCTCGAGCTGCGCGGACTTGGACTGGATGATGAACTGGTGCCCCACCGCCTCGGCAAAGCGGCGCGCGCGCTCCGGGTGCCGCTCCTCCACGATGATCTGGAAGGTGCTGCCGCCCTTGGCGCGCTTGATCATGATGGCGTTCTGCAGCTTGTCGATCAGGTAGGCCTCAACCTGTTCGTCGGCGTCCGCACCACTGGTGTGGTCGCTGTTGCGCAATGCTTCGGCGCGCACCGCGGCATCCGACGTGAGCCCCGTCGCCGTCACGACCTCGCGCAGGAACGTGGTGCTCGACACCTGGTCGCGCATCACGCCCACCTGCCGCTCCGGATCGAATGCGCTGATCATGCCGCCGAGCGAGCCGCCCATCGACTGCGGACGCTCGAGCAGCATGGTGACGTTGCTCGAGTACACCGGAGGCAACAGCATGGCCGCCGCCACGCCGAGCCCCGCGGCGATCAGCCACGGGGTCAGCAGCAGCACCTTGCGGCGCGCGAACATGCGGGCGAGGTCGCCCATCTGCACGGGAGCTCCAGTCGGTTCGCTCATGACGTTATGGATTGTTCTGCAGGACTTTGACGACCGCGACCAGGCTCGCGACGTCGCGCGTGGTGGCCAGCAACTGGAGGACGCGACCCCACAGCGAGGCGCCCTTCTGGTCGACGAAGATGATGTCCCCCGGCTTGATCATGTAGGGGCGCTTGTTGCCGCGCTGGAGCGTCTCTTCGAGATTCACGGTCACCACGGTCGGCCCCGACTGTTCGTTCGTCAGCACGCGGATCGTGGCGAGATTGCTCGATGTGTGCGGACCGCCGGCGAGTGCCAGGGCAACCCACAAGTCTTCGCCGGGGCCCACCGGATAGAGACCCGGCTGGCCGACGTCGCCCAGCACGCCGACACCCTGGCCATTGCCCGTGCCGCCCACCAGACTGATCGAGGTCGGCAACACGACGGTGTCCCCAGGACGCAATTGCGGCAACTGCGACTCGGTGCCATCGCGCATCGCCGCGGCGACGTCGACGATCACCTGCCGCGCGCCCGGCCCCGTGCGGCGATTGATCGTGACGCGGGACAGGTCGCCGTTGGCGAGCGCGCCCCCGGCCATGTTGATGACGTCGTACAGCGAAGGCGGCGTCGGCGCTCCATAGCGGCCCGGCCGCGCGACCGCACCCGAGACGAACACGCTCTGGCTCACGTAGTCACGCACCGTCACGGTGACCGTCGCCGAACCCTGGCGCAGGTAGGTCGAGAGCCGGTCCGCGATGCGGTCCGACAATTGGCGCGTGGTCAGCCCACTCGCCTTGATCTCGCCGACCGGCGGCAGCAGCACATTGCCCTGGGTGTCGACCTCGAGTGCCCTGTCCATTTCGGAGTGGCCCCACACGGCGACCTGCAACTGGTCGCCATTGCCAATGATGTATTCCACCGGCGTGACCGCGGGAGCCTGTGCCTGGGCGAGCCCGGGCAGCGAGGTCAGCGAGGTCAGCAATGCCAGCAAGGCGCAAGCACGGACGAGTCCGCGCGCGCGAGTCAGTCGACCGATCATTGCGTCACTCCTTTGACTTTGGTTTGTGTCCCCCGGTACGCCGGTGTCTGGCCATCCATGTGGGTCCCATTCGCCGACTCCGGCACGACCGCGCTCAATCCCACCGCCGCCGGCTGCGCAGGCTCGGACGCCGCGGGCGCGTGACGCCGCGCGGGAGCACCGCGCAACATCACCATGAAGCCCCACGCCAGTGTGCGGATATCCAGCAGGATCGAGCGGTGATCGACATAATACAGGTCGTACTGGGCGCGTCGCGCGATGCCCCGCGGGTCGACTTCGGAGTAGCCCGACACTTGGGCCAGACCGGTCAATCCGGGCAACACCGTGAAGCGGCGGTCGTAGTCCGGCACGACATGCATCCAGCGCATGATGTACTGCTCCGTTTCGGGCCGCGGCCCCACCAGCGCCATCTCGCAGCGTATCACGTTCCACAGGAACGGCAGGGCGTCGAGGCCACGCCGCTCGACCCAGCCTCCCAACGGCCCCACCGCGGTATTGAAGCGCGCGCACTGCAGCGGAATGCCGAGCAGATCCTGCGTGCGCCGCTCGATGCTGCGGCGGTCGATCGAGATCGACGAACGCCTGGCCCGCCGCGAATTGCGGCGGCGCGAACGGCCCACGCGTGTCTCGCGAATGAACAGACCCTGGCTGCCAAACACGCGCGTCTCGATCCACAGCGCCAGCCACAATGGGGATGACAGCGCGAGCAGCACGGAGGCCACGCCCGCCTCGGTGAGACGGCGCGGCGTCAGGCGCCAGCGCACCGGCACCGCCACGGGCTCCTGCACCGAACCCGGCAGCTCGACGACCGGCGACTCGGGCAGCAAAGTGACGGGCTCGAACGGATCGTGAACCGGCTCGCGGTACTCGGGCACGATGCGCTGGAGCTGACGGCGCACCGCATCCGGGTTGCCTTCCTGCGCGAGGGCCTCGAGCTCCGAGACTTCGCGGCGCACGACGGACTCTTCCTGCACGTCGAGGTCCCACGCGAGAATGCGCTCGTGGCGCGTCATGCGCGTGCGCTCGGCGTCCGAGTGCAGCTCCTCATAGAGCTTCTCGCCCGGACGCAGGCCGGTGAAGCGGATCTCGATGTCCTCGCCCTCACGCAAGCCCGACATGCGGATCAGCTGGCGCGCCAGGTCGACGATGCGCACCTGCTCGCCCATGTCGAGCAGCAGCACTTCCCCACCCTTGCCGATGGCACCTGCCTGCAGCACGAGCCGGACCGCCTCGGGGATCGTCATGAAGTAACGGCGCGTCTCGGGGTGCGTCACCGTGATCGGGCCGCCGCGCGCGATCTGGCGCTGGAACAACGGGATCACCGAGCCGTCGCTGCCGAGCACATTGCCGAAGCGGACCGCGACGAAGCACGTGCGGCTGCGCTGCGCGCGGCTCTGCAGCATGATTTCGCACACCCGCTTGGAAGCGCCCATCACGCTCGTCGGGTTCACCGCCTTGTCGGTCGAGATCAACACGAAGCGCGACACGCCGGCGCGATCCGCGGCGTCGACGAGGTTGCGCGTGCCGACAATGTTGTTGAGCACCGCCTCGCGCGGGTTCGCCTCGAGCAGCGGCACGTGCTTGTGCGCGGCGGCGTGGAACACCACCTCGGGGCGGAAGCGGTTGAAGGCGAGGTCTATCCCATCGCGGTCCTTCATGTCCGCCACGACCGGGAACAACTTGAGCGCCGGATGCTGTGCGACGACTTCGTGGTGCACGAAGTACAGGCCATTCTCGGCATGGTCGAGAAGCACCAGTTCCGCCGGCTCGAAGCTGGCGATCTGTCGCGCCAGTTCAGATCCGATCGACCCACCCGCGCCGGTCACCAGCACGCGCTTGCCGCGCAGGAAGTCGCGCATCTGGTTCATGTCGAGCTCGACCGGCTGGCGCCCCAGCAAGTCCTCGATCCGAATGTCGCGCATCTGCGACAGCGCCGGGCGGCCCGACTGGAGGTCCGACAAGCCCGGCAGCGTCTTCACGCGTACGCGCGCATGCGAGCAGAAGCTGGCGATCTCGCGCACCACCTTCGCCGGCATCGAGGGATCCGAGACGACGACGATCTCGACGCGCCGCTCCTGCAGCACGCGCGGCAGGTCGGCGATGGTGCCGAGCACGGGAACGCCTTCGACGAGGTGCCCGGTGAAGCGCGGCTCATCATCGATGAAGCCGATGGGCGTGAGGTGCTCGGGCCCTTCCGAGCGGCGCATTTCCTGGATCAGGTGAACGCCCGTGTGATCAGCGCCCACGACCAATGTGCGCAACGAGCGCCGTGGCGTGGAACCGCCGAGCAGCCGTTCACGCGATAACCGCCAGCCGAAGCGGATGCCTCCCAACGCCACGAACTGCACCAGCCACACCATGACGATGGTACTGCGCGGGAACAGTGGGTCCGGGGTGAACAGCGTGATCAACCCCATGCCGATCGCCGACAGCGTGACGCCCTTGAAAACCTGGAACGCCGTCACGGTGCTGGCGTAGCGCCACAACCCGTGGAACAACCCGGCCAGCAGGAAGCCCGCGAGCGACAGCAGCGTGTAGATCGGGGCGACCCGGAAGTAGCCGTCGATGTAGCGCGCCGGGACGTGGTTGTCGAAGCGCAGCAGCAGGGCCGCGACATACGAGAAGTTGACGATGAGCGAGTAGCCCACCGCCAGCATCAGGTAGCGAGGTGTGCGTTTGATACCCATAGGGCTACTGACCGCCGCGCATCAGGTGACCGCCCGGGACTGCAGCAGCCACCTTGATTGGGGACTGACCCGGGCAGGCACAGGGAACCCGGGACGCACCGCAAGCAACCGTCACGGGCTCACGAAGCGGCCCCAGAGGGGATGTCGTCGCGTGTGTGAGCAAGTGGCTAGGATTGTATGGAGGCATGCGGTATCGAGTCAAGCATAGGTCTCATAACAATTTACGAGATCTTGGCGTGTCGTGAGCCGGGGTGGATTGCGGCAAGTCCATGGGCTGCCTTGGGATTCATCGGCAGACCACCGGCCCGATATGAGGACGGAGAACCCACCCGTTACGGCAAGCGACGGGCCACCCCAGGTGGCCGGATTGTGAAGTAGCCCCGCTGAACAAGGTTTCCCACGACCACCCAAGGATCCGCGGCTGGGCCGCTTCACAGCCATCATGTTCGCAGCGAGTTGCGCTCCGGGCTGAACGTGGGACATGCGCCTCGCCCCGGCTGAAAGAAGTGACGCGCAAACCTGCCCAGTGCGCAAGTCGAACCGGCAACCCAAGCGTGGCCGCCCCGCCTCCCGCCAAATTGTCGAAATTACCGACGGCTTTCCGGAATGCGTTCCCGCTCGGTAAGGTGGAGCCGATGATCGCGCCTCCGCGCCTTACCCGAGTCACTCGCTGCGTGCTCTGCCTGGGATTGGCGCTCACCGCCCTGTTGAGCGCTCGCGCGATCGCTGCACCGCGCGCCGTGGCCCACGCCGCGCGGCCTGCACCATCAACCACCCGGCACTCGGCCGCCACCGCGAACGACACGCTCGCGTGGGTCGACAGCCACACCATCACGCGCGACGACCTGCGACGTCGCATCG
>JAYSRO010000519.1:0-2010 GCA_043720995.1 Candidatus Eiseniibacteriota bacterium
CCTCTGCAGGAAGCGCTGCCGCAACTGCTCGGCAGCTTCGCGAGCGCTTCGCGCGAGTACCTGTTCCGCCACTATGACAGTGAGGTGCAGGGGCGGACCTGGCTGCGTCCGGGCGAGGCCGATGCGGTGGTCTTGCGCACGCATCCGCGCCGCGAGGCGGGGCTTGCCTTCGCCGTCGGAGGGCACTCGGCATGGTGCGATGCCGATCCGGAACTCGGCGCGCGCCACGCCGTCGCCGAGGCGGCGCGCAAGGTGGCGGTCGCAGGGGGAGTGCCGTGGGCACTCACCGATTGCCTCAATTTTGGCGACGCCGAAGATCCCACGGTGATGGCGGAACTGGCTGCGAGTATCGATGGGCTGGGGCAGGCGGCGAGTGCGCTCGGTGGACTGGCCTCGACGGGTGCCGCGCTCCCATTCGTGAGCGGCAATGTCAGTCTCTACAACAACACCGGCGGCCAGTCGATTCCGCCGACGCCCATCGTCATGTGCGCGGGCGTGCTGGCGCAGGTCTCTCACGCGGTACCGCTGGCGCTCACGCGGAGCGGCGACGTGTTGGTGCTGGTCGGAGCGCCGCGCACCACGCTCGCGGGTTCGTCGTTCGCGCGGGAGTGTCTCAAACAAGCGAACAGCGGCGCGCCGCCGCTCGATCTCGCGGCCGAAGCGCGCCTGCAGGCGCTGGCCGTCGAGTGCGCGCGCGGGGCACGCGCCAGTGCGGCGCACGGTGTCTCGCAGGGGGGGGTGCTCATGGCGGTCGCCGAAATGTTGCTGGCGGGGCCACCCGAGTCGCAATTGGGCGCGAGCCTGGAAGTGACGGAGTTGAATGAGCGGCGCGACGTCGCACTGTTCGACGCCAGTCCCGGGATCGTGTTCGCCGTGACGCCGAAGGCGGCGAAGCAATTGATCGATGCCGCTGCAACGCATGGAGTAGCGGCGTGGACCATTGGCCGGGTCACCTCAAGCGGCATCCTCGATGTGGGGGCCGGCGCGAGTCACCTGGCATGGGACGTCGAGGCCCTGCGGCTCGCCGCGGCCCAGCCGTTGTCGCAGCTGTGGAACGAGGAACTCCCACGATGACCGCCCGCATCGCAGTCTTGCAGCTGCCCGGCGTCAACTGCGAAACCGAAACCGCCTGGGCGCTCGAGCGCGTGGGGCTCGAGGCGGAACTGTTCCGTTGGACCCGCCCGGCGCCTGAGTTGCGCGACTTCCAGGGCTTCGTGATCCCAGGTGGGTTTTCCTACCAGGACCGCGTGCGTGCCGGCGCGCTCGCCGCCAAGTCGCCGCTGATGGACGTGCTCGCAGAGGAAGCAGCGCGCGGCAAGCCGGTGCTCGGTATCTGCAACGGCGCGCAGGTGCTGGTCGAAGCGGGGCTCGTGCCGGGAGGCGGCCGCGTCGAGTTGGCGCTGGCGCGCAACCGCATGCCGGACCGTTCAGGTTACTACGCGCGCTGGGTGCGTGTGCGTGTCGAGGCCTCGCCCTGCATCTTCACCCATGGCATGACGCCGGGCAGCGTGTTGCCGTTGCCCATGGCGCATGGCGAAGGACGCTTCACCGGCGCACCGGGTCACATGGCCTCGCTGGTGCGCGCGGGCCAGGTGCCGTTGCGCTACGCGGATGCACGAGGAGCGATCGCCACGCGCTTCCCCGCTGCGCCCAACGGCGCCGAGGAGGGTGCCGCCGCGGTGTGTAATGCGCGCGGCAACGTGCTGGCGATCATGCCGCACCCGGAGCGCGCGATGGACCGGGGAGCGACGGCGCGCATGATGAGTGGCGAGTGGGGGGCTGGCCTGCCGGGCTCGGCCGCGGCGCCGGGCCCCGGGCAGGTTCTGTTTCTGGCCCTGCACGGTTACCTGGTGGAGGCGTAAGTGGCAAAGCCTGAAGTAGCAGCGGTGCTGCAGGCGTGGATTACCCTGCGCGCGGATGATCCGGAGGCCGTGTCGGCGTTGGGCGTGGCGCGGCAGGCGGATGCGCGCTTGAGCGAGCTGCGTCGCACGCGGCTGATCGAGATCCGTG
>JAYSRO010000520.1:0-4109 GCA_043720995.1 Candidatus Eiseniibacteriota bacterium
CAGAAGGGGCAGAACGTCCACTCCTTCATCATGCGCTTGTGGCAGCTGGTGCAGTGGTCGCCCACGAAGGTGCCGCAGGTCGTGCAGTACTCGTAGTCCTTCGCGAGCACCGTCTGGCAGGAGGGGCAGACCTTGGGAGCGTTCTCCGCGAGGTACACGACGCGCGTCACTTCTTCCATCGTCGTGCGTCCCTCGAGCACCTTGCGCAAACCGTCTTCGCCGATCGAGCGCATGCCGTTCTCGATCGCCGCCTGGCGGATCTGCGAATCGCTGGCGCCCTGCGACACCAGCTGGCGGATGCGCTCGTCGATCTCGAGAATCTCGTAGATGCCGGTGCGTCCGCGATAGCCCGAGTTATGGCAATTCGTGCAGCCGCGGCCGCGGTACAGCGTGACCTTGGTGCCGGGGGCTGCGCCATCCATCTTCGCGGCGCGGCCGAGCGTTGAGGCGTCGGCTTCATAGCCTTCCTTGCACTTGGGGCACAGCGTGCGCACGAGCCGGATGCTGACGACGCCGACGAGTGCGGAGGCCACCATGAAGGGTTCGAGGCCAAGGTCCGTCAGTCGTGTCACGGCGCTGGCGGCGTCATTGGTGTGGATCGTGGTGAGCACGAGGTGACCCGTGATCGAGGCGCGGAAGGCGATCTGCGCCGTCTCGGCATCGCGGATTTCGCCGACCATGATGACGTCGGGGTCCTGGCGCAGGATGGCGCGCAGTGCGGCGGGGAAGGTCTTCTTCGCCTTCTCGTCGACCTGCACCTGGTTGATGCCGCGGATCTGCAACTCGACGGGATCTTCGACCGTGACGATGTTCTTGGTCTCGTGCTGCACATGGCGCAGCGCGGAGTACAGGATCGTCGACTTGCCCGATCCGGTGGGTCCCGTCACGAGGATGATGCCCTGGGGGCGGTCGAGGTAGCCCTTCAACTGCTCGAGATGGTCGGGATAGAGCCCGATCTCGTTGAGGCTGACGATGGCGCGCGAGTGATCGACGACACGCATGACGATCTTCTCACCATGCGAGATCGGCAACGTCGAGACGCGCAGTTCGATCTTGCGGCCACCGACTTCGGCGCGCAGCCGGCCGTCCTGCGGCATGCGCTTCTCGGCGATGTCGAGATCCGAGAGCACCTTGAAGCGCGACACCAGCGCGCTCTGCGTCCACTTGGGTAGCCGCTGCTCTTCATGCAGCAGGCCGTCGATGCGGAAGCGGACGCACAGTTCGCGGTCCATCGGCTCGATGTGGATATCGCTGGCGTGCGATTCGACGGCGCGCTGCAGGATCCAGTTGGTGAGCCGCACGATGGGGCGGCCTTCGAGCTCCGGGTTGTCGTCCTCGGGTTGTTCGTCGTTGACCGGAATGCCCGTCACGACACCGGCGTCGTCGGAGCTGATGATGTTGTTCAGCACTTCCTTCATCGACTTGTCGATGTTGTAGAACCGGTCGATGGCCTCGGCGATCTGGCTGGCGCTCGCCAGCACCGGGCGCACGAACAGGCCGGTGTGGAAGCGCAGGTCTTCGAGTGCTGCGACATTCAAGGGGTCCGTCATGGCGACGGTCATGCTGCGCCCATCGACCGCGACCGGAATCGCGCCGTACTTGCGCGCGACTTCTTCCTTCACGCGCAACACCGCGTCTTCATCCGGCGAGGCATCGTTCAAGTCAATCAGCGGCAGCCCCAACTGGTGCTGGAGCGTCTGGAGCACCTGCGACTCGGTCACCAGACCCATCTGGATCAGCGTCACGCCGAGCATCTGGCTCGAGCGCTTCTGCTGCTGGATGGCTGCTTCGAGTTGATCGGGGGTGATCAGCTCCGCTTCGATCAACATGTCGCCGAGGCGCTTGTGCTGCTGTGACATGCCGGGATCCTTCCGAGGTCTCGAGTCGCGCGGTGGAACAGTTCTACTCTGGGACGTTATCGGCGCGCGCGTACGTGGACCTGAGGTCATTGTGGGGGTGTTGGCCCGGGCTTGACGGGCTGGCTATTGTGAGCTCTTGGGCCCCATGCTACGGTCGTTCGCACATGTCCAATCCCGTGTCCGACAACGGCCTGCACGACGACCTCGATGCCCAGTCCAACGTCACCCTGCGCACGATTTCCGCGCTGGGGACGCTGACTTCCGAGGCGTTCCACGCCTCGACCCACTTCAATGACCTGCTGCGTGCCGCGAGCCGCCATTGCCGCCGGCTCGTGGGCTCCCGGCTGGCCAGGATCTGGATCGTCCGCCGCGGTGGGCTGCGCCTGGTGTCGCGTGAATTCGGCGAGGAGTCCTCGAGCCCGCCGATCGAACGCCGCGTCGGCAAGGGCGAGGGGCTCGCGGGTTGGGCGGTGCTCAAGGAGCAGGCGGTACGGCTCGCGCCCGGTGACGAGCGCCCCGAAGTCCGCGGCACGCTCGAGCCGTTCCAGTCCGCGCTGGTGATCCCGCTGTTCCGTCGCGGCGAAGTGTTTGGCGCTATCGAATGCATCGACAAGCTCGACGGCGGCGGCTTCGCCGACGCGGACTTCGACCGGCTCGAGATCGCCTCGGAACACATCGCCTTCGCGCTCGACAATGCGCTGCTGTTGCAGGAGACGGAACGACGCGCGCTCGAGAAGGATGTGCTGCTCGAGTTGTCGCGCACCATCTCGACGCCGCTCGATCTCGAAGGCGTCATCGAGGCGATCTTCAACGCCCTGCACCAGGTCGTGGACTTCGACGCCGCGGCCATCTACCTCGTCAACCGCAAGACGCACAAGCTCGAGTTGGTCAGCGAGCTCGGCTACCCCGAAGGTTCGGACGCTGCGTTCCACCTGCAGGTGGGGCAGGGCATTGTCGGCTGGGTCGCCAAGACCGGCGAACAGGTGATCGTGCCCGACGTGCGCAACGACCCGCGCTATGTCGCGGCGCGCACCGAGACGCGCAGTGAGTTGGCGGCACCGCTGATCGTGGAGGGCCGCACGATCGGCGTGTTCAACCTCGAGAGCAATCTCGACGACGCCTATCACGATGGCCACCTCGAGCTGGTGCGCGCCTTCGCGTCGCAGGCCGCGGTGACCATCGAGCGCGCGCGCCTGACGCGGGAGCTGCTCGAGCGCCGCCATCTCGAGAAGGAGCTGGCGATCGCGCGCGAGATCCAGTTGTCGTTCCTGCCCAAGTCGGACCCGATCATTCCGGGCTTTGATGTGGCGGGGACCTCGCGTCCGCACGACCAGGTCGGCGGCGACTACTACGACTTCATCCGCGTGTCCGAGACGCGCATGGGCATCGCCATCGCTGACGTTGCGGGCAAGGGCATTCCCGCGGCACTGCTCATGGCCGGGTTTCGCATGAGCTTGCTCGCTGAGATCCGCAACGAGTTTGCCATCCGCGCCGTGATGCGCAAGGTGAACTCGCTGGTGTTCGAGAGCACGGACCGCCACAAGTTCGTCACCGCGTTCTACGGCTTGCTCGACTTCCGCAATCGCGTGCTGACGTTCTCCAACGCCGGCCACAATCCCCCGATCCTCCTGCGCGCCGACGGTTCGATCGTCAACCTCGTCGATGGCGGCGTGGCACTCGGCGTGTTGAGCGAAGCGCATTACGAAGAGCGCCCCATCGCCGTGCGCCCGGGCGACCTGCTGGTGTTCTACACCGATGGTGTTTCGGAGGCGGCCTCGGCCGACAACGAGCAGTTCGGCACGCGCCGGATCGAAGAGAGCATCCAACGTCGCACCACGCAGAGCGCGCGCGAGATACTGGATGGTCTGGTTGCGGACGTGCTCGAATTTGCGGGCGAGCGCGGTCCCGACGACGATCTCACGCTCATCGTGCTCAAGGCGATGGGCGATGTGGCTCCGTAAGCGCCTGGGCCGCGGCGAGCACCTGCGTCGCATGGCCGCGGATCCGCACGTCGCTCCACACCGCCGAGATCGTTCCGTCGACGGCCACGAGTAGCGTCGAGCGCCGCAGGAACTCGATCGTCCAGGCGCCGATGTGCAGCGAGCGCAGCATACCGAGCCGCCGCCCCGCCACGCCATCGGCGTCGGACAGTACGGGGTAGGGCAGGCTCAAGCGTTCCGTCCAGTCGCGATTGTGCGCAGGCGTGTCGCGGCTCATGCCTGCGACCGCGACGCCGGCCGTGGTGAATTC
>JAYSRO010000521.1:0-4108 GCA_043720995.1 Candidatus Eiseniibacteriota bacterium
CGCGAGTACGGCTCACTCATGTCGGGAAACCGCGGTCCCAGTTCGTCGTCGTTGGGCCCGATGAGCGGGTTGTCGCCCATCAGGTTGATGTGGTCGGTGGTGACCACGATCGTGCCCGCGGGCATGTCGGGGTTCATGCCGCCGACGGCGTTGGTGATCACAATCGTGCTGCAGCCGAGCGCCTGGAGCACGCGTACCGGGAACCCCACCTGCTGCATGGAGTAGCCCTCGTAGAAGTGCACGCGCCCCTTCATGATCGCGACCGGCCGGCCCGCCAGCTTGCCGATGTGCAGCTCGCCAGCATGGCTCTCGACCGTTGAGCGCGGGAAGTGCGGGATATCGGCATAGGGCACGACCACCGCGCCCTCGAGCGCCTGCGCCAGATCGCCGAGTCCGGTGCCGAGGATGATCCCGATCTCCGGAGCCAGCACGCCTCCGGCGTGCCCAGAGCCGGCGGCGGCACGCAGGCGTGCGCGCACGGCGTCAGCGGCTGCGGTGATCTGGGTCTTCAGCTCACTCGCCATCGTCCGGGACTTCCTTCCTGACGGCCGTCAGCACCGCTGCGAGCCGGGACTCGGCGTCCGCCGCGCTGATGCCATCGACCTCGATGATCTTCGAACGCGAGGATCCGCCCCGCGCCACGGTCACCTGCCGGCGTTTCACGCCGAGCAGTTCACACACCAGCTCCACCACGGCAGCGTTGGCTTTGCCCTCGACCGGAGGTGCGGCCACCGCGACCTTCCACTCCCCGCTCGCGAGTCGAGCAAGCAACGCACTGCGCTTCGCGCCCGGCTGCACGCGCAGCGAGAGCTTCATGCGACCTACCCGACTCGAAGCGACAGTTCCATCAGCGAACTCACGACGACTCGGTCCAGAACCTGCAGAATGAGGATCACGGCGAGAGGAGCCAGGTCGAGCCCGCCGATGACCGTCGGAACCAAGCGGCGGATCGGCTCACAGAGCATGTCCGAGACCTGATCCAGGAACCTCACGATGGGATTGGACGGATCCGGCCGCACCCACGACAGCAGCGCATTCACGATCACGATCCACGACAGGGCCGTCACCAGGACCTTGAGCACCCACGCGACCGCGCTGATCAGATTGCCCACCACGAACATCACACGCCTCCATGCGCGTTACGCGCGCCGAACAGTGCCGTGCCCACGCGCACCATCGTCGCGCCTTCCTCGATGGCGACCTCGAAGTCGCCACTCATGCCCATCGACAACTCCGGCAGTTCCCGGCCGAGCCGCGGCACGAGCCCGTCGCGCAATGTGCGCAGGAGCGCGAACCCCGGACGCGCCGCTTCGACCCTGCCGACCGGCGCACCCACCGTCATGAGCCCGCGTAGCGCGAGCCCCGGCAGGCACAATACCCGTTCAGCAACTTCCGTGACGCCCGCGGGCGCCAGGCCGAACTTGCTGGCCTCGGCGCTCACATTCACTTCGATCAGGACCGGC
This sequence comes from Candidatus Eiseniibacteriota bacterium, assembly GCA_043720995.1. Classification (GTDB taxonomy): domain Bacteria; phylum Eisenbacteria; class RBG-16-71-46; order RBG-16-71-46; family RBG-16-71-46; genus JANLWK01. Next base: position 1,464 of record JAYSRO010000521.1, read on the forward strand.
AGCACCCTGCCCGCCGCGACCGCCCGGCGGGACAACGCTTCCGCCAGATCCACGTCGTCGACACCGTGCACGACATCGAACAACTCCAGCGCCTTGCCCACCTTGTTGCGCTGCAGATGCCCGACCATGTGCCAGCGCGCCTGCGTGCGTTCGACTTGCTGCTGATGCTGCTCGGCCTCCTGGACCTTGTTCTCTCCCAGGTCGGTGAGGCCGAGCGACACCGCCGCTGCGATGGTCTCCGCCTGGAGCGTCTTGACCACCCCGATGAGCGTGACACTCCCGGCCGGGCGCCCCGAACGGCGCTCGGCAGCGGAGATACGGTCGCGCACGGCAGCGAGATTCGAGAACAGTTCAGCCGGGGTGGGGCTCACGGGACGCGGCAGGGTAGTGCTGGACCGTTGCCACGGCAAGCGGAATTGCTGGGTCCAGCGGGAGAACGTCCGCGCGAAGCGCTGGGATTGGTTCGACTTCCGGTGCTTCTGCGCTCTCGATAGAGCATGACACGGCCCGCTGCCGGCCCGATCGGCCCAGCGGTCGGCGGTCGGCGGTATGCGGTCGGCGGTATGCGTTGACGCTTGGATCCCCTTGCTTTACATTTCGTCATGTGACGAAATAGCCATAGGAGATCGTGTGTGCGTGATTTCGAACTGGCCCTGAAGGCCGCGGGCGACCCGACCCGGACCCGGATCCTCAAGTTGCTGGAGCGCGGCGGACTGTGCGTGTGTCAGGTTCAGGCCGTACTGGGGCTCGCCCCTTCCACGGTCTCCAAGCACCTGACGATCCTCAAGCTCGCCGGACTGGTGGAGGACCGGCGCGACGGCAAGTGGATCGAGTACGCACTCACCGACGCGTCGCACAATCCGCACGCCAAGCCGGTGCTGGCGCTGCTGCAGGGCGCGCTCGACGCGGATGCCGCCGTGCTCGCCGACCTCGAGCGGCTGCGCGAGATCAAGGCCATCCCGCTCGCCGAGCTGTGCTCGCTGCCGGCCTCCAAGGTGCCCATGCCCACGCACTCGATCCGCCCCCGCGAGAAGAGCAAGGACCGCGCTCATGGATAGTCGAGGCCCCAAGCTGCTGTTCGTGTGCATCGAGAACTCCAACCGATCGCAGATGGCCGAGGGCTTTGCTCGCGCGCTGGGCCGCGACCGGGTGAGCGCGTGGAGCGCTGGGTCGCGCCCCTCCGGACAGATCAACCCGCGGGCAATCGGGTTCATGCGGGAACAGGGCATCGATCTCGCCACTCAGCACTCGAAGGGCCTTGCCGACCTGCCGAGCGGAAGGTGGGACTACATCGTCACCATGGGCTGCGGGGATGCCTGCCCGAGCCTGCCCGCCGCACACCGGCTCGACTGGGAGCTGGAGGATCCGAAGCACCTGTCGGACGAGGGCTTTCGCGCCGTCCGCGACCGGATCGAAGCGCTGGTCCGCGTGCTACTTGCCGAGGCTCTGGGGCCGTCGGCATCCCGCTCGGAGCCGCAGCCATGACAGCGACACAGGATTCCTGCGCGCTGCCGCGATCAGCAGAGCCAGCTCGCCGTCGCACGCGCAGCCGCGATCATGACTGCGACCCCGAACTCTCGAACGCGGCCCCGGTCATGACACCCACCCCGAACTCTCGAACTCGGCCCCGATCATGACACCCACCCCGAAAACTGCTGCTGTGCCCGGTGTCGCACGGCGGCTGTCGTTCCTCGACCGCTATCTGACGCTGTGGATCTTCCTCGCCATGGCGATCGGCGTCGGCGGCGGGTTCCTGTTCCCGGCCGTGGTGCCGTTCATCAACCGCTTCAACGTCGGCACGACGTCGATCCCCATCGCCATCGGGCTGATCCTCATGATGTACCCCCCGCTCGCCAGGGTGCGGTACGAGGAGATGGGACGGGTCTTCAAGAACGGCCGTGTGCTCGCGCTGTCGCTGGTCCAGAACTGGGTGATCGGTCCCGTGCTCATGTTCGCGCTGGCGGTGTTGTTCCTGCGCGACAAACCCGAGTACATGGTGGGGCTCATCCTGATCGGGCTGGCGCGCTGCATCGCCATGGTCATCGTCTGGAACGACCTCGCCAAGGGCGATGCGGAATACTGCGCGGGACTGGTGGCCCTCAACTCCGTGTTCCAGGTGTTGTGCTTCCCGGCCTACGCTTACGTGTTCATCACGCTCGCCCCGGGCTGGTTCGGGCTGCATGGCGTCGTCGTCCAGATCACCATTGGAGAGATCGCACGCAGCGTCTTCATCTACCTGGGCATTCCGTTCCTGGCCGGGATCGTGTCGCGTTACGCGCTGATCGCAGGGCGCGGCCGGGACTGGTTCGAGCAGCGCTTCATCCCCGCGATCAGCCCGATCACGCTCGTCGCGTTGTTGTTCACGATCGTCGTCATGTTCTCGCTCAAGGGCGAGAGCATCGTGCAGTTGCCGCTCGATGTGGTCCGCATCGCGATCCCGCTGCTCGTCTACTTCGTCGTCATGTTCATCGTGTCGTTCTTCATGAGTCGCGCGGTCGGGGCCGACTATCCGCAATCGGCAACCTTGTCGTTCACCGCCGCGTCGAACAACTTCGAGCTCGCCATCGCCGTTGCCGTGGCGACGTTTGGCATCGGCCACGGCGCTGCGTTCGCGGCGGTCATCGGCCCGCTGGTCGAAGTCCCCG
>JAYSRO010000522.1:0-4108 GCA_043720995.1 Candidatus Eiseniibacteriota bacterium
CGCGAGTGCCCGGTTGCGCGGCCGCTTGCAGCCGACCCAACTGGCGCGCGTCATGGATGCCGTGTATCGCGCCGAGGCCGCCTGGAAGGGTGGACGCGCAGATGTCGTGGCCGTGCTCGAGCAGGCGACGCGCGCGGCGTGCGGGGGCAGCTAGCCGCGACGCTTGGTCGCGGTGCAGAGCGCGGGGGCAACGAACCGCAGCGAGTGGTCGCGAGGCTCGAGGTGCCCGCGGAGATTATCGCGCTTCGGGTGTGACCGCCGTCCGCGCCCAGCCTCGCTGCTTCACCAATTCCTCGACCCGCGCGCGAATCTCCTCGCGGATCTCCCGCACGCGCTCGAGCGGTTTGCCCTTGGGGTCATCGAGCGGCCAGTCGTCACGCTCTGCGCCCGGGACGACCGGGCACGCATCGCCACAGCCCATCGTGATCAACAGTTGCGCCTGAGCGGCAAGCTCGGGTGTGAGACGCTGGGGTGCGACGCTCGCCAGCTCGATCCCCACCTCACGCATGACCTCGAGCACCTCGAGGTGTACCGCGGCGCCCGGGGATGTCCCCGCGGAGACCGCGCGGGCACGTGAGGGTTCCGCGAGCAGATTGAACCAGGCCGCGGCCATCTGGGAGCGGCCGGCGTTGTGGATGCAAGCGAACAGGACTGTAGTCATGGCGATCAGTCTCCTCTGGCTTGCTGCAGCACGTGGTGCGATGCGGATGGCGTTGGCATCAGCCACTCCATGGTGATTGTCGCGATCGTGGCACCCAGCAATTGGGCGAGGACGAACGGACCTACGTCCGCCGAGTGGATGCCTGCGAACGACTCGGTCCAGGCACGCGCGGCGGTGACGGCCGGGTTCGCAAAGGACGTCGAGGCGGTGAACCAGTACGCCGACGCGATGTACGCTCCGACCGCGAAGGGTGCCTGCTTCGGATGATGCCGGGCGCAACTCCAGATCACCGCCAGCAACCCGAACGTCGCGATGAACTCGCTCAACAGCGCCGGGCCACCCCCTCGATGACTCGTGGAGGCCGCAAACCACGGCAGCCCGAACATGGCGTCTGCGAGGCCAGTACCGAGGAATGCCCCCATGACTTGGAACGCGAGGTAGACCGGCACTTCGCGCCACGGGAATTCATCGCGCGCCGCGAATGCGAGAGTGACGCATGGATTGAAGTGGGCCCCCGAGATGGGGCCAAAGGTCAGAATCAGGACGCTCAGGGCGGCACCCGTGGCAATCGAGTTTGCGAGGAGAGCGATCGCGGCGTTTCCGCCCGCAAGACGACTTGCCATGATGCCGGAGCCCACGACCGCCGCAAGCAATAGAGCGGTGCCGATTCCTTCCGCCATTGCGCGATGTGCCAGTCGCGATCGCATACGACGCCCTCTGGATGAGCAATCAGGCGCCTGCTCCCAGGAGAGCAGGCGAGTTTAATCGTTGATCGGCAATATACGATTTACTCTCCCATCACCTCAAGTCCTTCCTTCGCCATCGGGGGACATTTTCACTTTGCAGTTGGGGGATGACCCAGTCATCCAGCCTCTTCAATTTGCGGCAATTTGCGGCAAGGCGCGTGACGCCGCACGCGCAACCCGCTATCCTCCGGCGCTTCACTCATCTTTCGCGAGGATGCGCCGATGAAACGCTTTCCCTTCAGCACCGTCGAGCCGCGCTGGCAACATTACTGGGAGACGGCCAAGACGTTTCGCGCCGTCGACCGGTCACCGAAGCCCAAGTACTACTGCCTCGATTTCTTCCCGTACCCTTCGGGCTCAGGGCTCCATGTCGGCCACCTCGAGGGCTACACGGCGACGGACATCCTGTGCCGCTACAAGCGCATGAAGGGTTTCAACGTCATGCACTGCACCGGCTGGGACGCCTTCGGGCTGCCGGCCGAGGAGTATGCGCGCAAGACCGGCGTGCACCCTGCGATCACGACGCGCCAGAACATCGACACATTCCGGCGCCAGATGAAGCGCGTCGGGCTGTCACACGACTGGGATCGCGAGGTCGATACCACCGATCCTGAGTACTACCGCTGGACGCAGTGGATCTTCCTGCGGCTCTACGAACGCGGGCTGGCCTACGTCGCCGAGGTCCCGGTCAACTGGTGCCCCGAGCTCGGGACGGTGCTGGCCAACGAGGAAGTGATCGACGGCAAGAGCGAGGTGGGCGGGTTCCCGGTGATCCGTAAGCCGATGCGCCAATGGGTTCTGAAGATTACCGCTTACGCCGATCGCCTCCTCGAAGACTTGAAGCTCGTGGACTGGCCGGCGAGCACGCTGGAAATGCAGCGCAACTGGATCGGCCGCTCGATCGGCGCGGAGGTCGACTTCGCGCTCGACGGGGCTAAGGCCAGCCTGCGCATCTTCACCACGCGGCCCGACACGCTGTTCGGTGCCACGTACATGGTGCTGGCGCCCGAGCACGCGCTGGTCGATGCGGTCACGACCGCGGAGCAGCGCGCTGCTGTCACGGCATACCGCGAGCAGACCGCGCGCAAGAGCGACCTGCAGCGCCAGGAGCAGAAGGAGAAGACGGGAGTGTTCACCGGTGGCTACGCCCTCAATCCCGTCAATGGCGAACGCCTGCCGGTGTGGATCGCCGACTACGTGCTGATGGGCTATGGCACGGGTGCCATCATGGCCGTACCCGCGCACGATGAGCGCGATTGGGAATTCGCGCGGGCGTTCCAGCTGCCGATGCGCGAAGTCGTCAGCGGCGGCAACATCGCCGAGGCCGCGTACGTCGACAACGAGAACGGCGTCGCCGTGAATTCCGCCACCGCCGACGGCAGCTTCTCGATCGACGGGATGCGCGGGAGGGAAGCGATCGAGAAGATCACCGCGTGGCTCGAAGCGTCAGGCCGCGGACGCAAGGCGATCAACTACAAGCTGCGCGACTGGCTGTTCTCACGCCAGCGCTACTGGGGCGAACCCTTCCCGCTGGTGTGGGTCGACGGTGCTCCCAAGGCGCTGCCCGAGCACATGCTGCCCGTGGTGCTGCCCGAAGCGGAGGACTTCAAGCCTTCGGGCCTCGGCGAGAGCCCGCTGGCGAACATCGATGCGTGGGTGCATATGACCGATCCCGAGACCGGCAAACCCGCGCGGCGCGAGACCAACACCATGCCGCAGTGGGCCGGATCGTGCTGGTACTACCTGCGTTTCATTGACCCGAAGAATTCCAAGCAGATGGTCGACCCCGAACTCGAGCGCTACTGGATGCCGGTCGATCTCTACGTGGGCGGCGCCGAGCACGCCGTGCTGCACCTGCTGTACGCGCGCTTCTGGCATAAGGTGCTGTACGACATCGGCGTGGTCAGCACGCTCGAACCGTTCCTCAAACTGATCCACCAGGGCACGATCCTCGGCGAGGACGGCGTCAAGATGTCCAAGTCGCTCGGCAACGTCGTGAGTCCCGATGACATGATCGACGCCTATGGCGCGGACGCCGTGCGGCTGTACGAAATGTTCATGGGTCCGCTCGAGGCCTCCAAGCCCTGGAACACCAAGAGCGTCGAAGGCATCACGCGGTTCCTCGACCGAGTTTGGCGCTTGGTCGTGAACGAAGACGGCTCACTGGCGGTCACGGACGCCGAAGTCCCCGCGGCGGCGCAGCGCGTGCTCCACCAGACCATCGCCAAAGTCGGCGACGATCTCGAGTCGCTTAAATTCAATACAGCAATTGCCCAGATGATGGTATTCGTCAACGAGACCATGAAGCTCGAGGTCAAGCCACGCAGGATGCTCGAGCCGTTCGTGCTGGTGCTGGCGCCGTTCGCGCCGCACCTGGCCGAGGAACTGTGGTCACGGCTCGGGCACCAGGAGACGCTGGCCTACGAACCCTGGCCGGCGCACGACCCGGCGCTGCTGGTCGAGGACACCGTCACGGTCGCGGTGCAGGTCAACGGCAAGCTGCGCGCGACCCTGGAGCTGGCGAGAGGCACGAACCAGGAAGCGACCCTGGCCGCAGCGATGGCCCACGAGAGGATCCAGAGCTACCTGGAGAGTGGGGAGCTCAAGAAGGTGATCCACGTTCCGGACAAGCTGCTGAGCTTCGTGGTGGCGGCGAAGTAGGCCGGTTGGCCCATCACGGACGCTAGTTTACATAATGTTT
>JAYSRO010000523.1:0-2003 GCA_043720995.1 Candidatus Eiseniibacteriota bacterium
GCTGGGTTACGGGCGTTGCGAACCCGCTCGGGCGTCGCGAGATCCGCGCCCGCCGCATGTACGCGGCCACGTACGCGGCCACGCACGCCGCCGTGTGGACGCCGCGCGCGTGCACGTGGCACCATCGGCGCCCATGGCACGACGACCCAAGATGGCCGCCCCGAAACCGGCAGCGCCACCCGCAAGGCGCCGCTTCAATGTGAAACGTGTCGTGCTCATCGTCCTGTTGCTGATTGGGATCGAGGAACTGGGTTGGTCGGCGCTGTGGCGCGCGACGCACCCGTCGAAACCCTCGAGTAACTCGCCCGCGGTCGAGAGCCCGCAGAAGGCCAGCGTCATGCCCTACCCCGAACTCGTGGCGCTTGCCGCTTCGGTCAAGCAGTTGCAGGACCAGCATCGCTACGTCGAAGCACTGCCGGGAGCGCGCCGGCTACTCGAACAGCACGAGCTGCATGGTGGCCTGGTGTCCGGGATGCTCGTGGACTACGGGCGCATGCTGAACAATGCGGCGTTCGAGGACTCCTCGTCCGCGCCACGGTCGAGCCTCGAACGCGTCGCCCTCGAACGACAGGCACTCCAGAGCACCGAGACCGCCCTGGGATTGGCGAAGACGCCGCGTGATCGTGCCGAGGCGATCACGTTCGTTGGATTGGTGCACGAGGCATGGGGATTTCCGTACGATGCGGTGCTCACCTACCGTGGCGCAATGTCGACCGATCCGAGCTATACCCTGGCCCGCCAGCACTACGACTTATTCGTGAGCCGGCTCAGCCTGGCGACGCTGCAGGGGCCGAAGTGGTGAGCCGCGCGCTCGCAGTCGTCTCGCTGCTCGTGATCGCCGCCGGCTGCGCGCCGCGAGCGGAGCACAACGCGGCGTTCGATCCCGACTCGATTCCGGAAGCTTACGCACGCTCGACCGCCGCGCTGATGTGGCCGGGGGCCGCGCGCGCATTCCAGGTCACACCTTCCGGCGATCTCGACAACGGCGAATGGCGCGTGCGAATCAGCCCGACATCGGGCGAGGCGCTCGCGGCGCCTCCTCGCGTGATTGCCTACGAAGGGCGCTGGCTGCCCGTCACACACTGGCGGCGTACGAGCGCCGATGTGCGCTGGGACTTCGAGGCGGTCGCTCTGCCCGAGCCTTCCCCCCGCGACACGGGACTCTATGTGTCGCTCGAAGTCACGGCGACCAACCTCGCGCGTGAAACGCGTGCCGCACGGATCGACCTGCGCATTGCGCCGCTGGACTCGACGGCCATCTTCCACGCCTTGGACGGCGCCAGCGCCGACTCTGCGAGCCTTGACTGGGCGACCGCGGCTCCCGGCACCGCGCGCGGCGCAAGTATTGCCCCGGCCAGCGATGGGGTCGCGCAGTGGACACTCAAGCCGGGCGAGCAGCAACGCGCCGGATTCGTGTTGTCGGCGTATGCCACGGACGCCGCTCGCTTGCTGGCATGGTCGCGCGTGCCGCACGCGCAACGCGTCGATACCGCCCGCAAGACGTGGACCCAGTGGCTCGCGCGCGGGGCGCAGTGGTCCCTCGGTGATCCCGATGCGGAGGCGGCGCTCCATGCCTCGCTCGTCACGCTGCTCGCATGCCGCGAACGTCGCGGCGCCTCATGGGTGCCCATCGGCAGTCCACTCCAGTATCGCGACGTGTGGCTGCGCGACGGAGCACGCGCGATCCGCGCGCTCTCGGTCGCGGGCTACACTGAGGAATCACGCGAGATCGCGCGCGGCCTCGAGGCATTCCAGTGGCCCGGCGGCGCCTTCCTCAGCCAGCGCGGCCAGCTCGATGGGACGGGGCAGGCGCTGTGGGCATTCGACCAGGCGCACTTGCGGCCCGAGCCCGACACGGCAGTGGCGCGCGTGGCGGAGCTCGCGTTCGACGGCGTGAAGTGGGGCGAGCGGCAGCGCTCGATGAAGATGGAACCGCCCACGCCGTTTGACCGAATGCTGCCGTGGGGGGAGCCGCGCGACAACGAACTGGTGACGGCGCAATT
>JAYSRO010000524.1:0-8669 GCA_043720995.1 Candidatus Eiseniibacteriota bacterium
TAGTTACTTTTCGGAAGCCAGCACGCCGAGGACATCGTCCTCGCGCAGGATTACGTACTCCGTGCCGTCGATCTTCACATCGGTGCCGCTGTACTTGCCGATCAAGACGCGGTCGCCCTTCTTCACTTCCATGGCGACGCGCTTGCCGTCCTCAGTGAAGCGGCCCGGTCCAACGGCCACGACTTCACCCTCCTGCGGCTTTTCCTTGGCGGTGTCGGGGATGATGATTCCGCCCTTCACCGTTTCCTTTTCCTCGATGCGGCGGACCAGAATACGGTCGGCAAGAGGCTTGACGTTCATGCTGCGTTCCCCCGTGATTGAGAGGTTCAGACGAATGGTTCGAATCAAGTCGCGCCATGGCGTTTGCCAACTTGGCACGACTGCATTAGCAGCATCGTCGAGCGAGCGCCAAGCGGTCAAGACGCGGGGGTGCCGTATCAATCACGGGAATGTCAGAAATCGAAGATTTCCGACAGGGCGCGTTTCGGAATGAAACGGAGCGCCGTTGGGGGCGCGACTAGTTCGTCGCGAACAGGGCCGGACGCGCGACGCCGTCCATGTAGCCGATGCTCACCGAGCCGTGCACTTCCGCGTTGGGGCTGGTGGCCGGGCGGCCGCCGCGGGTAAAGACGACGATCGTGTCGCGGCCCTGCAGCAGGTAGTAGGCGTAGTTGCCGCCCACCTCAAACACGCTGCCAACGCGTCCGCGCAGCGTCACGGTGTGGCCGTCAAATTCCGCCGGATGGTTGTGGATACGGCGGATCGAGACGCCGGGTTCCTTGAATGAACGCATGCCCCACACTCCCAGCAACAGCACGGCGCCGAGCAGGAGAGCACCGAGCAGCATCGTGTTGGACGAGGGGCCGGAGCTCGTGCGCTGGGCATGCGCGCCGAAGCGGTCTGCTTCATCGGGTAGCGAGCCTTCGACCCATGAAAACTTGCCCGTCTTGTCGTCGCGTACGTAACCCATCCACTCCTCCGCCGGTGTTGCCGTGGTGACGCAAGGATCGTCGGGGGAGGTATCGGCACCCCGGGCTGGGTGGTTGAGCGGGTTGAGCGGACCCGGCCACGGACCGCGTGGATCGCGGCGGCGGCCCGCGCCCGGCCCGCGTGCTTCGGCCCTATTCCGGCAGCTTGCGGTACAGCGAGCGCAGCCCGATGCCCAGCATCGCCGCGGCGCGCGGCTTGTCGCCGCCGGTGTGGCGGAGCGTCGCCGCGATCAGCCTGCGCTCGGCTTCGGCCACCGTCATGCCCACGGTCACCGACAGCTCGTTCCGGCTGCTCATGCGGCCGCGCAAGCTGCTCGGCAGGTCGGACAGCTCAAGCTTGCGGCGCTCGTGCGTCGCCACGACCATCGCTTCGATGGCGCCCCGCAGTTCGCGCACGTTGCCGGGCCACGGATGGCGCACCAGCGCTTCGAGCGCGCCGGTGCTGACGCCCAGCACCTTGCGGCCGTGCTCGCGATTGAAGTCCTGGATGAACGCCGCGACGAGCAGCGCGATATCTTCGGTGCGCTCGCGCAGTGGTGGGATGGTGATGCGCACCACCGACAAACGCGCGAACAGGTCGCCGCGAAAGCGCCCGGCTTCGACGTCCGCGGTGAGATCGCGCGAGCTCGAGGCGAGCATGCGCACATCGGCGCGCAGCGTCTTGAGCCCGCCGACACGCTCGAACGCGTGTTCCTGGATCGCGCGCAGCAGGCGCATCTGGACTCCGGGCGGCGCCGAACCGACTTCATCGAGGAACAACGAGCCGCCATCGGCGAGTTCGAGCCACCCGGGATGCACGACGCCGGTGCCACCCGCCGCGCGTTCCCAGCCGAACAGGTCGCCCTCGAGCACGCCCTCGCCGGCGGGCGCGCAACTGGCCCACACGAATCGTTCATCGTGGCGCGGGCTGCTGCCGTGGATGATCTGCGCGACGAGCCGCTTGCCGCTGCCCGGTTCGCCTTCGATCAATACCGCGGCGCGTGTCGCCGCCACGGTTTGCACCTGCTCCATCACGCGGCGTATCGCACGCGAATTGCCGGTGAGCCGGTCGATTCCCGGCGGCGTTCGCCGGACGCGCTTCATGGATCGTCCGGGCTAGTGCGCCATCGCGCGGAGTGCTTCGAGCACGCGGTCAGGGCTCGGGATCTGCGCCATGTCGCTGGCGTCTTCCGCGGCTTCGACGTACGCGATGCGGCCGTCCTTGCCGACCAGGAAGGTCGCGCGGCCGCTGTAACCCTTCTCGGGGCGCAACACGCCGTACGCCGTCATGGCGAGGCGCTTGAAGTCGGACAGCAGCGTGAATTCCAGGTTGAGCGACTTCGCGAAGGCGGTGTTCGCGTAGTGGCTGTCGACGCTGATCCCGAACACCACGGTGTCGAGGTCGTTGAATTCGTTCAAGCGCTTCTGGACTTCCGGCAGCTCGTGCGAACACAGGCGCGAGAAGGCCAGCGGGTAGAACACCAGCACGACGTTGTGGTTGTCGCGATAGTCGCTGAGACTGACCCACTGGCCGCCCGGACCCTGCAGGCTGAACTCAGGGGCGAGCTGCCCCACGGCGATCGGATTCATGGATACTCCAGTCTTAGACGCCGGTCGGCGCTGTGGTGCGCGAACCGCGTTTGCTGGTGAGCCGTATCGCATCCTGGCTGGCGGCCGCAAGTTCGGCGAGTGTCGTGGCGCCGCGTTCGGCCTGCCACTTGGGCGCGAGCACCAGCAACACCTCGGCGGTCGCGCGCGCATCACCCTCGGCGCGATGCGCGCTCGAATGCGCGATGCCGAGCTTGCGCGAGAGTTCGCCGAGGCCATTGCCGCCCTGACCGAACAGCCCGCGCGCCAGGCCCAGCGTGTCGATCACCGGGTTGAACAACGGCTCGGCACCATGGCGGCGCAGCAACGCATCGAGGAACGGCAGGTCGAAGCTGGCGTTGTGGATCGCCAGCGTCGCATTCGCGCAGCGCTCGCGAAACGGCTTCGCCACCGCGGAAGGCGCGGGGGCTTTGGCGAGCATGGCGTCGGTGATGCCGTGAACGCGCGTCGCTTCCGGCGGCACGGGCCGCCCGGCCTGGACGAGGCTCGACCACGCTTCGGTGATCACGCCGTTATCGATGGTGATGCAGGCGATATCGACGATGCAGTCGGTGGCGGGGCTGAAGCCAGTGGTCTCGACATCGACGACGACGATGCGCTGGCCCGCGAGCAGGGACATGCTTCAGTTGCCGCCCGAGTTCTGCTTCACGAAGTCGTCGTAGCTGACACCGCGATCCATCGCGCCATCCCCGATGTAGTGAAGCAGCAGGATGAAGCGCTCTGCGGGGACATAGCCGGGCACGTTCGCCATGTGGGTTCCATCCGCGCGCAGGAAGATCGTGGTGGGGAAGCCGTTGACGCGAAAGCGCTCGGCGAGCGTGCGCGAGGTGTAAGCCTTGCCCTCGTAGCGCGCGGCGGTGGTGTACTCGGCGTTGAGCTTCACCTGGACGAAGTGCTCTGCCAGGTACTGCTTCACGTCGGCGCGCGCGTACACGTCCTGGTCCATCCGCTTACACCACGTGCACCAGTCCGTGTAGACATCCACGATCACCGGCTTGCCGGCGGTGGCGGCATCGCGAAGGCCGCTGTTCCAGTCCTTCCACACGGCGCCTGCGGCCTGCGCGGGGGCACAGAGTCCCAGCGCCAGCACGGTGGCCGTGACGGCAATCAGCAACGAGCGCTGCAGTCGAATCATGAATTCCTCAATCCGGCGGGAAGGCCGCGACTCCAGGCGGAAATCCTTTAAGGGCGCGGGCGCGCAAGCGGTGCGGCCACCAGTGTAGCACCCGCAGATCAGCAATTCGCAGGCCCGGAGGTGTTTCGCGCCATTGCAGGGGGTTAGCCGCGTGGCGGGGCGCTCAACCGTGCACCGTATGTCGCAGGGTGTCGTGAGGCTGCAACGGATCGAACCACACCCCGCAGAGCCGGGGGGTGCCGAATTGCCCGGGATTGACCACCGCCGTGGCCCCGATGCTGTCCCGCCAGGCGCCCGACATCCGGGGGGATTCGTGGATGTGGCCGCTCAGCACCAGGGGCGGCTGGTGGCGTTCGACGTAACTCCTTAGTGCCCGCGAGCCTACGTGCAGGCGCCCGGCCGTCAGGTCGCACCGGGTATCGCGGGCCGGCGAGTGGGAGACGAGCAGCGTTTGCCCGGGTGGCGATAGTGCTCCGAGCTCATCGAGTGCCGCGGCGATCGTCGGTTGGCGCGACGCCGGATCGAAGGCGTGCGGCTCCAACCCACCCTCGCGGCTGATGATGCCGCTGAGTTGGCCTGGGGCTTCTTCTAGGCCATCGTCCCACCGCTCCCAGTCCTTCATGCCGAACGGCGTGATCGGCACCCACGACAGTCCGGCGACGTTCAATCCGTCGATCCCGGTGGCGCGGCCGTGCAGCGAGAACCACAACTCGCCGTGGTGGGCCTCGAGGCAATCGGAGTTGTCGGCCCAATCATCATTGCCCATCAGCAACAGCAGGCGTGTCGCGGGGCTCGCCTCGCGCAGCCGCCGCGCGAATTCCACGAGGAAGCCCTGCAGGAACACGCGCTGCAGGCGCAAACCCTCGACGCCCGCATGGTGAGGGCACAGGTCCCCGCCGATGATCAACGCCGCAGGTTCGCGAGTGGCGGCCACGGCCAGCAACTGTTCGTAGAGGCTCGTCTGCCCATGCAGGTCGGAGGTGAAGAACCATTTCCGCGGAGCTCGGTCGCTCAATCGCGCCCGCCCGGCAGCCGGATCCCGCTCAGCTCGCGATAGAGACGCAGCATGTAGTTGTCGGTCATCCCCGAGACGTGATCCGTCACGCGCAGCAGTCGCGTGTAGGTGTCGCCCTCGAGCAGCACGCCGGGCAGCAAGCGGCGCAGGTGGCCGCCGCGCAGCGATTCAGGGCCCACCGCGGCCTCGGACAACGCTTCGAGTACGCCTTCGATGGCGACGGCGCCCGACAGTTCCATCTTCAACACGTCGCGCGCGCGGTAGCACTGCCGCAGGTTCACCGCTTCGATTGCCTTGACCGCCGCGCGCGAGGCGGCAGGCACGTGATCGAGCAGGGGATCGTCGAAGCCGCCCTCGATCATGGCCTGAGCGCGCTCCGCGAACACCGCGCCGGACTCGCGCACGAGCCGGCTGATCGCCACGCCGCGCAGCGTGAGTGCCAGGTCGAACATCGTTTCGCGGTCCGCGCTCGGCTTGAAGGTCCCGGGGCATCCCGGCTCGCCCTCGCACAACGGCCGCATCAACTCGAGGAACTGCTCGTCTTTCACGAGCTTGAGCCGCAGGCCGTCTTCAAGATCGATGATGCGGTAGGCGATATCGTCGGCGGCTTCGGTGAGGAACGCCAGCGGGTGACGCCGCCAGGCGAGCGTGCCGGGATCCGGCTGGACCAGCCCGGTACGCGTCGTCACCGCTTCGAACAACCCGCGCTCGGCCTGGTTGAAGCCGTGCTTGGCGCGACTCGTCTTGCCGCCGTTCTTGCCGAGCGTTGCGGTCGAGGCGCAGGGATACTTCACCAGCGCCCCGAGCGTTGCCGTCGTGAGATCGAGGCCGTGACTCGCCAGCGGCCGCGCGAGCCGCGTCACGATGCGCAGCGATTGGGCGTTGCCCTCGAAGGCGCGCAGGTCGGCCTGCTCCGAGGTGTCGAGTTCCTTGAACCAGTTCGCGTGCTCGTGGCGCGCCATGAACCCCTTGAAGAATTCATGGAACGCGCCTTCGCCCACGTGCCCGAACGGCGGGTTGCCGAGGTCGTGCGCGAGGCAAGCCGCCGCCACGCAATCGCCGACATCGCGCGCATCGAGTCCCTCGGGGAGGCTCGCCACCGCGGCGATGTGCCGCCCCGCCAGCGTGCCGAGCGAGCGGCCTATCGATGCCACTTCAAGGCTGTGCGTCAGCCGCGAATGAATGTGGTCGTCGAGTGGCACCGGGAACACCTGCGTCTTGTCGCCGAGCCGCCGGAAGGCGCTCGAATACAGCACGCGGTCGTAGTCGCGCTGGAACGGTGTGCGCGGTGCGGTGCGGTCATCGCGGGACCCGCTGAGGCGTTCGACCGACAGCAACTGCGTCCAATTCATTGAGCAAGCCTCACCAGTCGATGGAGTTCCGCTGACCCCGACGCTGCGGTGGGCGGCGTGGCTGCTCCGCGCGGGGGGCCTTATGTCCGCGCGATGTTCCGCGAGTTGGGTGCCGGATTCAACCTGACCCGCACGATTTCTGGAGCCCGGAGTGCGCATGTGATCCGGGTGGCGTGCCGGCTCCTGGTCGCGTAATCTTTTCGTCCACACCTCTCCGGGCGCTGGCCCGCGCGCCCCGTGGAACCCACTCTGATAAATCCATTCCAAGGCTATTTCACTCGGCCTCGCCGCAGGTATCGGGCGCGGGGCGCTTTCGCGCTGGCGCTGCTGGCGGCTTGCCTGCTCGCGGCCGGTCCGGCGCGCGCGCTGGACATCGGCGGTACCCAGTTGAACTGGTGGGCCTGCCCGGGCGACCCGCAAGCGACGCCCGGCGTGCCGTTCGATTGCATCGCCGAGGGCGGCACCGTCTACACGTTAGTAGGCACCTTCACGCTCGACACCGACGTTCCCAATGCCGTGTCGATGGATGCGGACGTGAACATCGCCTTCCCAGGGCAAGCCTCGATCCCCTCGTTCTGGCAGTTGGATCTAGGCGGCTGCAATCCGTTTTCGTTCGGCCTCATCAAGGGGATGCCGGGCGGCTGTGCCGAACACCTCAACGCGTTCTGCCAGGGCGATAGCAACAGCTGCGACCTGGTGTATTCCGCCTACACCGTGCCCGGCAGCAATGTATTGAAGCTCTCGGTCACGGTGGGGCGCGGATTCCTGCACACCGTCGACCTGCGGGGCGGGCAGCGTTACTTCGCCTTCGCCTTCAACATCCCGATGCTCGGCGCCGCCAGTTGTATCGGCTGCAACCAGCCGAGCGCGATCGGGTTTTCGAAGGGCACGATCTACTCGCTCGATGCGCAGGGCGAACTGCTGCCCGCCGTCACCGTGAGCGGTTCGTATCCCGGCACGGTCGCGTGCGCCACCGCGAACGATGGTTACTCCGAGTGCGTCACGGTGCCCGTGCGGCGCACGAGTTGGGGGCAGCTCAAGCAGTTGTATCGCTGAGCGAGGCGGCCCGGGTGGCAGCGCTGAAATCGCTCTATCGTTGATCCGATGGTAGAGTCGGTGACTTCATGAACGCGTCCAACTCACTCCCCGCCGTGCCGCCGTCGGCGCACCTGCCCATTTCCGGAAGTGGCGCAAGTTGCCTCGAGATCCTGCTCGAGCGCCTGCGCGTGAGCCCCGGCGTGCTCGCCGTCGAGGCGCGTTTCACCGACAGCACGTTGGCCGTGCGCTACGATCCCGTGCTCGTGTCGCCCGAGGGGCTCAACGAGCTCGCCGACGAAATCGCCGCGTTGTTCGCACAGCGCGTGACCTATTGCGAGCGGCGCCAGGCCACGAACGCGTGCGAGGAATGCGCGCTGCGTCTGGGCCACGTACTCGAGGGCGACCGCGACGACTTCACGGTGCTGGCCGAGCCGGGCCGCGTCAGCCTGGCGCGCCGCACCATTCCTGCCGGCAGTGCCGAGATCGTGCGCCCGCTCGTCACGACCAAGTCGTGGGGAGAAAGGACGACACCCGCAGAGCAGCAGCAATGGTCCAAGAGCCAAAAGATGGCGGCGCTGACGGCGGTTTGTCTCGTGCTGTTGATCGCGGGCCTCGTGTTCGAGCGCATGGGGCTGCCGGCCACGTGGCACACCGGCGCTTACATCGCCTCGGCGCTGGCCGGCGGCTTCTTCACGCTGCGCTCGACCGTCCGCTCGCTCGCCCGCTTCCGCTTCGACGTGAACCTGCTGATGTTGCTCGCCGCTATCGGCGCCGGTTTCATCGGCTACGTGCTCGAGGCCGCCGAATTGATGTTCCTGTTCTCGCTCAGCAACACCCTCGAGGTCTACACCATGGGCCGCACGCGGCGCGCCTTGCACGCGCTGCTCAAGCTGCGCCCTGCACGTGCGCTGGTGCGGCGCGAGGGCCGTGAGATCGAGGTGGCGGCCGAGGCGGTGCGCGTCGGCGAGACGGTGATCATCAAGCCGGGCGAGGCGATCCCCGTCGATGGCGCGGTCGCGCTCGGGCAATCGCTGGTGGACCAGAGCTCGTTGACCGGTGAATCGGTGCCCGCGACCAAGAGCATCGGCGACAAGGTGTTCGCCGGTACGCTCAACCAGCAGGGCGCTATCGAAGTGCTCACCACGCGCGTCGCGGGTGATACCGCGCTGGCGCGCATCGTGGCACTCGTCGCGCAGGCGCAGGAACAGAAGTCGCAAACGGAAGAGATGGCCGACTGGGCCGGCCGCTACTACACGGTCGTGGTGATGCTCGCCGCCTTCGCCATGATCATCGTGCCGCCGTTCGTGCTGCACCACGATTTCGCGTCGTCGTTCTACCGCGCCATGACCCTGCTGGTGGTCGCCTCGCCGTGCGCGCTGGTGATCGCCACGCCTTCAACGATCCTGTCGGCGATCGCCAATGCGGCGCGCAACGGCATCCTGTTCAAGGGCGGCCGCTTCATCGAGATGCTCGGCCGCGCCAAGGCCGTGGCGTTCGACAAGACCGGCACGCTGACGCGCGGCATGTTCGAGGTCACGGCGGTCGCCGGCATC
>JAYSRO010000525.1:0-1998 GCA_043720995.1 Candidatus Eiseniibacteriota bacterium
GTCAGAGGCTGAGAGCGAGTGAGGGGTCAGGTCTTGCGAAGATGGGGTCAGGTCTTGCCTTTTGCTCCATCCCGCAAAGTCTTAGCCCATGTCCCGCCCCTTAGGCATCGAATTGCCCGGTGCGACTTACCAGCGAGCGCTAGGGGTCAAGTCTTGAGTCTTGCCCCTGAACTCTTTTTCCCTTTGTCCTCGGGGCTGACGAACCCGATCGGCCGCTTGGGCGGATCGGGTGGCGTCATGATCGACTGCTTCGTGCAGGCGCTGCTCAAGCCCGGGAGCCTGCGCGGCCAGCACCAGCGCATGCTGCGCTCGATGGTGATCTCGGACGAGGGCTCACGCTATGAGCAGCTCGTACGCATCACCGACCACATCGCCGGCATGACCGACAACTATGCGGTGCGCCTGTATCGCGAACTGCGCGGCATGCGCTACCCGGGCGGGCGGGACTAGCCCGGACTATTCCTGAGCCCGTGCCCTGCGGGGGCTCAGGAATAGTCCGGGCTAGGCTCAATGCCGGTAAGTTAGCCACCCTGCCGTCTACCTCAGCGTCACGCACGCGGGCGGACGCACCGAGCAGATCTCGCTGCCCATTTCCCTGATCCGCCGTGCCGAGCAAGGGGTCGCCAACTATCACGCGTGGTGGGCGGCCATCGAGCAGGTCTCGGCCATCCATCGGGAACTCTTGCGTCGTGAGCGGCAGGCGGTCCGTTCGCGACGCGGCGATCCACGCGGGAGGCAAGGCGATGGACCTCGGACGGGACCTGCTCGCGGTCGGCGAAAGGGAATGGCCTGACCACTTCGAACAGTTCGCTGCGGCACTCGAGCCGGCGTGGATCCAGCAGGCACTGACCGCGACGGGCACGGCCACGGTGCGGCGGCGCAAGCTGCCGGCCGAGCAGGCGGTATGGCTGGTGATCGGCATGGGACTGTTCCGCGACCGTTCGATCCAAGCGATCGCCCATCATCTCAACCTGGTCTTGCCCGAGTCCACGGCCAAGAGCCCGGCGGGCGCGCTGACCAGCAGTGCCGTCGTGCAGGCCCGGCAACGACTGGGCGCGGAACCCCTGTCCGAACTGTTCCGCCAGACCGCCAAGCACTGGGCCGTAAGCGCAGCGGACGCCCGGCGCTGGCGGGGTCTGGCCGTGTACGGTGTGGATGGCTCGACCTTGCGGATCGCCGACACGCCCGAGAACGACAGCACCTTCGGCCGGCCGGGTAGCAGCCGCGGCGGCACCGCCTACCCGCAACTGCGGCTGGTCACGCTGATGGCGCTGCGCGCGCATCTGCTGGCCGGACTGGCTCTGGGCCCCTACCGAACCGGAGAAATGACGTTGGCCGAGACGCTGTGGGACAAGATCCCCGACGACTCGTTGACCCTCCTCGACCGCGGCTTCCTGAGCTATGGCCCACTCCACCGGTTGCAGACGAAGGGCAGCTCACGGCACTGGTTGATCCGCGCCAAGGCCAAGCTCAAGTGGCGCACGATCCGCCGGCTGGGCGTCAACGACCAACTGGTCGAGGTCGCCCTCTCGAAGGAGTCGCGCCGCGCTGACCCGCAACTGCCCGAGACGCTTCAGCTCCGCGTCGTGCGCTACCAGCGTCGCGGGTTCCGAGCCCAGACGCTGCTCACCTCCCTCCTCGACGCCGAGCGCTTTCCGGCGACCGAGATCGCCGCCCTGTATCACGAACGCTGGGAGCTCGAACTGGCGTTCGATGAGATCAAGACCCACACCCTGGAGCGCGAGGAGACCTTGCGTAGCCGAACGCCGGTGCGCGTGTATCAGGAAGTCTGGGGGCTTGCGATCGGCTACAACCTCGTCCGCCTCGCGATGGCCCGGGCGGCAGCGGAGGTCGGGGTCCCTGCGATCCGCAT
Organism: Candidatus Eiseniibacteriota bacterium; assembly: GCA_043720995.1. Taxonomy (GTDB): domain Bacteria; phylum Eisenbacteria; class RBG-16-71-46; order RBG-16-71-46; family RBG-16-71-46; genus JANLWK01. Next base: position 1,874 of record JAYSRO010000525.1, read on the forward strand.
CAGCTACCGCCACGCGTTGCTGCTGATCCGCGACTTCTGGCGGTTGGCCGCAGTCACCACCGGTCCGGGCTTGCTCCCGCGCCACATCGAACGCCTGCACCATGAACTCGCGTTGCTTGTCTTGC
>JAYSRO010000526.1:0-1995 GCA_043720995.1 Candidatus Eiseniibacteriota bacterium
TTGCGCGCGTGGCCACCGAGAATGCGCGAGCCGAGCACACACGAGTACAGACCATTGCCGATCAGGCAGGCGAGTGCCGGAATCAGCTTGGGCGTGTACTGGTAGTCGGGGTGCACCATGATCACGATGTCGGCGCCCGCCGCGAGTGCCAGGCCATACGCGGTCTTCTGGTTCGCGCCATAGCCACGGTTGCGCGGGTGGATCTCGACCTGCGTCTGGGGGAGCGTGCGCGCGATCTCGACGGTTTCGTCGCGGCTGGCGTCGTCCACGACGATCACCAGATCGACGATGCCCTGCGCCATCACCTCGTCATACGTGCGCTTCAGCGTGCGTGCCGAGTTGTACGCCGGCATGACGACGACCACGCGTTTGCCCAGGAACATGCGACCTCCAGAACCCCTCGATCCACCGCCGAACCGCGCACCCGACGCAGCGCGGACACTTCCCTCAAGCCTACCATCCGGCCGGGGGACGGCGCCCGCCGGGTGGCCCTGCAACGCCCCGCCGCACCCGGCGTCCTGCCCGGTCGTGGTGCTAAGCTGTGCGCGCTGCCTTCTACCGGCCCGAACCCTCGCAAGGCGCAATGCGACGCGCGCCCGATTGAACCCAACAGGAGACTCCCGTGGCTGATCCCCAGAACCTGAAGAATCACCAGCGCATCGTCCCCGGATTTCACATCGTGCTGGGCGTGATGTTGTTCGTGAACCTGTACCACGCCGTGCTCATGCTGAGACACGGAGCCTCCGGTGCGGGGTTCAACGCTTTGATTTTCGCGGTGTCCCTTGGGCTGACCGCGTGGTACGCGCGCGCCTTCGCGCTGGCCGCACAGGATCGCGTGATCCGGCTCGAGATGCGGCTGCGCGTGAAAGAGCTGGCGCCGCAATTGTCCTCGCGCTTCGACGAGTTGAGGATCGGGCAGGTGGTGGCACTCCGCTTCGCCGGCGATGACGAACTGGCCTCGCTGATGCAGCAGGTGCTCGACGGCAAGCTCACGAAGGGCGCGGATATCAAGGCCGCTATCAAGAACTGGAAGGCCGACACCCAGCGCGTCTAGTTGCGGAGGCGGCAGCGCAAACACGAAGACGACCCAACGCGAAAAGCGCATCAACCGGCGGGCCCCGGAGCCCGCGTCTGGAGACCCTCGCATGAGCCTGCTGATCCGCAATGGAGAGATCGTCACCGCCACCGACCGCTACGTGGCCGATATTCTGGTGAAAGACGGCAGCATCGCTGCGATTGGCCAGGACTTGAGCGCACAGGCCGCCGGCGCCGAGACCATCGATGCCACGGGCCAGTTCGTGTTCCCGGGCTTCATCGATCCGCACGTGCACATGGAGCTGCCGTTCATGGGCACCGTTTCTGCCGACGACTTCGAGAGCGGCACCGCCTCCGGCATCGCGGGTGGCACGACGTGCATCATCGACTTCTGCATTCCCAACCGCGGCCAGTCGATGCTCGAAGCGCTCGCCGCGTGGCGCGAGAAGACCAAGAAGGCCGTCGCCGACTACACCTTCCACATGGCGATCACCGGCTGGGGTGAGAACAGCGCCGACGAAATGGCGCGCGTCGTCGCCGAGGGCGTGACCTCGTTCAAGGTGTTTATGGCTTACAAGGGCGCGCTGATGGTCGACGACGGTGAGCTCTACCAGGTGATGAAGCACGCCGCGAAGCTGGGCGCCGTGGTAACAGTGCACGCCGAGAATGGCGATGCTGTCGCGAACCTGCAGAAGGAGCTGGTGGCGAAGGGCAACTTGGGGCCGGAGTTCCACCCCGTCTCGCGCCCGAGCAGCGTCGAGGGCGAAGCGACCAACCGCGCCCTGATGATGGCGCGTCTGCACGGCACCACCGCCTACATCGTCCACATGACCTGCCGCGAAGCCGTCGAGGCGCTGGTGCGCGCGAAGCTCGAGGGCCAGCACTGCTATGGCGAGACCTGCCCGCAGTACCTGCTGCTCGATGATTCCGTGTTCCTGAAGCCCAACTTCGAAGGCTCGA
>JAYSRO010000527.1:0-4091 GCA_043720995.1 Candidatus Eiseniibacteriota bacterium
TTCATCGGCACCGGGATGCCGGGTGAATGGGTGATGTCGATCGACGACTACATCCCGACTGGTGACTGGTCGTCGTTCTACTTCGGCTACGAGGTAAACTACGACATCGAGCAGCCGCTCAACTCGCCGCGCACCACCGACGGCGTCGTCGTGGATTACACCGAGCAGCGCGTCATGTACCTGCTCGACTGGGCGAACCAGACGATGCTGCACGATCCACAGCGCGTCTACGCCATGGGCGTGTCGATGGGCGGGTCGTTCGCCTTCTTCCTGGCGTGGCATCACCCGGACAAGATCGCGGGCGCGCTGTCGGTGATCCCCAAGATCTGCCTGGGCTATCGCCCGGACAGCTATCCCGACCTGCGCGTCTCGCTCGACCGCATGTGGGGCTCGCCGGACGTCAATCTCCCGGCCACTGTCGGTGAGCGCGTGTTCCAATGGATGGACGGCCGCGAGCAGGCGCGCATCGAGCGCCACCGCGGCTCGGCACCGATCGTGGCGTTCGCCGGGCTCAACGACAACATCGTGGGCTGGGGCGAGAAAGTCGCCTATTTCAAGACCATGGAAGCCAATCGCGCTGGCGGAACGTGGTTCTGGGACGACCGCGGCCACTACACGCCACACGAGCAGACCGAGTGGTTCCCGATGATGGCACCGCGACAGTTGTACAAGTATCGCCTCGACAGCAGCTTCCCGGCGTTCTCGAGGTGCTCGTCGAACAGCAATCCGGGCAACGGGGATCCCGTGACCGCCGACCCGATCGGCAACATCAACGGCGCGGTTGATTGGAACGAGCGCACACTCGACGAGATGTGGCTGCACTGGGATATCACCTTGGTAACGCGCAACCTGACGACTCAGGACGGCATCTTCGGTGCGCCAGAGTCGCTCGTGGTCGATGTGACACCGCGCCGGCTGCAGCGCTTCATCGTCGCGGAGCGCGTGCCCTACCGCTATGAAGTGCGCCGCCTCGGCAGCACAGCGGTGATGCAGACAGGTCTGGTGACGCCCGACGACGACGCCGTGCTGACCATCCCCCAGGTCAAGGTCTACCGAGAAGGGGTTCGTCTGACCGTGTTCCCCAGCACGACGACCGGCGTGACGCCCGGAGGTCCCGTGCTGCGCCGCCCGCACCTGACGCTGTCGCGGAACCCGGTGCAGGGCAAGGCCTCGCTGGTCATCGAGAGGCCGGGCGAAGGCGACGGCACGGTGGACCTGTTCGACATGCAGGGGCGAGTCGTGCGCCGTGAGTTCTCGGGCTATGCACACGGACACGCCGAGCGCACGTTCCGGGCCGAAGGGCTGGCGCCGGGCGTCTATCTGATCAGCGCCCGTCAGGGCGCGAGTCGCACGACGAAGCGCGTCACCGTTCTGCGCTGACGCGACCGCCTGCACGACACGACGGCCCGGCCCCCGCACGGGAGCCGGGCCGTCGTCTTATCCGGGACTAGAGCTCGTTGCGCCGGATGATCTGTGCGTAGCGCCAGGCGCTCGGGCGGATACGACGCTCCTGGGTGGCAAAATCGACTTCGATGAGCCCGAACCTTGCGCCGTACCCGTCGGCCCACTCGAAGTTGTCGAGCAGCGACCAGTGCATGTAGCCCACGCAGTTCACTCCGTCCGCCACAGCTCGCGCGATCTGCCACAGGTGCATGTAGATGAACATCCAGCGATCGTCGTCATTCTTGGTCGGGATACCATTTTCGGTGATCAGGATGGGCAGCTTGTAGCGCGAGTACTCGCGTAGGAACTGCGCCAGTCCTTCCGGGTAGACCTCCCAGCCGAGGTCGTTCAGCTTGCCGCGCTGTTGGCGATGATCGCGGGTCGCGAAGTCCCCGACCAGCCCCGGCAGGCTGTAGCCCGAGTTCCGCACGAAATCACGCGTGTAATAGTTGACCCCGATGAAATCGAGCGTCCGCCCCATCGGCAGGTTCTCCCAGAACAGTCCGGGCACGCGCAGCGCGCCGGTGTGCAGCGCTTCCAGGAACAGATGGTTGAACAGATGCCCGCGCACGGCGACCGAACGGCGATCGAGCCAGCGCGTCGGGTCGTCCGGCGACAGCGACAAGGCATGCTTGGCGATACTCACCATGGCGTCGGAGCGGCGCATGTGGATGGCGTGGTACATGCGCACGTGCGCGCGCAGCATGTGACGCAGGACCTTGAGCGCGGTGCCCCAGGCGCGCACCCGGCCGGGCGGCCACTGGCCCAGGAGCCAGCCCTTGAAGACCTGCACGACTGGTTCGTTGAGCGTGATCCACCAGCGCGCGTGCGGGCCCAGGACCTCCATCACCTTCTCGGTGTAGCGCTCCATGGCACGCTCGATGGCTGGATTCTCCCAGCCCCCCTTCTCGGCCATCCACTGTGGCAACGTGTAATGGAACAACGTCACCACGGGTTCCATGCCACGCTCGTGCAGCGCGACGAGCACGTCGCGATAGTGGTCCAAGGCCTCCTCGGACCAGCGCCCCTCTTGGGGCTCGATGCGGCTCCATTCCAGCGAGAAGCGGTGCGCGGTGTGACCGATCGATTGCGCCAGGTCGAAGTCACCGCGATAGCGGTTGTAGTGGTCGCAAGCGGCGCCGCTCGGCTGCACGACGCGTCCCGCTTGTTCCCACGCCCACCAGTCGTTGTGGATGTTGTTGCCTTCGACCTGATGCGCCGAAGTCGACGCACCCCACAGGAAGCCGTCCGGGAACCGGAAGTTGCTGGCGGCGTCCGCCGACCCGATGCCGGGCACGCCGGAGGCTGCCGGATCGAAATCCGGTGAGCCCCAGTGATCCGGTTCGCGCGCGCTTCCCGGTGCGCTCACCCGTCCCTCCCTGTCCCTCGCTACCGGTCCGGCCCCGGGGCGAAAGCCCGCCGGTACGATGGCGGGTCCTCGCTTGACGCCAGTGTGGCGCAGGGGCGTACCCTGCGTGCTCTGCCATCCGTCCCATGGAGTATCGGCCACAGCCCCAACACCCTCAAGGAGTTCGCCATGCCCCGCTCCCTGCCTGCCCGGCGGGTGGGTCCGCTCGGGATCCCGCTCGCGGTGCCGGTCGTCGCTGTCGTCCTGATGCTCGGACCATCCGCACCCTTCCCCGCGGCTGCCAAGTCCGCGGCCCGCACCGCCACGCCGGCCTCCGCGGCGGCACCGACCGCTGAAGAGCACATGCTCGCCAACGGCATGCGCGTGCTGCTCGTACCGCGCCATCTGTCGCCGACGGTGTCGTGCGGCTGGGTCGCGCGCGTGGGTTCGGCAAACGAGCACCCCGGCATCACCGGGATGGCGCACCTGTTCGAGCACATGATGTTCAAGGGCACGCACATCATCGGGACGCGGGACTACGCACTCGACGCGCGGCTGATCGAAGCCCAGGAAGTGGTCATGGAGGACATGCGCGGCGAGATCTCGAAGCTGCGCGCCTCCTATCGGCGCGGTGATGTCGACGACATCACGAAGCCGGAATCGAAGACGCCACGCATGAAAGCGCTCGAGGCTCAGTTCGATTCGCTCGTCGCACTGCAGCGCAAGAACATGATCAAGAACGAGTTCGACCTGGTGTTGCAGAAGAACGGCGCCTCGCGCATCAACGCGTTCACGAATGAGGACATGACGTTCTACTTCTACACGCTGCCGGCCAACAAGCTCGAACTGTACTTCTGGCTGGAGTCCGACCGCCTGAAGAACCGGGTGTTCCGTGAGTTCTACAGCGAACGGGACGTGGTCTACGAAGAGCGCCGCCGCAGCGTCGAGTCGACGCCGACGGGCAAGTTCGACGAATCGTTCAACTCGATGTTCTGGGACGCCTCGCCGTATTCGTGGGACACCATCGGCTGGCCGAGCGACGTGGCGAACATCACGCTGGCGCAAGCGAACGACTTCTACGCGCGGTTCTATGCTCCCCAGAACCTGACCGCCGTGCTGGTCGGGGACTTCGACCCCAAGGCGGCGCTGGCCCTGGCCGAACGCTATCTGGGCTCGATCCCGCGCGGGGCGAACGCGATCCCCGAGATGATCACCATGGAGGTCCCGCAGCTCGCCGAGAAGCGCTTCTACGGTGAGGCCGAGACGAACCCCAGCGTCGAGATCCGCTGGCATGCCGTAC
>JAYSRO010000528.1:0-4080 GCA_043720995.1 Candidatus Eiseniibacteriota bacterium
CACCGACCGAGCTGCCGTCGACCAGGACATCCGCGATCGAGTAGCAGGGGTCAGCAGCGATCGTGAACGCCTGATTCGCGCCGCAGTTCACCGAAACGCTGCCAGAGGGCGAGATCGAACCGCCCGCGCCAGCCGACGCGACGATCGTGTAGGTGTTGAGCGAGAACGACGCCGCGATCGTGTGGGCCGCGGTCACGTTGTTAAAGGTGTACGACGCCACCGCGCCGACCGAGCTGCCATCGACCAGGACATCCGCGATCGAGTAGCAGGGGGACGCAGCGATCGTGAACGCCTGGTTCGCGCCGCAGTTGACCGACACGTTGCCGCTGGGCGAGATCGAGCCGCCCGAGCTGGCGGAGGCTGCAATCGTGTAGGTGTTGAGCGAGAACGACGCTGCGATCGTGTGGGCCGCCGTCACGTTGTTGAACGTGTACGACGCCACTGCGCCGACCGAGCTGCCATCGACCAGGACATCCGCGATCGAGTAGCAGGGGGCAGCAGCGATCGTGAACACCTGGTTCGCGCCACAATTGACCGACACGCTGCCGCTGGGCGAGATCGACCCGCCCGCTCCGGCCGAGGCCGTGATCGTGTAGGTGTCCAGCACAAAGGACGCAACGATGCTGTGGTTCGATGTCACGTTCGTGAACATGTAGTTGATCGAAGCGCCGACCGAGGTGCCGTCAACCACGATGTCGGCGATCGAGTAGCAGGCGTCCGGATGGAGCGTGAACTGCTGCGAGCCGCCACAGTTGACCGACACATTGCCGGTCGGCGAGATCGAGCCGCCAGCCCCGGCTGACGCCGCAATCGTGAAGGTGTTCAGCGAGAACGACGCCGTGATCGTATGGCCCACCGTCACGTTGGTGAACGTGTACGACGCCACCGCGCCGACCGAGCTGCCGTCGACAACTACATTCGCGATCGAGTAGCAGGACGCGGGCGCGATCGTAAACGACTGGTTCGCGCCGCAGTTGACCGAGACGTTTCCGCTCGGGCTGATTGAGCCGCCTGCCCCCGCTGAGGCCACGATCGTGAAGGTGTTCAGCGAGAACGACGCCGAGATGGTATGTGCCGCCGTCACGTTGGTGAACGTGTACGACGCCACCGCACCAACCGAGCTGCCGTCGACCAGCACATTCGCGATCGAGTAGCAGGAGTTCGCTGCGATCGTAAATGACTGGTTCGAGCCGCAGCCTACCGACACGTTGCCGTTTGGCGAGATGGTTCCGTTTGCGCCAGCAGACGCGGCGATCGTGTAGCTGATCAAGTTGAAGGTCGCCGAGATCGTGGCATTCGCCTGCACGTTGGTGAACGTGTAGCTCGAGATCGCCCCCTGGCCAACGCCATTCACGCTCACTTGGGCGATCGTGTGACATGCGTCAGGAGTAATCGTAAACGTCTGGTTGCTTCCGCAATTCACCGAAACGTTGCCGCTAGGCGAGATCGTGCCCCCCGAAGCGGCGGTCGCCACGATCGTATAGGGCCCAAGGGCGACGAACGTCGCAGCGATCGTGTGGTTCGCCGTCACGTTGGTGAACGGGTACGAGGCAGGCGTCCCGACGGAAACGCCGTCGACCTTCACATCCGCGATCGCGAAGCACGCGTTCGGCGTGATCGTGAACGTCTGGCTGCCACCGCTGTTCACCACCACTGGGCTGGAAGGCGAGATAGTGCCGCCCGCGCCAGCGGAAGGCGTGATCGTGAAGGTGTTGGGCTCACCCACCGCGAAGTCGCTGAAGCTTGTGAAGCCCTGTCCTTCAGTGCTCGTAGCGGTCCGGGTTCCGGCGGTCGATCCGGACCACGTACTACCCGAGTAACGTTTCACGACGAAGTTGGCAGTATTGGCCCCGCCGTCGATGTCCCCGGCGAGGAAGTTGAATACGCCATTGTATGACGTGAAACCCACACCGGTATTCGTGAGCGTCCAGAAGCGGTTCACGCTCTTCGTAGTGAGGATTCCGGATGTCGCGAGATTCGGATGGTCCCCAGAAGTGGTGTTGGCGGTTACGAATCCGCTCGCCAGCCCGGTGCCGGGGAAATTGAGGCTAACGGGTGCGTAGGTCGTCGCATCGCCGATTTCAAACGTCTGCGCGGCACTGCCGGCGCTGACGTTCACAGGCTTCTTGAGGAACCCACGCACATAGCGTGCACTATTGGCGCCGGACACGCTGCCCGCTGATCCGATGCTGACGAGGCCAGCTGAGGCGTTCACGATGCCATTCGTTAGGGTCAGGAGCTGATTCACCGTTGCCGTGCCGGAAGGCACCACGACACCGGCGGCGTTGTTGATCGTCAGGTAGTCGAACGTTGTGGGAGTGCTGATGGACTGACTCGTACTACCCACAAACCCAACGGCACGATTGTTAGGGTTGAACGTTCCTCCATTAACCCAGTTGCCGCTAAGGTTCAGGTCGCCGCCGATCGCGCTTGAGAGTGACAGCGTCCCACCTGCGGCGTAGGAGACATCTCCGGTCACGTTCGCAGCGTCGGTGCTCGCGCCGAAATCGACGGTGCCGTTGCTGACGAGGAGCTTTCCGCCAATCGTCCAAACACCGCCCGCGCCCGAGCCACGCACAATCTGCAGCCCAGCGGAATTCATCGTGAAGTCATAAACCGAAATCGAGCCGAAGCCAGTTTCGTTCGCGGTGTTGTTGAACACGTAGGAATTACGCGAGAACGGCTTGGTCTCAGAGCCGATCGTGGTCGTGCTGACCGTGTAGTAGCGCTCCCAGCGAGCCGAAGAGCCGATAATGAGGCCGGCGCCGGCGCCCGGGTTCTCCGGCGGCATTGACGCGTATGCCCCGCCGCCGGCGTAGGCCACGTAGCCGAACCAGTTGAAGGCGGCGGGCTGGCCTCCGATCGCCGACCACGGAATCGAAATTTCCTTGGTGCCGCTGGCCGACGCGTACGCGCCCGCATTCGCGGTCTGGGCCGACCATCCGCCCGCGCCGTCAGCGGTACGGAACTCGCGGTAGCCGTCCTTGAAATACACGACGAGGTCGGCGCGGAACGGCAGCGCCGCGAAGTTTGAGCCGTCGTAGTTGTTGTAACCAACAAGGGTGCCGTCGCTGTTGGTGCCGCCATTGATAGGGGAGATCGGGCTTTTATCAAGGTAGATGATCGCACCCTCGGCGGTGTTCGTCCCCGTAAGTCCAATGTAAAGGTTATTGGCGTCCCAGTTCATGTACCAGGTGCCAGTGGCGACACTCTGCTGGTTCTGGCCGTTCGTGTGCGTGCCGTACTCACCGGCGGCGATGACGCCGTTGACGCTGGCGGTCACGCTGATGTTGTCGATGGCATGGCTTGCGCGTGATCCGGCGCCGCTGACGTCGCGCGTTGCCCACCGCAACTGCAGGACTGCCTGGTTTTCGCAGGCTGCGGGGAGTGTAATGGTCTTGGTCTGCGAGTTCTGAGGCGTGGTAACCGCCCCGATTTGCGTGGTCGTGTTGTTCTGGTACTCGATCCCGGTGAGGCTTGTGAAAGACCCGCTAGTTCCGACCCGGTACTGGAGGGTCGTCTCCGAGATCCTCGTGTTACTCGCCCCGTCATGTGGATTGCGAATCGTCATGATATCGTAGCTCACGACGACGTTTCGCTGTGAAGTTGTGTTGAGAGCCAAGGCAAGCGAACCGTCGAAACTGCCCGAGTCCAAGTAGCCGGGCTTGTCAAGGTAGTTGTAGACGGTGCCAGTGGCACTCGTAGCTGTGCCGCTCGCTGTAATGAGTTGGTCCCCGGTTGCAGTCGTGGTCCTGAAGGTGGCGCTTGCCGCGGTTCCAAGCTTCCAGCTGGCCCAGCCTGCGGGCAATGTGATCACGGTCCCGGGTGTCAGGCTCGCGAAGTTCTGCGTATAAGGAATCGCCTGCGCGACCGGATTCGTTTGCGCCCAAGCGCTCGACACACCAAGCACGAGCGCGAGCATCAGGAGCGCGAACGCTCCCGCGGCCAGGGGCCGGAATCGATGATGAAGATGGTCTGAGAGCTTCACAAAACCTCCGGAGGGCAAGAGAGCCCGGGGGGTGAGGGATGAAGAGCGGATACTGACTGGGGAAGGAAGAACGGGATTAGGTGGATTGCTTC
>JAYSRO010000529.1:0-4080 GCA_043720995.1 Candidatus Eiseniibacteriota bacterium
GGCATCCCGGGCGCCGAGCTGTGGCGCGTCGCCATGCGCCCCGGCCGCCCGCAGGCGTTCTCGGCCGCAAACGGCAAGCTGTTCTTCGGGCTCCCCGGCAACCCTGCCTCGGTCAGCTGCGTGTTCGAGACGCTCGTGCGACCTTCGCTGCGGCGCCTGCAGGGCTTCCGCCGCCTGTCGCGGCCGCGCATCCTCGTGCGCGCCGCGGCCGGCATCGAGTCACGTGCCGGACGCACCGACTTCGTACGGGCCAGCCTCGAATGGCGGGAGGGCGCGTGGTGGGCCAGCCCCTGCGGCGCGCAGGGCTCCGGGCACCTGGGGCCCCAGTCGCGCGCCCATGCGCTGCTGGAAGTCGGCGCGGAACGGGCAGCACTTGCCACAGGCGAGACCGCCCCCGCCATGCTCCTTCGCTGGCCGGAACTCCCGTCCGCGAGCCCGGGCTAACGCCTTCCTGACAGCACCGCGGATCGCCGCAGCTATGATGGATCGGCACGAATGGCCGGGTACCCCCACGGCCCAGCAACGACTTCAATCACGAGCGCGGAGACAGGGACATGAGCGTGCCGGACGAACAGGGCGGTAAATTGTGGTTGGGCATCATCGGCATCGTGTTGGTCGGCCTGGCGCTCGGCGTCGGCCACAACGCCATGCAGCGCGCGGCGGGCCCCCGGCACGGCCTCGCGTGGATCAAGCGTGAGGTGAAGCTCATGAGCCTCGAATCGATCGCCGAGGCCGCGACGAGTGATTCCGCCACGGTCGATACCCTCACCGCCGCGGCGGGCGCAGCGTCCACGAGCCCCGCGGCAGCAGACTCCGGGACGCACGCGACAGCAACGCGCGACACCACGCACGCGAAGTCCTCGATCAAAGAAGCCAAGCCCGCAACGAAAACTGGCAAGCCGGTGCCGGCGGCCACGACGACGACGGCGACGGCGCCCGCCAAGCCCGCCGTCCCCACCACGTCCGCGCCTACTCCCGCCGCCGCGACCGACATCCCCACGGTGCCAGACACGCGTGAGCCGCTGGAGGCCCACCTCGCCTCGATCCGCAAACTCTACGACGCCGGGGTCACCACAATCGTCGATGCGCGTTCGCCCGAGGAGTATGCCGAGGGCCACATCTCGGGCGCTGTGAACATGCCGTTCGACGAGGTGTTCAAGGACCCCGACAAGGTGAAGACGCTGGTGACGCACGGCCGCCCGGTCCTCGTGACGTACTGCGGTGGCGGCGACTGCGATCTCTCCCGCAACCTCGCGTTCTCGCTGATCGACGCGGGCCACAAGAAGGTGCTCGTGTTCCTCGAAGGCTACCCCAGCTGGAAGGACTCGGGCGCCCCGGTCACGATCGGGACTGCCGTGGGGACCGCCCCGTGAACGGCGCCTTCGCGATGCTGCGGAGTCCATGGGTGCTGCGCCTCGCGCGCATTGCCATCGGGTTGGTCATGCTGGCCGCGGCCCTCGGCAAGATCGGCGACGCCTCGGGGTTCTCGCTGCAGATCCACAACTTCCGCATCGCCCCGGTGTGGAGCGAAAACTTGATCGCCCTGACGCTCCCGTGGATCGAGCTGTGCGCGGGGTTAGCGCTGTGCCTCGGCATTCGAGCCCGCGCCGCGGCGGTGCTGGGGTTCGTGATGATGCTAGTATTCACGCTCGCGGTCGGCAGCGCCTGGGCGCGCGGGCTCGACTTCGAGTGCGGTTGCTTTGGCAAGGCTTCGGCGTCACACATCGGCGCGACCAAGTTCTTCGAGAACATCGGGCTCACCGCACTGGCGCTTGTGGCCGCATTGCGCGCCCGCGACTAAGGACCGGCACATCGGGTTTCTGGGAAGTGTACGCACCGCCTTAAGAAGGATCCGCATGCGCACCACCACGCCACGGATCATCGAGCTCCCACGCCTGCATCTGTGTCCGTCCCCTGCCGGCATCCCGCGGGCGGGGTCCGCGCGGTGAGGATTCGATGCCGCGAGCTGGATGAGCTCGATGCCGCGAGCTATGACCGGTTGGTGGCCGAATCATTCTTCGCCTCACGCGGCTTCCTCGGGATCTGGAGCGCCATGGGTGGACACCCGATGGTCTGGACCGCCGAGCACGAGGGCAAGCTGGCGGCCGTGTTACCCGGCGTTGAATACCGCCTCGGCCCCATCCGACGGTTCATCTCCCAGCCCGATGGCTGCTATGGCGGGATGTTCCTCGATCCCGCGTTCTCCCCCCGCCGCGACGAATTGGCCGCAGCGCTGCTCGGCGCGATCGCGAACCATGGCTACGCCAAGTGCGTGGTGTTCGACTACGCCCGTACTCTCGGTGAGCATCCCGAATTCGAGTCCGCTCCCTGCGAAACGCGCCTCGTGCGTATCTCGGGCGAGAACTGGGTCCCGGAGAACGCGAAGCTCCAATCCGAGATCCGCCGCGCCGCGCGGCTCGGGCTCGAGGTCGAGTGCTTCGACTACGCCCTGCACCACGCCGGGCTCGAAGACCTGATCCAGCAGACGTCCAAACGCCACGGCGTACGGCCCCGCTACCGCATGCGGCTGTACCAGAGACTCGCGGCCGTGGCAGAGACCGACGCGCGCGTCCGCTGGCGCCACTGCGAGCGCGAGGGCAAGCCGGTGGCCTCGCAGATCTACTTCGTCGAACGTGGCGCGCTGGTGTCGTGGCAGGACTATTCGTGCCGCGCCTACTCCACGCTCAAGCCCAACCAATTCATCCGCTGGGAGCTGTGCCGGCAGGTGGCGAGCGAGGGCATCGAGTGGCTCAACCTCGGCGCCTCCCCGCTGGATGCCGAGGGCCTGGACGCCTACAAGACGCGTTGGGGCGGGACGGCGGTGTACTACCCGAGCCTGACGCGCTGGAGTGGCGTGGGCTCGTTGCTCAAGGGCCGCGCGAGGCGGGTGGCGGTGGCGGTCTAGAGCAGGCTCAGCACGCTCCGTTGGGCCAACTCGAGCAACCCGTGGGCCTGCACTCCCCACCACAGCGTCACGAACAGCGTGAGCCCGATGGCGACCATCGAGGGCCAGCCGCCGATGGCGGGCACTGCTTCCCCGCGCGGCTCTTCCATGTACATCGCCACGGTGATGCGCAGGTAGTAGTAGACCGAGATCACGCTGTTGAGTACGCCGACGATCACCAGCGGGATCAGCCCGGCGTTCAGGGCGGTGCCGAACACGTAGATCTTGCCCATGAAGCCGGCGGTCGGCGGGATGCCGCCGAGTGACAGCATGAACACGGTCATCGCGAGCCCAAGCAGCGGCTTGCTGAAGCCCAGCCCCGCGAGGTCCGACACCAACACGCGCTCGTCGAGATCCTTGCCCAGCAGCGTCAGCACGCCAAAGGCGCCGAGATTCATGAAGGCGTAGACGGCGAGATAGAACAGCGCGGCGGAGGCGCCATCGCGCCCTCCTGCCACGACGGCGACCAGCACATAGCCGGCGTGCGCGATGCTCGAGTAGGCGAGCATGCGCTTCACGTTGTTCTGCAGCAGTGCGGTGACGTTGCCGACGGTCATGGTGACCATCGCCAGCGTCGAGAGGATCGGCACCCACAGGTCGTGGGCCACTCCCAGCACATGCAGCGACAACCGCAGCAGGGCCGCAAAGCCGGCGGCCTTGGCGCCTGCGGACATGAATGCCGTGACGGACGTGGGAGCACCCTCGTAGGCGTCCGGGGTCCACATGTGGAACGGCACCACCGACACCTTGAAGCCGAAGCCGATCACCACCAACAGCGCGCCGATCCACAGCAAGGGGTTGTGGATCATCGGTGAGTCGGACAAGAACGTCGCCATCGTGCTGAGGTTCGTGGTGCCCGTCGCGCCGAACATCAAGGCGATGCCGTAGAGCAGGAAGCCGCTGGCGAAGGCTCCGAGCAGGAAGTACTTGAGCGAGGCCTCGTTCGATTCGAGGTTGCCGCGGCGGATGCCCACCAGCACATAGAGCGGCAGCGACATCAACTCGAGCCCGAGGAAGATGGTGATCAGGTCGTTGGACGCCGCCATCACGATCATGCCGATGATCGAGAACAGCATCAGCGCGTAGTACTCGGTCAGGTTGGTGCGGATCCGCTTCAGGTAATCCCACGACAGCAG
>JAYSRO010000530.1:0-1988 GCA_043720995.1 Candidatus Eiseniibacteriota bacterium
GGCAAGCTCATTCCGATGGACGGCACCGCGGTGCTCTCGCCCAGCGACACGCGTCGGCTGATCGAGAGCTTTCTCACGCCTGGCCTGCTCGAGCGCTTCCAGCGCGACCTCGAACTCGACACGCGCTTCCTGCTGCCGGGCGTCGCGCACTTCCGCGTCAACCTGTTCATCCAGCGCGGTCACTGGGGCAGCGCCATCCGCATCGTCCCCTTGCGCGTGCCCCTGCCGGATGAGATCGGCCTGTCGCCGCACGTCGTCGACCGCCTGCTCGGGATCGCGCGCGGCCTGGTTTTGATCACGGGCCCCACCGGCTCCGGCAAATCCACGACCATCGCCGCGTTGCTCGAGCAGATGAACCAGCACGAGCCGGCGCGACACATCGTGACCATCGAGGACCCGGTCGAGTTCCACTTCGAGTCGCAGCACGCCGTGTTCGAGCAGCGCGAAGTGGGCACCGACACGCGCAGTTACGCGCGTGGCCTGAAGGGCGCCCTGCGCCAGATGCCGCACGTGATCTTCGTCGGCGAAATGCGCGACCTGACCAGCATGGCGATCGCGCTGACCGCCGCCGAGACCGGCAACCTCGTGATCTCGACGATGGCCACGCAGTCCTCCGCGCAAACCGTGACGCGCATCATCGACTCCTTCCCCGCGCACCAGCAGTCGCAAATCCGCGCCCAGCTCGCGCTGACATTGCGCGCGGTCGTGTCGCAGGTGCTGCTGCCGCGCCCGGATGGCAAGGGCCGGGTGGCGGCGCGCGAGTTCATGTTCGTGAACCAGTCGATCCAGAACCTGATCCGCGAGGACAAGATCCACCAGATCCCCAACGTCATCGCGACCAGCATTCGCGAGGACATGGTGCGGTTGGACGACTCGTTGTCGGACCTGATCGACCAGGGCCTGACCTCGTTCGAGGCGGCTTATCCGTACTTCGACGATCCCGAGAAGCGCGCCAGCGTGCAGAAGCGGCACTTCCGCGTCATGCCGATCCGCGAGGGTCGCTCCCCGGTGCAACGCTGATGCGCGCGCTGCGTGTGGCACCGCTCGCAAGGAGGGCGGCATGACCACATCGTTCCGTCTTTCGACGCGGCGCTTCGGTGAGTTGCTCATCGAGCGCGGCCGCATCACGCCCGACCAGCTGACCGATGCGCTCAAGCAGCGCCTCGATCCCAAGGAACGCCTCGGCCAAACGCTGGTGCGGCTGGGGATCATCACCGAACGCGAAGTCGTCGAGCTGTTGGCGCAGCAGTTTTCCCTGCCGATCGCCTCGGCCGAGCGGCTGTCGAAGGCCGATCCCAAGGCGATCGAACTGGTGCCCGAGCACCTCGCCCGCCAGGCCGGGCTGCTGGCGCTGACGCGGATCGAGGACGTGCTCGAGGTCGCCGTGGGCGATCCGCTCGATGTCGTCTCGCTCGATCACCTGCGCGCCCTCACCGGCTGCCGCCTGCAGCTCTACGTCGGCACGCCGAGCGAAGTGCACGAGGCGATCGACGAGTTCTACCAGCAGATCCGCGCCACCGAGCAGGTCGGCGAGATTCTCGACACGCTCGACCTGGGCATGACCACCGACGTGGAGCAGGACGTCGATCTCGCTACGCTGCGCCAGCAGGTCGAGGACGCGCCCGTCGTGCGGCTCGTCAACTTGATGATCGCCGAGGCGATCGATGGCCGCGCCAGCGATATCCACGTCGAGCCCCAGCGCGACCGCGTCACCGTGCGCTGCCGCATCGACGGCGTGCTGCACGAGCTGATGCGGCCGCCCAAGAACCTGCAGATGGCGATCATCTCGCGCATCAAGGTGCTGTCGGACCTCGACATCGCCGTGCGCCTGCTGCCGCAGGACGGACGCCTGACCGTCCACCTGCCCGACCGCGAAGTCGACATCCGCGTCTCGACCCTGCCGACCGCGTTCGGCGAGAAGGTTGTGATGCGACTGTTCGACAAGCAGGCGTTCGGGCGGCAAACCGAGAAGCTCGGCCTCGAAGGTG
>JAYSRO010000531.1:0-4076 GCA_043720995.1 Candidatus Eiseniibacteriota bacterium
TCGCACAAGAGCGTCGCGGAAGCACTGGCCCTGCTGCATGCTTCGACGCAATTCTACAACCCGCACAAGGAGCGCTGCGTGCTGCGCGACCACGCTTCGGCGCCGCTGGACTCCGGTGCGCAGGCCGGGCGGGTCGTGGTGTGGGAGCGCGGTGATGAGCGGCGGGCCGCCGCGGAACGCTGGTGGCGGCACGAAACGGGAGAGTCCGTCGAGGTACGCGAAGCCACCGTGTGGGAACTCGCTTGCCAGCCTGCAGCGGCGGCGCCAGCGGTCGTCGCGGAACTGGCGCGCGTGCGCGACGCCCGGCACGGCCTGCTGTGCAATCCGTGGTCGCAGGAACACCGCGTGCTGGATGCGGCAGAACCACTGCCTTGGATCTCGCCGCCAAAGCATCCCTCATGAACAGGAGCCGAGTCATGACGACCTGGACCCCGAAGCGGCACTGGAACGAAGAGTGCGGCGTGTTCGCGGCGATCGGCGTGCCGAACGCCGCGGCGATGGTGGGGCTCGGGCTGCATGCGCTGCAGCATCGCGGGCAGGAGGCCGCGGGCATCGTCTCGTGCGACCAGGCGACCCACACCTTTCACACCCAGAAGGGGATCGGTCTCGTCTCGGACATCTTCGACGACGAAGACTTGGGGCGGCTGCCAGGCAGGATCGCCATCGGCCACAACCGCTATTCCACCACGGGCAGTGTGACGCTTGAGAACACCCAACCGCTCCACGTCGTGTATCGCGGTGGGCACCTCGCGTTGGCGCACAACGGCAACCTCGTCAACGCGCGCGAACTGCGCGCCGGGCTCGAAGGGTCGGGCTCTATCTTCCAGACCACGCTCGACACCGAGATCTTCCTGCACTTGATGGCGCTCGCCCACGCCGATGACCCGATGGCCGCGTTGATCGAGGCCGCGCGCCAGGTGAAGGGCGCGTATGCGCTCGTCGTACTGACCGGCGATGGCGTGCTGGCGATGCGCGACGCGCATGGTGTGCGGCCGCTGTGCATCGGGCGGCTGGGGGACGGCTATGTGGTGGCGAGCGAGACCTGTGCGCTGGATCTCGTCGGCGCCGACTACCTGCGGGACGTCGAGCCTGGCGAGATCGTCCGCATCGATCCCCAAGGGATGCAATCGCAACAGGCGTTGCCGCCCGCGCAGCCTTCACAGTGCTGCATCTTCGAGCACATCTACTTTTCGCGTCCCGACAGCCGCGTGTTCGGCGAGGGCGTGGATGGCGTCCGGCGCCGCATCGGGCACCGCCTCGCGGCCGAGCACCCGGCCCAGGCCGACGTGGTGATCAGCGTGCCGGACTCCAGCAACTCGATCGCGCTCGGATACAGCGAGGCATCGGGCATCCGCTTCGAGCTGGGGTTGATTCGCAACCACTACGTGGGACGCACGTTCATCCAGCCGCAACAGAATGACCGCGACACCGGCGTGCGCATCAAGTTCAACCCCGTGCGCGACATTCTCGAGGGCCGCCGCGTCGTGGTGGTGGACGACTCGATCGTGCGGGGCACCACCAGCCGCAAGCTGGTGCGCACGATCCGCGGCGCCGGGGCGCGTGAGGTGCACTTCCGCGTGGGCTCACCGCCAGTGACGAATCCTTGTTTCTACGGCATCGACACGCCCAGCAAGCGCGAATTGATCGGCGCGCTCAAGTCGGTGGACGAGATCGCCGCCTACCTCGGGGTGGACTCGCTCGGCTACATCTCGCGCGAGGGGCTGCTGGCCTGTGAGCGCGACGGCAGCCGCTATTGCCACGCGTGTTTCAGTGGCGAGTACGCCATCCCGGTCGATCCGGCGAACCACAAATTGTCGATCGAGACCATGCACGGGATCCTGCCGGCGCGCTGAAACGTCTGCAACGGTGTCCCGCTGGCCGCCGGGAGGCACCCGCGGCGCCCGCCGCGCTGTTTGGGTCCTGCCGGGGTCATCCACTATCTTGAGCCGCTGGGCGCAGCCGCCGCTCGAGTGGGCGTGATCGTCGTGGTTCCGGTGGCCGAAAGGACTCGCATGTCTCTCGAAGAACTCAAGCGCCAACGGCGCGAAAAGCTCGAGCGCTGGCGCACGCTGGGCGTGCCCGCCTATGCCTACCGGTATGACCCGACACACGCGGTCGACACACTCATGGCGCGGGGCGAAGCCGTCACCGCCGAGCCGGGCGAGACCGTTTCGATTGCCGGCCGGCTCATGACACTGCGAGGGCACGGCAAGGCTGGGTTTGCCCATCTGCTCGACGCGACGGGCAAGATGCAGTTGTACTTCCGCCAGGACCAGCTTGGGCAAGCCTTCGAGCAATACCAGTTGCTCGATGTGGGCGACTGGATCGGCGTGCGCGGGCCGCTGTTCCGCACGCGTACCGGCGAGATCACCGTGCGCGTCGACTCGTTCGAACTGCTGGCCAAGTCAATGCGCCCGCTGCCTGAGAAGTGGCACGGACTGCGCGACCCCGAAACGCGCTTTCGCCAGCGCTACGCCGACCTGTTCATGAACGTCGAGGTGCGCGAAACGTTCCGGCGGCGCGCGCGCGTGATTTCGGGGCTGCGCGACTTCCTCAACGAGCGGGACTTCCTGGAAGTCGAGACGCCCGTGCTGCAACCGCTGTATGGCGGCGCCTTTGCGCGGCCATTCGTGACGCGACACAACGCGCTCGACATGGAGCTGTACCTGCGCATCTCGAACGAGTTGTACCTGAAGCGCTTGATCGTCGGGGGCTTAAACCGCGTCTACGAGTTTGCGCGCGACTTCCGCAACGAGGGCATGGACCGTTCGCACAACCCTGAATTCACCATGCTCGAGTACTACCAGGCCTACGCCGACATTTTCGACATGATGACGATGATCGAGGCCCTCGTGACGCACGCGATCGAGCGCGCGCGCGGTGGACTCGTCATCGAGTACCAGGGCGAGCCGCTCGACTTCAGCCCGCCGTGGCGGCGCCTGTCGATGCTCGATGCGGTGAGTGAAGCGGTGGGTGAGCCGGTGCACTCGCTCGACCGGGCAGTTCTCCAGCGGTTGACCGAGGCGCACAAGATCTCGACGCGGCCCGACTCGGGCGCGGGCGCTCTGCTCGACGCGCTGTTCAGCGAGCTCGTGCAGCCCCACTTGAGACAGCCCACGCTGGTGGTAGACTACCCGCTCGAAACCTCGCCGCTGGCGCGCGTGAGCCGCACGAATCCGGCGGTCGTCGAGCGCTTCGAGCTGTTTGTCGCCGGCATGGAAGTAGCGAATGCATTCTCTGAACAGAACGACCCGTTGGCGCAGGAGGCGGCGTTCGAGCAGCAGATGACGCGCCGCGCCGAAGGCGACGACGAAGCGCAGGTGATGGACGCGGACTACGTGCGGGCACTCGAGTACGGCATGCCGCCCACGGGCGGTTGCGGTATCGGCATCGACCGGCTGGTGATGCTCGCCACCGACTCGCGGTCGATCCGCGATGTCATCCTGTTTCCGCAATTGCGTCCGGAGGAAGGGCGCGCCGAGGTCGAGGACGAGGACGAGGCGCCGGACGATATCGCGGCGAAGGGTGCCGCCACGCCGGGCTCCCCGGATCCCGCGCGTTCGTGAACGTTCCGCTGTGGATCGCCCTCCGCTACCTGCGCAGCGGGCGCCGCAGTGCCTTCGTGACGATGTTGAGCGCCATCTCCGTGGGTGGCGTGGCCCTTGGAGTGGGCGCGCTGATCACGGTCCTCGCCGTGATGAACGGGTTCGAGAACGAAATCCAGACGCGCATTGCCGGCACCGACGCACACGTCGTGATTCTGGGTTCGACCTCCTCGGGGATCGCGCACCATGACTCGCTGATTCGTGCGATGCGTCGCGATCCCGATGTGCTGGGACTGGCACCCTTCACCTACGTGAAGGCGATGGCGTTCCGTGAGGGGTACACGGAAGGCATGATCGTCAAGGGTGTGGACCTGCGCGCCGAGCGTGAAGTCACGACGGTAAGCCGCCACATCACGCCACCGCTCGACTCGATCCCGTTGCGTACCGCGGGCGACCGTCCGGGCATCGTGCTGGGTTCCGAGTTGGCCGCGCACCTCGATGCGCACGTCGGCGACGAAGTGCTGGTGGCGA
>JAYSRO010000532.1:0-1983 GCA_043720995.1 Candidatus Eiseniibacteriota bacterium
TGCCGCAGCCCATCGGGAACGAACGCCGTCACCGGCGGGTCCCAGCCCGGCGCAAGCGCGCCTGTCGAGAGCACGCGCTGAACCCGAATCTCGGTGCCCGCCGTTCAGCAGGTGTGCACGCACGCACCGAGGATGCCGTGCTCGCCGTCGCTTGCCACGGCGGGCGGCGTCAAGGCGCCGTACGCCGGCAGCAGAAGAATGCTCGACCACTGCTGCGTGTTGGAAAGGTCGCGGCGCTCGAACAGCACGTGATCCTGCAGCAGGATCGCGACCCGTGCGCCGCCGGCATCATCGGAGATGAGTGCGGCAACCTTTGGAGTCGCATCGAGGGTCGCCGCGCGCGTGGCGAATGGCGAGCTGCCCGCCGCACGTGACAGCGCGCCGGCGCCGCTGATGTGGCGGATGTTGATGCCGGCATCGATCGGCGTGCCATTGAACAGCGTGTTGCTCGGCCAGCTGGGCCACACCCCGCCCGCCAGGTCCGGAGCGGCGCGCAGGTTGTCGGACTCAGTCTCCCGTGCTTGCGCCGGCACCGCGAGGCCGTTCGCGGGCCAGCCGCTCGCGATGGCACCCGCCGAGGTGAGCCGCTGGACGAACGGCGCGAACAGGTCACTCGAACCGGATACCCGCGAGTCGAGCCACGCGAGGAGGACGCCGCCCGCACCATCCGGCACGGCGTTCAGCGCGCGCCGGCCGCTCGGGAGCGCACACACCGGCAGGCCGTCCACGGGCCACGCCGGATCGAGCACGCCATTCGCCTCGACATGGTGTGCGTAGATGGAGATGTCGCGGCCACCCGCACGCCGGTCGAGCCACGCCACATACACCCCGCCTGTCCCGTCTGGGCACACCACAGGCCCCAACTGGTCCGCAGCCGCGCTGCACACCACCACGCCGTTCGGCGTCCAATCGGCGCGAGCCGGCCCGCAGAAACCGGCCATCAGGCTGCCCGCGACCAGCACCATGGCGAGCGCGGGGGCAATGAGTGGTCGCGTGGAGGGATCCCTGAGGGGAGTGCGTGGGGGCGAGTTGCCCACCGGCAATGTTACACCGCTTGAGTGATCGCAGGAGCACACATTTGTTGCTTGCGGCGCGTCACGATCTTGCGCTAGCCCATCGCCCTGCCTACCTTCTGGGTACCGGCGCGACACGCGCGCGGGCACAGGAGGTGTTTGAGCATGGCCATTCGCAAGGTCGGCGTCATTGGCGCCGGACTCATGGGCAGCGGCATCGCGCAGGTCAGCGCGCAGGCCGGCTTCCCCACGGTCGTCCGTGAGGTGTCGAGTACTTTGCTGGACAAAGGACTCGGCACGATCATGAAGTTTATGCAGAACGGCGTGGACAAGGGCAAGGTCGCGCCGCTCGATCTCGACAAAGTGCGCGAGCACCTGAAGGGCACCACGGAGCTCAAGGATCTCGCCGACTGCGACCTGATCGTCGAGGCCGCCCCTGAGAACCTCGAGCTCAAACGCGAGTTGTGGGGCGCGCTCGACACGCTGTGCAAGCCCGAAACGATCTTCGCCTCGAACACCTCGAGCCTGTCGATCACTGAGATGAGCACCTTCGTGAAGCGGCCCGCGCAATTCATCGGCCTGCACTTCTTCAATCCCGTCCCGCTGATGAAGCTCGTCGAAGTAGTGAAGACAGTGCGCACCGACGCCGCGGCGCTGCAGGCAGCACAGACATGGTGCCTCGCCGTCGGCAAGACCGCAGTCAACTGTGGCGACTCGACGGGCTTCGTGGTCAACCGCTTGCTCGTCCCCTACATGATCGACGCCGTGCGGTTGTACGAGCAGGGCGTCGCCAGCCGGGACGACATCGACAACGCCATGCGCCTGGGTTGCGGCTACCCGATGGGACCGCTGTTCCTCACCGACTACGTCGGGCTCGATACCACGCTGTCGATCTGCGACATCATGTTCAACGAGTTCCGCGAGCCGCGCTTCGCCGCCCCGCCGATCCTCAAGCGAATGGTGCTGGCGG
>JAYSRO010000533.1:0-1983 GCA_043720995.1 Candidatus Eiseniibacteriota bacterium
CCGCTCAAGGGCCGCTTCGGCCGTTTTGTGCAGCGCACGACGCTCGACCTCGACTCCGACAAGTCCGACCGTGCGCGTGCCGGGCTGTACTTCGCACGCTGGAATCCCGAGCAACGCGAAGTCTGGCTGGGCGTGGTGCGTTCGCTCTGGAACATCGGCATCGGCATCAGCGATCTGTCCTACGAGGACGAGCAGCGCACGTTCCTTGCGGACTCGCGCGCCGCGGGTGTGGCCGCCGAGGCCATCCTGTCGGCGCTCGATTCGCGCTTCTCGGCCGTCCGGCTCGCCGCCGAGACCCAGCGCGCCGAACTCGACTCCGTCGGCAAGGCGCAACTGCGCCGCACGCTCATCGACCGTGCAATCACGTTCCCGGCCGCGGTGTTGCGGCTCATCGAGGACGCGGTCGAGGCGGCCGTGCCGCCCAACGATGCCTGGCGTCTGTACATCGCCGCGCTGCAGTTGATCGAGAACGCACCCAAGCCGTCCACGGGCGAGAAGGTACTCAAGTGGATCGATGAGGGCGGTGCGTTCCAGCGCATGCTCTCCGACGTGGCGCCGCCGAGCGAGGCACGCCTGAAACTCCGGGTGTTGCTGCGGCAGTGGCGCTCGAGCGACCGCTTCCTGTTCCCGGCGCTCGAGTCGGTGGCTCGAATGGGCATGCCGGGCGAGAAGGCCTGGGTGCTCGACCATCGCCAGAAGAAGACCGACGCGCTGTTCAGCCAGGTTGGTGAGCAGGCCGAGGACTTCAACACGCCGGTCATGACGCGGGTCACGTGGCACCTGCTCCAGAAAGAGCTCGAGGACATCGAGCGTGAACTGCGCACGGCGATCCCCGCCAGCATCCAGAAGGCTCGCGAGTTGGGCGATTTGAAGGAGAACGCCGAGTACCATTCGGCCAAGCTCAAGCAGGCGAACGCCCAGAAGCGCGCCAGTTCATTGCAGATGCGCATCTCACGGGCGCGTTTCGTCGAGGACTCCGAATACAAGGACGGTATCGCGGGTCTCGGGACCGAAGTGGTCCTGGAAGCCGACAGGGACACCCGTTCGTACTGGATCCTGGGCGACGGTGAGCACCATCTGGGCGACCACGTCATCTCGCACATGACGCCGATCGCAAAGGCGATTCTCGGCCATCGCGTCGGGGAGTCACTCGAGCTTAGCGATGGCGATGCCAAGCGGTCGTGGCGCGTGCGTTCGGTGACGCGCCGGCTCCCGCCGGCGGAAACGCCTTCCAGCGCTTCCTGAGCCGCACGCCGTAGTTGGCGTGATTGTAGCGTGTTCCCGGCATGCTCGCGTTTGCTGAACACGCCTTGCGCTGACACTGGGCTGCGTCTGTCCGTGTCCCTGTCGCTGCGGTACGGAAGGACCGTGCGTTCGCTCGCGCGAATCTTGCTGCGCCCGGGTAATCACGCCGCGTGCAGACGACTCCGATGAGCGGAATATAATTACTTTCTCGTGACGAGTCTCTGGCGCTGGCACGGTGCCGCGCGCGAGACACGACGGCGCCCGCCGGGTGGCGAAAAAAACTTCGCATCCACATCGAAAATCGGTTGGCAGCACGAGCGTGTCAGGCTATGGTCCGCGCACGTTTCGCACCAACAGCGCGCATCCACGACGAGCAACAGGCGCGCGACAGCTTCGCCGGTCGGGTCGCACGCGGTGTGCGCGAGCGCCCACAAGGAGTCTTGGACCGGTGGGCGGCGATGACACGAGTTTTGGCCGCAATGGTACCGGGTGGACGTCCGCGTCAATCCGTGCCATTCGGTCGGAAAAGGATTTCCCGCCGCCCGCTCTACTTCCGCCGAGCGCGTGTTCCTCGGTCCGTAGTCAGCGAAGTAAGTTGCCAAGGAAGTGAAGGAGACTGCGATGTCGCTACAGGCTCGTGCCGGTGGTCTCGCACTGGAGTTGGATGACTCGTTGCGGGGCTTTGTGGCTCTGGGCTGGCTCGAGGCCGATGGCCTGAATGGAGAGCCGCTCGGTGAA
>JAYSRO010000534.1:0-4065 GCA_043720995.1 Candidatus Eiseniibacteriota bacterium
ACGTACTGGACGTCAGTGTCCTCGGCAACCGGCTCCACTACCAGCGCCGAGCCCCACGTCAGTACGGCGAGATCGTCCTCGAAGTAGGTGAAGCGCTGCGACAGCAATTCGCGCCGCGCAGCACCCGACAACTTGCGTCGCTCGCCCAGCAACAATTGCGCGATGTCTTCATCCGGTAACCGCTCTGGCGACACGGCGACCCCGGCGGCGTCCTCGAGCCGGTTCACGCGGAACACCACGTAGTCCTCGGTGACCGGCGCGCGGCCTGCGCGTTCGATGGCGGGGGCGATGCGTGTGAGCAACGGGGCCAGCGCGGCCGTCAACAGCTCGGCCCACGCCGAGAGTGACGCAGCGTCGGCGTTGTGCGCCGCGAACTCGCTCCATGCGACCCCCGAGGGCGCCACGATGCGCGCGCGCAACGAGACAACTCCGAAGTCGAAGATACGCGCCGAGAGCTCGGCCTCGTGCCGCACGCCGCCCAGCGTAATCGCTTCGTTGCCGAGCCCAACGCTCACGGGAGGGTTGGGGATCTGGATCGCCTGCGCCTCGCCGCGGACAGGGCGCAGCCGCTCGGGCGCGCTCGAAGCGAGTAACTCGGAGGCGTGGTCGAGCGCGATGGCGTAGCCCACGTCGAACAGACGGTAGACGATCGTCTCGCCGTGGACGCGCAGTTCGATTGTTTCAGCCGTGGATGGAGTGGTCAGGGGGGTCGTCACGGGTGCTGGCCGGTTCCGGCTAGAACGTCACCTTCGCCAGCACCAGTTGCGGCTGGCCGCTGGCGCTCACGCCGGGCGTCGGCAGTTGCGCGCGCAGCGTGCCGTCCTTCAGCTCGATCGCGGCGGTGGGCGCGGGGCGCTTGGTCACCCACCACAGACCCATCCCGAGTCCCAGGAACGTGCCGCTCACGAAGCCCCAACGCACGGCGTCGGAGCTGCCGTTGTCACTCGCCCATGAGATGGCACCGCCGATCACGAGTCCCGCCATGCCGCCGTAGATCACCGATTTGGCGACTTCCTTCATCGGGTTCTCGTCACCATTGCGGTTGACGTTGACGCCCGCCTGCGCGGCCGGGGCGGCGATGTGGAACATCAGGCACGCGCACAGCAGTGCTGCGACGACTCGCTTCACGACCGCCTCCGCTTGTGTGGCCCACGCGCCGTTTGAGTCTGCGCGACGGGGGACTCGACGCCCACGCCTGCATTCTCGTGACCATCCTTCGGCTCGGGCTTACCCGTGCGCTTCGATTCTGACGGGGATGCCTCGAGAGCCAGCTCAATCGCCTGCTCCACGCGCTCGACCGGCGCGAAGATCATGTGCGTGCGTACCTCGACCGGCACGTCCTCGAGATCGACCTCGTTCGACTTGGGCAGGATCACCGTGGTGATGCCGGCGCGATGGGCGCCGAGCACCTTCTCCTTGATGCCGCCGACCTTGAGCACCATGCCGCGCAA
The DNA here is from genome assembly GCA_043720995.1 of Candidatus Eiseniibacteriota bacterium. Taxonomy (GTDB): domain Bacteria; phylum Eisenbacteria; class RBG-16-71-46; order RBG-16-71-46; family RBG-16-71-46; genus JANLWK01. The sequence goes on from JAYSRO010000534.1 coordinate 1,452, forward strand.
GGTGATCTCGCCGGTCATGGCGATATGCGGTCGCGCCTTGCGCTTGGTCAGCAGGCTGACCATCGCGGTGGTCAGCGCCACGCCGGCCGAGGGGCATCCTTGGGGATGGCGCCCGCGGGCAGGTGAACGTGAATATCGGAGCGCGAGAACACCGCGGGGTCGATGCCCAGCATCTCGGCATGTGAGCGGATGTACGACAGCGCCGCCTGCGCCGACTCCTTCATCACGTCGCCGAGTTGTCCCGTGAGCATCAGTCCGCGCTCACCCGGCATGACGGTCGCTTCGATCGTCAGCACTTCGCCGCCGACGGGCGTCCACGCCAGGCCGAGTGCAGCGCCCGGCTCGTCGAGCAGGGCGGCCTTCTCGTCTTCGAAGCGCGGAGGTCCGAGCAGCTCGCGCACCGTGTCGGGGCCGATCTGCTTCGCCATCTCCTTGCCCTCGGCGGCGCGCTTGGCGCTGCGCCGCAGCAGGTTCGCCAGCTCGCGTTCGAGATTGCGCAAGCCCGCTTCGGCCGTGTACTCGCGCGCCACGCGCATCACGGCGTCGTCGGTGATCGAGAGGTCCAGTGACTCGAGCCCGTTCTCGCGGATTGCCTTGGGGATCAGGTACTGCTTGGCGATCTCGAGCTTCTCGCGATCGGTGTAGCCCGTGAGCTCGATGACTTCCATGCGATCACGCAGCGCCGGCGGGACAGGGTCGAGGTAGTTCGCAGTCGTCACGAACAACACTTGCGACAGGTCGAACGGCACGTCCAGGTAGTGATCGACGAACGTGGTGTTCTGTTCGGGATCGAGCACTTCGAGCAATGCGCTCGAAGGATCGCCGCGGAAGTCGTTGCCGAGCTTGTCGATCTCGTCGAGCATGATCATCGGGTTGCGCGAGCCCGCGCGGCGGATGCCCTGGATGATGTTGCCGGGCAAGGCGCCAATGTAGGTGCGCCGGTGGCCGCGGATCTCGGCCTCGTCGCGCACGCCACCCAGCGAGACACGCGTGAACTTGCGTCCCAGCGCACGGGCGATCGAGCGGCCGAGCGACGTCTTGCCCGTACCGGGAGGTCCTGAGAAGCACAAGATCGGCGTGCGGGCGTCGGCCTTGAAGCGGCGCACCACGAGATACTCAAGGATGCGCTCCTTGATCTTGCCGAGGCCATAGTGATCTTGGTCGAGCACCTTGCGCACATGGGCGAGATCGAGATTGTCTTCCGTTTGCACGGCCCACGGCATCTCGCACAACCACTCGAGATAGGTGCGCGCGACGTTGTGCTCGGCCGCCTGCGGCGGAATGCGATTGAGCCGCGCGAGTTCGCGGTCGGCTTCCTTGCGCACCTCGGGCGGCATTCCGGCCTTCTCGATCTTGGCCTTGAGCTCATTCATCTCGCGCTCGGAGTCGTCGCCTTCGCCGAGCTCCTTACGGATCGCGTCGAGCTGCTGGCGAAGGAAGAACTCCTTCTGGTGCTGGTCGACCGACTCGCGCACCGTCTGCTGGATCTGCTGCCCCACCTCGAGCACCTGCAGCTCGCGCTGCAGGATCTCGGCGAGCGCCTGCAGCCGCGGCTGCACCGCGGTGATGGCGAGCAGCTTCTGCTTGTCCTCGGTTTGGAGATCCAGCAACGAGGCGATGAAGTCGCTGAGGCGGCCCGGATGGTCCTGGTCGCGCGCGGCCTGCACCGTCTCATCCGGAATCGTCGGCGACAGCGCCACGACCTTCTCGAATTCGCCCACGACCGCCTTGGCGAGCGCTTCGGTCTGCAAGTCTTCGGCGGAGTCTTCGCCCAGGATCTCGACCTCCGCGGTCATGAACGGCTCGGTCGCCGTGAATTTCAGCGGCTTCACGCGATTGATGCCCTGCACCAGTACCGTGAACTGGTTCTCGCCGGTGCGGATCATGCGCAGGATGATCGCCATGGTGCCGATCGATTCAATCTCGTCGGGCTTGGGGCTCTCGTTGAGCGGGTCCTTCTGCGCGACCACGGCGAGCATGCGGTCGCCCGCCATGCAGTGATGCAGCAACTGCACGCTGCTCGCGCGCCCCACGTTCATGGGCAGGATCGCGAACGGGAACAGCACCGTGTGACGCACCGGCAACACGGGCACCGTGCGCCTGTCGCCCGGCTTCAATGACTTGATGCGCTCATCGGCCTCGGAGCCCGGCGCGATCGACAGCGATGCGCCGGCCGTCTCGATCCGCACGCGGTCGCCGGGGCGGGCGCTCGTGAACTTGGCGGGCTTGGAGTTGCGCGCCTTGGCAGCCACGGGTGCCGTCGTGCGCGTCGCCTTCGTCGGGGTGGCGCGTTTAGTGGCCTTTGCGGTTGCCGGCGCGAGCTTGCGGCGCGGGGCTTTGGCCTCGGCGACGGGCTTCTTCTTCGTTGCAGGCTTGCGGCGGGATTGGGTCACGCGACTCCTTCTCTCTGGATTCGGTCACTCACTCTTGTGCTGCTCGATCGTAATGTGTTTGCGCGTTGCAGCGGGGGCGGGGACCAGATGGATCTCCAGCATGCCGTCGCGATACTGGGCTTCGACGTGATCGGGGTCGGCCTCCCACGGCAACTCCACCGTGCGGCGGAACTCCCCGAACAGGATCTCAGCAAGATGGTAGTGGGCGCCGCCCGGGTCCT
>JAYSRO010000535.1:0-1976 GCA_043720995.1 Candidatus Eiseniibacteriota bacterium
GAGCGGAAATTCGTGGGCTCGAGCTGGCCGACGCCCCAGCTTCTGGGTGCGGCGATCTTCGCCCCGGCACCCGCATAGGCGCGCAGGGTGCCCTGCCCGGTGCCGCCGCTGCGTTCGAACGAGACCGTGAAGGCGGCGTCCTCGTAGGCCAAGTCCATGCGCTTGACGGGCGGCTTGCCGAGCTGCGCGCCTTGGTAGGCCGGGAACACCTGGTTGCGCCCGAAGCTGCCCTGCGAAATGTATTCGTCGCCCAGGTGCGAGCTGTGGTGCATCACGGTCAGGTGCGAGGTCACCGCTGCGTGGCGGTACGAGGTGATGCCGCGCGCGGCGTCGAAGTCGCCGCGCCACAGCATGTCGAGGCAGACGCCGTACTGGTAGTCGGTGTTGACGAGAATGCCGGTGCCGTCGAAGCGCGAGAACACCGCTGCCGGGACGCCCAACTGGTAGCGCACCCACGGGCCCTTCCAGCTGCCCATGCGTTCGAGCGGGATCCAGTGGAACGTCATGCCGCCAGCCGCCTCCCAACTGAAGCCCTTGTGATCCTGGATCACTCCGCCCTGCGAGGTCGAGTCGGTGACGTCGGTGCCGAAACGCCAGTCCTCGGTGTAGTTCGACATCCGCCAGCGCGTCTGGGACTCGCGCGGGTCCGCGGTGAGCGGGCGGAACAGCCGCACATCGGAAGCGTGCGCCGTCGCGGTGCACAGCAGCAGTGCCGCGAGCAGCGCCGCGACGCGCGAGGCGCGCGGCCCGGCGGCACGTGCGCTGTCGAGTCCGGCCATGGGGGTGGCGCGATCAGGGAAGCGTGCGTTCATACGGTCGGATCCTTCCGATTGGTTCACCGGGGGCGTTGCGCGACGAGGATGCCGCGGTCCCCATACACGTTGAATGTACGCGTCAGCGGGGCGTTCACGGTATCGATGAGCCCCATCGCCAGCCGCTGTGCGGCCGACTTCTCGCCGTGCGCGCGTCCGCGCGGAATCTTGCTCTCGCGAAACTCCCGCACTTCGAGCCCGCAGGCGCGCGCGAGGCGCGACAACGAGCGCGGTGTGAATTCCCACAGGTGGTAGGGCGGCTCACGCAGCACGATGTCGCGGCCGAGCAGGCCGTAGAGTGCCAGGCCCAGCCGTCGCGCGAGCGAGTTCGTGGTCGTGGGACCGCGCAGGTACAGGAATCCGCCGGGTGCCAGCACGCGCGCGATCTCCGTCAACACCGCGCGGCAGTCGGGCACGTGTTCGAGCACGTCGCCGAGATACACGAAGTCGAACGCGGCATCGGGGAAGTGCGCCGAGGCGAGATCGCCCTGGATGACATCGAGTCCGAGCGCTCGTGCTTGAGCGGCCGCGTCCGGCGAGAGCTCGACGCCGCGCACGGTCCAGCCGCGATCCGCCGCGTGCTTGAGCAGGCCGCCCGCGGCGGCGCCCACCTCCAGCAGCCTCCCCTTGGGAGCGATGCGCTCGAAGTCATGGACGAGCCCGCGATTCTCTTCGCCGAACGCGGAAGCATCGAACGAGTGCGCCGCGGACCGGCCGCAGCGGAAGTCACCGGCGAAGTATTCGGCCGAGTACAGCGAAGTGAGCGAGTCGCCCGAAGGCTGGACACTCAGGAAGCGCATCCCGCACTCGCGGCATTCGGCGGCGGGAAACGACTGGCCGCGAAAGTCGTAGCGCATCGGCAGCCGCGAGATCGCGCGGCCGCCACAGGCGAGACATTGATCGAGCGTGCGGGTCGTGAACATGGGGGTTAAGGGCGCGCGATGGGGACGATCCACGCATCGCGCGGCTTCTAAAGGACGGTACCACACACGCAACGCGGCCGATCAGTACGTCGGCCAGACTCCGGGTGTCGCCAGCTCCACCGAATGACCGTCGGGATCGCGGAAGTAGAGACTGACGCCGCCCGCGGACCATTCCACGCGGCTCTCGATCACGACACCGTGTTCGTCCAGCCGCGCTGCCCACGCATCGAGGTCGGCAGCC
>JAYSRO010000536.1:0-4049 GCA_043720995.1 Candidatus Eiseniibacteriota bacterium
ACGAGTGCTTTCTCGTGGGCGCCTCCGGTGACCAGCGCCACACCGCCCGGAGTCGCTTCGAGGAACTTCGCCGCCAGCTCCGTGAATCGCGCGGGCGACCAGCGCCGCGTTTCCCAGCGCGCGCCCGGATGGAATCCCACCAGCGTCGCTCCAGGTGCGACGCCGGTCGCCGCGAGCGCTGCAGCTGCGTCGGCGCGGCGCGCCTCGGGCACGTGCAGCCGCGGCTGGGACGCGGGGGCCGGCCAGCCGAGCGCGGCCACCGAGGTCAGGTGGAATCCCGTCGAGGACAACGTGCGGGGTCGCGAATGGTGGGTGTAGAGGGCGCTGCGCCAGCCCTTGTTGGGGTAGCCCACGCGCACGCGCGCGCCCGAGAGGTAGGTCCACACGGCCGTGCGCGGGTTGCAGAACAGGTCGAACGCGACATCGGGAGCGAACCGGCGCAGTCGCCCGGCCAGCGACAGCGTCGCGGCAGCGCCCGCGGCGCGGGGCACGGTGATCACCTCATCGATCCGCGGATCGCCGTCGAGCAGCGTGGCCGCGTCGGACTCCATCACATAGGCGATCCGCGCTTGAGGACATGCGGCGCGCACTGCGTCAACGACCGGCAGCGTCAGGCAGAGATCTCCGAGGAAGCGGGGGCGCACGATGATAATGCGCCGCGCGCGACGGGGATCGACGGGGACGTTGGTCACCATGGGCGCTAGAGTATGCTCTGCGGCACCGGCGGCGCCATCGCCGTCCGGTACGATACGGCCGGCGCTCGGGAATTCCGCCAGCGGCTGGCGTGGCCCTATTCGCTCGAGGAGCAGCCCGATGTCCGATCCCAAGTTCAACCACGGCGACCACACGCGCGCCGTGCACGGCCCGGGTCATGTGCGCGTGGGGCCGATGAGCACGCCGGTCGTGCACTCGGCGACGTTCTCGTTCGACACGCTCGGCGACATGATGCGCGAGCAGGACCTGGGCTCCGCCGGCGCCTACTACCAGCGGCTCGGCCACCCGACGCTGCGCGCGACGGAAGAACGGCTCGCGGATCTCGAGCGCACCGGGCAGGCCGTGTTGTTCCCCTCGGGCATGGCGGCGATCTCTGCGGTGTTCATGACCGAGCTCAAAGCCGGTGATCACATCGTGGCGCTCCACCAGAGCTATGGCGGCACGCGCGCGCTGTTGCGTTGGGGAGCGGAGCGCATGGGCTGGTCGTACGATCTCGTGGACGGACTCGATCCCGCGACGTGGGAGGGGGCGTTCAAGCCCCACACGAAATTGTTCCACGTCGAGTCGCCCACCAATCCCACGTTGTGCGTCGTCGACCTGAAGCGCGCGGCCACACTCGCGCACGCCAAGGGCGCACGGCTCAGTGTCGACAACACGTTTGCCTCACCGCTCGGTCAGCACCCCATAGCACTCGGCGCGGACTTCGTGGCCTACAGCGCCACCAAGTCGATCGGCGGTCACAGTGACTTGTTGGCGGGAGTGGTCGCAGGCCCCGCGGCGAACATGCACGCCATCGTGCGCTTCCGCACCGTGTTCGGCGCCGTGGCGGATCCCGAGACGGCGTGGCTGATCGAGCGCAGCCTCAAGACGCTGCCGCTGCGCGTCGAGCGCCAGAACGCCAATGCCCTGGCGTTGGCGCAGCGCCTCGTGGTGCACGCCGCCGTGCTCGGCGTTTACTACCCCGGACTCGCGACGCATCCCGGACACGCGCTGGCGCGCGAACAGATGACGCGTGGCTTTGGCCCCGTGCTGTCGTTCGTGTTGAAGGGCGGCGATGCCGCGCTCGAACTCTTCACGCGTGAGCTCAAGTTGTTCCGGCACGCCCCGAGTCTCGGTGGGGTGGAGTCGCTGGTCGCGCTGCCCATCCATACCTCACACATCCACTTCAGCGCAGCCGAGCGCGCGTCCGCGGGCTTGCCCGAGGGGCTGGTGCGGCTGACCATTGGCATCGAGGACGAATCCGACCTGTGGGCTGACCTTGCCCAGGCCCTCGACCGCCGCATTTGACGCGGCCTGAACGTCGCTGCCGCCCGGGGCTGCCGTGGGCGCCTCGAGGGCATTGGCCTGCCCCATCCTGCGTGCTAACATCGACCGTCGATTCCGCGCCCCAATGATCCTATCGAGGAGACGTCTCGTGAAGCGATTCACCGGCCTGTTCCTGGCTGCCCTTGCGTGCCTGCTGCTCGTTTCGGTGTCCTCCGTCCAGGCGGCGCCTAAGCCTAAGCCTGCGGCCAAGCCGGCCACAGTGAGCGCCCCCAAGGCGGCACCCGATAGCCTCGATCTGCTGACCAAGGCCGTCGCGCGCGATTCGAGCAAATGGGACAACCTCTACCGGCTCGGGCTCATCCTGATGGATCGCGACCGGCCGCTCGATGCCCAGCGCGTGCTGTTCAAGGCCAACACCGTCCGGCCAGCCCACGTCCCCACGCTCGTCAACCTGGGCGCCGCCTACGACGCGCTCGGGCAGGCCGCGCAGGCGCAGGCCTCGTACAACGCCGCGCTCAAGATTGCGCCCGAGGACACGGTGGCAAACTGCCGGCTCGCGAGCTCGTTGTACTCGACCGGCGACTACGGCAAGGCGATCGACATCCTGCGCAGCCTGATCACTCGCAACCCCAATGCCTATTGCGCCTACTTCACGTTGGGCGTGGCGTTCGCCGACGCCGGGATCTATCGCGATGCGATCCGCATGTGGGAGAAGGTCGTGGCGATCGCGCCGACTTCGCCCGAAGCGATGAGCGCCAAAGAAAGCATCGACGTCCTGCAGCGCGTGCTGCAATCGAACCAGCACTAGAGACTGCTCCGCAAGGGCCTCCGGTGTTCGCCCGAAGCGGGCCACCGGAGGCCGTTGCTTTTTGCGCACGGCTTCGAGCCACCCCGAGAGCCAACCCGTGAGCTACTTCGACCACAACGCTTCGACGCCCGTCCGCCCCGAGGTCATCGATTGCATGCGTGATTGCCTGGAGCATCTCCACGGCAATCCCTCGAGCATGCACCGCGATGGCCAGCGCGCCCGCGCCGCGATCGAGCGCGCTCGCGAGCAGGTGGCCGCACTCGTTGGCGCCGAGCCGCGCGGAGTGGTGTTCACCAGTGGCGGCACCGAGGGCGACCACCTGGCGTTGATCGGTGGCGCGCGCGCGATGGTGGCGCGCGGACGGAAAGTGGCGGTGTCGGCCATCGAGCATCATGCGGTGCACGGCGCGGCAGAAGTGCTCGCGCAGGACGGCTTCGAGGTGTCGCATCTCAACGTCGATCACGCCGGCCGCGTGAACCCGCGCGACATCGATTGCCTACCCGCGGGCACTACGCTGGTGTCGCTGATGCTGGCCAACAATGAGACCGGCGTCATTCAGCCCGTCGCCGAGGCGGCAGCGCGCGCGCACGCGCTGGGAATGCGTCTGCATTGCGACGCCGTGCAGGCGGCGGGGAAGGTTGCGCTCGATGTGCGCAGCCTCGGCGCCGACTACCTCGTGCTGTCGGCGCACAAGCTCGGCGGCCCCAAGGGTGTGGGCGCACTCGTGCTCAGCGGCGATGCGCCGCTCGAGCCGCTGCAGCGCGGCAGCTCGCATGAGCATGGCCATCGGGGCGGCACCGAGAACGTGGCGGGCATCGTTGGGTTCGGCGTCGCCGCCGTTGCCGCCGCGGCTGAACGGGCGAGTGAGCAGCAGCGCCTGCACGTCCTTCGCGCGCAACTCGAGCGCGGCCTGCTCGAGGCATTGCCTGACGCCGTGATCCACGCCGTCGCCGCGGAGCGCCTGCCAAACACCGTGAGCGTCTCGGTGCCGGGAGCGCGCAGCGACATGATGCTGATGGCGCTCGACGCGCGCGGCTTCGAGATTTCGGCGGGAGCCGCCTGCGCCAGTGGCGCAGTCGAACCCTCGCCGGTCATGCTGGCCATGGGAGTGCCGCGCGAGCTGGCGATCTGCGCGCTGCGCCTGTCGATGGGCCGCACGACGAGCGCCGCCGACGTTGACGCGTTGCTCGCTGCGTTCCTGCTCTGCGCGCGCGCCGTGCGCGCCATGCAGGCCGCGTGAGCATGAACCCCGTGCTGGCGA
>JAYSRO010000537.1:0-1965 GCA_043720995.1 Candidatus Eiseniibacteriota bacterium
TCCCCCAACGACACGAGATCCGAGCGCGCCGCCAGCATGCGGCGATCGGGCGTGGGATTCGACAACGTGCCGGCGCGCGCGGGCGGCGTGTAGTGCCCGAGCAACGAGCGGTCCTGCAACACGACCTGCATACCGAGTTGCGGGTAGCTCCAGACCTGCGCATCGGCAGGGAAGCTCGAGGCGACCTGGTCGCGACCCGGCTTGAGGTTCGTGTACTCAACCGTCATGGGAGATCCCGCCGGGTTGAATTGCACGGCGGCGGGCGGGCCGTAGCGCACGTAGGTCGAGGCGCGCGAGTCGAGCTCCGGGTGCAGGGGGTCGCCGAACAACAGGCAGGCATGCGCCACGCGTGTCTCGTACTCGAGTTCGAGTTCGTTGACCGGCGTCGTCGGGTCGGGGTCGAGTCCTTCCCATGCGGAGGCCGCGGCCTGACCGCTGCGCGCCGCGTTCGCGCCCAACCCGATCCACTGCGGATGTTCGAACAACTCGCGCACGGTGGGATCGAGCCGCGGCAGTGCGGCCTGGAAGCAGCTGTCGGCGCGCTCGAGATCGCCGTTGCGATACGACATGTAGCCCACCGCCAGCAACGCTTCCGCGCGCCGCGGGAAGCCATCGAGCGCCCGCGCGGCCGCCAGCTCCGCGCCCGCGGCATCGCCCTGTTCGTAGCGCAGCGGTACGAGCCCGAGCCAGCCATCCGCAGCGCGCGGGCGAACGCGCGTCGCCGCCGCAAAGCTCGCCGCAGCGCTGTCGCGCGCCACAGGATCGAGCGTGCGCAGCCACGCGCGCTTCCACGATCGGCCGAGGCAGAGCCACGCCTCGGGGTCATCGGGGTTGAGGCGCGTGGCGGTGCGAAAGCACTGGCGCGCCAGGCGGCCATACTCGCCCATCTCCTGTGCTAAGCCCAGCAGCAACCACGCCTCGGCGTCGCCCGGCCGCAGCGCGAGACTCTTGCGCAGGTGGCGGATCGCCAACTCGCGCGATACCAGCGTGGGCGTGAGCAGCGCCTCGCGCGCCCAGCCGACCAGCAGCTTCGCGCGGGCGAGCGAGTCAGCGCTCGCGCGGGGCGCAGCGCTCGCGGGGCTCCACATGCTGCACGCGGCGGCGAGGACCGCCAGCAGGAACACGCTCCGAACGCGATTGCGGCGCATGTATGCAACATGCGCCGCCCACGCTCAGCGCGTCAATGCCCGTCGAGCGAACTCGCTTCCGCTAACCCCGAGGCGATGCGCACGTCCTTGAATTCCGCGAATACCGCCGGCGCCAGCATCGGCGCTTCGAGCGGCCACACCAGCACCGTCGCCTCGCCGAGCGTGTTGACGCTGCCCTCGAGCAATGGATGTAACTCGGGCATCAGGCGCACGAGTGTCCTGCCGAAGCGCTCACGCATCTGGCTGAACATGAACGCCTTCGCCTGCTCGGTCTGGCCATCCTGCAGCGCCACGGCTGCGGCGAGCATCGCGTTGCCCGGCATCATGCGGTCCGCCGACTCGACCGGGGGCAGCATCGCCGCGGCGCCTTGCCCCTTGCCTTCGCGCAGGGCCACCCACGCCTGCAGGGCCTTCAAGTTCCCCGTGCCCAGCTTCGCGCCCTCGGCCTCGGCAAGCAGTTGGCGGGCAAGCGCGAGCTCTCCGGCGAGCACGCGGGACCAGATGTTCAAGGTGTAGTACGCCGCCACGTAGAAGGGGTTGTCTCCCAGCCCCTTCAGCCGCTCGAGCATCGACGGAACCTGGTTGCTGCGGCCCGTCATGAGCAGAATGGTCGCGAGCCACGTCAGCTGGAAAGCGCCCTGCGGCTCGACATCGAGGGCGCGCCGCATCATGCGCTCGGCACCCGCGACATCGCCAGAGTTGAAGCGGTCGACACCGAGATTGATGATGGCCGGCGTGAAGCGCGGGTTGGCTTGCAGCGCGCGCCCCAGTGACGCGCGCTGGCCTTCGATGTCGCCCGAGTACAACAGCACGAGCG
>JAYSRO010000538.1:0-4041 GCA_043720995.1 Candidatus Eiseniibacteriota bacterium
CCGGACTCGCTCCCGGAGTCACGCGTGTGCGACCCGCAGTGGCAGGGTGCATTCTGCTGGTGCTGGCGGCGGTGTTCGGGTGCCCGGCCGCAGACGCCATTACGTTCACCCCGATCGCGACGGGCTTCAACAACCCCGTTGGCATCGACCACCACGCCCCGACGAACCGCCTCGTCCTTTCGGTCAACTACCCCGACGGGCTGCCGTACAACTTCGAGCTGGTCGCGGCGGACGGCTCGCGCCAGCAGTTTTCGTCGATCAGTGGGTTCAGCGACGAGGTGAAGATTGCGACCGCCAAGGATGACGGCGGCGGGATGAGCATGGGCGGCTTCACGGCCGGAGAGTTGTTCACGGGAAGCGGCGTCCCGGGAGTCATCGCGCGCATCGCAGCCGATGGCAGCTCGGTTCAGGACCCATGGGTCACATTGCCTGATGAGTCGGGACTGATGCGCGGCAGCCTCTACGTCGACCGCACCGGAGTATTCGGCGGCGATCTGATCGTGGTGACGACGACGGGGGGCGTATGGCGAGTCACCTCGGGCGGCACGCCCACTTTTCTGGCAAATGTGGGCACTCACCTCGAAGGTCTCGTCACGGTGCCCAACGATGCGGGCCGGTATGGCCCCTGGGCGGGCAAGATCCTGGCAGGCGCGGAGGACCAGGGGCTCATCTACTCGATCGCGCCCGACGGCTCCACCAGTTCCTATGCTTTGGGCATCAACCCCGAAGACATCGACATCGTCCCCGCGAACCAGAATTTCTTCGGCATCGACTTCTCGTCCCGCACGTTGTGGGGTGCTGACGCTTCGCAGTGGAGCAGCCTGGTGGGCGACATCATCATGGCTCAGGAATATGGGCCACTCTGGCACGTGCGCTGGAACGGCTCGAGCTTCGAGACGGACGTCGTGTCGAACGTCGCGCAGCAGTGGGAGCACGTCACCTTCTCGACCGCCGGCGTGCCGTGCGTTCCTCCGGTGTGCACCATCACGGGCGACAGCGCGATCTGCCACGGACAGACCACCGAGCTGTGCGGGCCTGTCGCGCAGGGTGCGACGTACTCCTGGAGCGGTCCCGGAGACTTCGCGTCATCGAATCGCTGCATCACCGTCGGCGGGGCCGGCACGTACACGCTCGACCTTACAGTGCCCTGTCCCGGGTCCATCCCGGATTACACCTCGAGCCAATGCTCGAAGGATCTACTGGTTCATGCGGCGCCGGTCTGCACGATCACGGGGTCGGATTCGATTTGCGCGGGCCAGGCGGGACAGTTGTGCGGGCCGGAAGGAGACTTCACCTACCTCTGGAGCACGGGCGCAACGACCCGCTGCATCGCGATCTTGGAGGAAGGCAGCTATGCGCTGACCGTGACCGACCCTGCGACGGGATGCTCCAGCATGTCGGGAAGCAGCAGCGTTCCGACGCGCAGCGCGTGGCAGATGCACGACGGCCTCGAGGTCACACAGGATAACCCGCTCGGACTCGTGGCCTTCAGTTGCAGCCCCGTACGCAATGGCGACCCCTGCGAATACGACGTCGCGACCATCCCTGCGGCGGCCGATCCGGGCTGGGGACCGGCCCCGGATCCGAACACCATCAACTTCAGCGTCGTCCCATCGCGTGTATGCCAGGCGCAGGTCCAGTGCCTCGGGTACGGTGACTTTACGTACTTCCAGACTCTGGTGGACATTCCACTCAGTGTGGACGTCACAGAATTCACGATCTCGTTCTCGGGGATGGACGATGGCTGTCGGGTCTCGATATTCAATTCCACGTATCCGACCGGGCTCGTGGTACCCGGGAGTTACGTGTTCCTGGGTGAATCGGTAACCACGAACCTCGCACCCTACGTCGTCTCAGGCGAGGTGAACCGCGTCGCCATTACTCAGGTGGACGACTGCTGCAGCGAGAACAACCTGCGCAGCGCCGTCGTCGTGCTGAATGGACAGTCCGTGAATGCGGGGTGCAGCAAGTTCGTGCGCATGAGCACGTGCGGCCCACCGCCCGCGGTCGTCGACGCGTTCCCGATTTTCGACAATGATCTCGACGGCAGCGAGCGTCTGGACAGCGTCATGGTGGTATTCGATCGTCCGGTCGAGAAGACGAGCGCCGAGAACCTCGCGAACTACTTCCTCGATTCGGAAGGCGAGATCGACGGTGCGCAACGGCTCGACGCCCCCGATGACAATCGGGTCGTCCTGCAGATCCGTAACCAGTTACCTGACGGAGGCTCCGAGGGCATTACCGTGAGCGGAATCCGGAGCCTGGAGGGCGGCACCTCCATGCCCACCTCAATGAATCGGCCCTTCCGCAACGGCGTGCTGGAACTGGCCGAAATCGATGCGCCGGATCCCGACGCACTCGCGGGCGGGGAGTGCCAGGACCGCTCGCGCTTCCTGCCCGGGCTGGACCAGCCAGAAGCGCGCGTCTCGTTCACCGGCACCGTAACAGGCGTCTTCGGCGAGGACTACGCGATCCAGGACGTTCCAAGCCTGCGCGCAGGCTTGTGGGTCCATCTGCCTGGCGCGAGCCTCATTCCCGGACACACCTACCTGCTGGCGGGGGCGATCCGAAACGTCGCGGGTGAGACGCAGGGAACGAACATCGTCTACACGCGGGACCTGGGGCAAGGACCGTCGTTCGTGCCGGCGATCCAGTCGGTCCGCATCCTGACCGACGAGACGTGCGATGCCGAACAGCGGTTCCTCACCGGGAAAGACTACGAAGGCATGCTGGTGACGGTCGATCGCGTCACAGTGGCCGAGAGCGCGCCGGCGGGGGCCAGCTTCAGGGTCGGGTTCCCCATCACTCAGCTCGTTGCATTCCCCCGGGCGCTGGCCAACGGCCCCGCGGACCAGATCCTGATCGCGAACCCGGCGGGCAACTTCACCTTCGCCGCGACTGCGGGCGAGATCGTGACCGTCACCGGCATCCTTGGGCGGGTCGACGGGGTCTTTGCGATCTTCCCGCCCAATGACGCCGCCATCATCGCCTACGGGCCGGTACCGACGTTCAGCCTGCCGCTCGACGTGTCGAAGTCCGCCACGCAATCCCGCGACCCGGACGTCGTGCGCGATGGGAACGGCCGGCTGTTCATGGCATGGTGGCGCGACCATCACGATACGGTGCACTCGCTGTCGCTCGACAACACGCTGAACTGGTCCGCGGCCCTGCCCGTCATGCGCCAGGGCGCCCAGCCCGCACTGGCCGTGACGCCGTCGAACAAAATTGGCGTGCTCGGCGCGGGGGTCAACGAACTGTTCTTCACGCAGTCGACCGACGGAGGCTTCCGGATGGATCCGCTGGTCACCTCACTGGATGCGCACGCGACGCGCTATCCGGCGATGACCGTCGGACTTGGCGAACACTTCCACGCAGCGTGGGAGCGGGTGGGCGCAGGGTCGGGGGTGTTCTACTCGCGGTCGCTCACTGGAGGCGATGACTTCAGCTCGCCCTACGCCATCGCGCTCAATGGCGCGAACGACACGAACTCGCTGGCGCGGATCTGCGCTTCGGCCCAGGACCACGTCTTTGTGTTCTGGCAGTACGACCTGCCCGGCGCTCCGGGCACCCATCGCGTGCTCTACCGCCGCTCTGTCGACGCCGGCACAAGCTTCGATCCTGCACGCCGCGTGCGCGACGAGTCGAACCCGCTGACGAGCACGGTGAAGCTCACCTCCCTCGGGGACGCGCAGATCGGCCCCGACGGCACCCTCTACGTGATGGGTCTGGACGAAGCGGGGGGCATCGCATTCTTGCGGTCGACCAACGATGGCCTGACCTTTGGCCTGGCCAGTTACCTCCCCGAGCCTGCAGCTCGCGGCGGACTCTGTCCGAAGAGCTTCGCGGTCGGTGCCGACGGCGCGATCCACGCGCTGGTCGGCGTGTGCGGCACCGCCCTCTACTACACTCGCTCCGACGACGGCGGTGCTACGTGGGGATCTGCGGTCAATGTTTCGAGCGCTAGCTCGCCGACGGTAGGGGAGCCGCGCGGTGCCAAGATCATTCTCGATGGAAGCGGAACTCCGGTCATCGTCTGGTTCT
>JAYSRO010000539.1:0-1962 GCA_043720995.1 Candidatus Eiseniibacteriota bacterium
CCGCAGCACAAGGACTGGAACGTGCAGCGCGTGCGCGCGTGGAGCGTGCACGAGGGCTTTACCATCGTGTGGCTGCAACTCGGACCACCGCTCACACCACTGGCTCAGGCTCGGTAGTCCGCGCCGGGCTTCAGCTGCCCGAGGGCGACTTCCGCTTGTCGCTCGCCGGTGTGCACACCGCGAGATACGAGGCGCTGTTCGACTGGAACACGAATGCCGCCGGGAATGCTGGGTTCTGGTGCGGCTTCGCGGAGCGCGGCTGGTCGGTCACGATGAGTTCGGGCTCGACGGCTGTCGCAGCCATTCGGACGGGCTCAACCATGGCTCGGCAGACCGATTCAGCAATCCAGCTCGGCGTGACGAGTTCTGCAGCCGGTGTTTGTTCATTGCATGAGTTCGCAACCGGCGATGGTGCGCCGGCTGATTCACCAGTGCCCGCCCTGGCCCCCGTGGCAACCGCCATCATGGCGAGGAGCAAACCTGCTCGAGCAATGTGGTCCCGCACGCAATGAAGCCTCCCGCGGTACGGCGCCGGCAAGGGGCTGGCGCACCAACGACCCGCGGGAAAATGTTCTCTCCGCGCGGGTGGCCATACAAGGACTAATGCACGTGGGTACATACAAACCGGGGGGGATGGCGCGAATTGCGGGGCTCTTGGAGCCTCGCCTCGCGAAATGCGCGAGCCTGGCGGGGCGGGTTGGCCGACTTGGGCGATATGGCCCGTGGCGGGTGCTCGGGAGACGGGTCAAACGTATGCATGGATTTCGATAGCTTCGAGCCACAATCGTGATAAGTCTTTCCCTGATCTGACCTCCACTCACATCATCCCCACCTCATCACTTCCCCGGGAGTCATGCGCCCACCCACCACGGCCGCCGCGAAACGCAGCACGTCGCAAGAGCCCCGTCGTAGCGAGCTCCCCGGCTGGCCACAGTTGTTCGCGTACTGCGGCGTCATCGTGATCGCCACGCTCGTCGTGTATGCGCAGGTGCTCAAGTTCGAGTTCGTGTCGTTCGACGACATCGACTATGTGACAAAGAACGCGATGGTGCGGCATGGACTGTCGTGGGATGCGCTGCGTTGGGCGTTCGGGTTCCATGCGAGCAACTGGCATCCGTTGACCTGGGTTTCATTGATGCTGGATGCGCAGTTGGGCGGGCTCAATCCCGCGGTATTCCACGGCACCAGTATGGCTTGGCATGCGGCGGCGGCGGTCGTGCTGTTCCTGGCACTCACGCGCATGACTCGCCTCGCCGGGCCCTCGTGCTTGGTCGCTCTGCTCTTCGCGATCCACCCGTTACACGTGGAGTCAGTGGCATGGGTCGCGGAGCGCAAGGATGTGTTGAGCGGGTTCTTCTGGTTCCTGACGATGTGGGCGTATGCGGCATATGCGGAGAGGCCGGGCGCGCGCCGCTATGTCGCGGTCGCCGTGGCGTTCGCGCTGGGATTGCTTTCGAAGCCCATGGTGCTGACCTTACCGTTGGTACTGTTGCTGCTCGACGTGTGGCCGCTGCGGCGTTTGCAGCTTCCACTCGTGGACCACGAGGGCTGGGCCGCCACGCGACGGCTCGTGGTCGAGAAACTTCCGCTGCTCGCCCTCTCGGCGGTGTCCGCGGCGCTCACCGTCGTGGCGCAGCGCGCTGGCGGATCGGTTGAGAGTCTCGTGGGCCTCTCGCTGGCGCAGCGGATCGAAAACGCGATCCTCAGCTACGCCGCCTACATCGCGCAGATGATTTGGCCCGCGCGGCTATCATTCTTCTACCCACATCCGCACGGAACCACGAGCATCGGGCTGGTCGCGCTCGCGGCCGCGCTGCTCATCGCGGTCACGGTCTTTGCGATCCGCGCCGCGCGCGCGCACGCCTACGTGACGGTCGGCTGGTTCTGGTTCCTCGGCACACTCGTGCCGGTGATCGGGCTGCTACAGGTGGGCTTGCAGGCGCGCGCCGACCGCTACACCTA
>JAYSRO010000540.1:0-8519 GCA_043720995.1 Candidatus Eiseniibacteriota bacterium
TTGCGGATGTATTCCAGCTGCGCGGTCAACGACTCCGGGTGCTCGCGCGCGGGCGAGCGCAGCATGTCGACGAGCACCTGGTCGTAGGGGCCGTAGCGCGGACGGTTCACCATCCAACGCTCGAGTGCTGCCAGCACATCGGTGCAGGCGGCGCGCGCGGGCAGTGTCCTGTCATCGAGCAGTTCGCGGAACGGCGCGATGGCGGGATTCTCGTTCGCGAGCCGCAGCATCAGCAGTTCTTCGAGGGCGAGCGCGCGGTGCGGGAGCCCGGCCGACGATTCCGCCAGCCACGCCGCCGCACTCGTGGCGCCGCGATGCACCGCGACGGGGGGGAACTCTTCGAGAAACCCCACCAGCGCCTGGTCGACGCGTTCAGGTCCGAGTTCGCGATCGATCGCCTCGAGCGCCAGGATCACCGAGCGCGGGTCGCGCTCCTTCTGGTACTGGGCGATGACGAAGTGGAACACCTCGTCCACCAATCCCATGGCGTTGAGGTCGCCGGGATTGAGTGCCGGCTCGGGCGGGACCGCCTGGGCGCGCCGAGTGTTGATGCGCAGGGCAAAGGCGCGCACCGCGGCGAGGTTGGCGAGCACCACGTTGCCGCTGAGCGAGAACAACGCATCGCCAAACCCGTAGCGCTCACGCGCCGCGCGGGAGATGTGGAATTCGAACAAGGGGGAACGAAGGCCTTGGCTCACCGCGGCAGGATAGCACCGTCCGGGCCTGTCCGGCGCGCCGCATCCAGAGTGGTATTTGACTTAAGTCGCGGGACTCCTGAAATTGTGGATTCCGTGCGGGTTTCTGCCGATATCGAAGGTTGATCCGGTGCTCGAGGTTCGCGCGAGAGAAATGGGACTCCTAGGGAGGGATCCGGTGACGATAGCCGCTGCCATGAACGACCCTGACCTGCCTCGCGTTTCCGTCGTCATACCGGTTCGCAACGAACAGACGTTCATCGGCCACAATCTCGACGCCGTGTTGGCGCAGGACTACCCCTCCGACCGACTCGAGATCCTGGTCGCCGATGGCCAGTCGACCGACGGTACGCGCGACATCATCCAGCAGATTGCCGAGCGCGTCGCGCGCGACGGCAGCGGTTCGCGCGTGGTGCTCGTCGACAATCCGCAACGCATCATGCCCACCGGCACCAACGAGGCGATTCGCCAGTCCACGGGCGATGTGATCGTGCTGATGGGCGGGCACGCCAAGATGCCCTCGAATTACATCCGCGCCTGCGTGACGACGTTGATGGAAAAGCAGGCGGACGCCGCCAGCGGCGCCGTCGAGTCCGTCGGCACGGGATTGGTGGGCGAGGCGATCGCCGCGGCCATGAGTTCCCCCTTTGGGATCGGCAATTCGGGATTCCGCACGGCGACCAGCGGCGAGCCGTTCGAAGTCGACACGATTCCCTTTGGCGCCTACCGGCGCACGGTGTTCGAGCGCATTGGCCTGTTCAACCCGAACATGGTTCGCCACCAGGACTACGAGTTCAACTACCGCGTCCGCATGTCAGGCGGCCGTATGCTGCTGATACCGGGACTTCGCGCCACGTACCACGTGCGTTCCACCATCACCGCACTTTGGAAGCAGTACTGGCCCAACGGCATCTGGAAGGGCCGCTTCCTCCGCCGCTTCCCGCAGTCGCTGCGCATGCGCCATCTCGTGCCCTCGCTGTTCTCGCTGGCGCTGGTGCTGACGGCGATCGGCGGAATGCTGTTCCCGCCGCTGCGCATCCTGTTCGGCGCGGTCGCGGGCGCCTACCTCGGGTTCATCATCGTGGCGCTCCTGGCGTTCGCCGCCAAGGGGCAGTGGCGTATCTTGCCGGTGCTGCCGGCGGTGATGCTGTGCCTGCACTTGAGCTATGGGCTCGGTGTCTGGTGGGGGCTCATGCTGCCGAGCGTTCCGGCAGCACCCAGGCTCGAGCCGTCGTCGCGGCCGTCCGCCTGATGCGCCAGTAGGTTCACCCCGGACGCGCTGGCGAAGCGCGTCCGGAGCGTCCTGACGAAAGGCTAGTGCGTCGAGGCGGGTGCCGTCGTGCTGTCGGTCGCGGCGGGGGTTGATGCGGCGGCGGGCGCTGCGGCCGCCGCGTGTTCCGGGTGCGCGACCGCATCCTTCGCGATGGCTCCCTCGAGTTCCGCGATCAGTTCAGGCGTTCCACACAGTTTGAGCGCAGCGAGTTGCGCGTGCGCCCCGGCGATGTCGCCAGTCTCGAGCAATCCCTCGCCGTAGTACTCGTGCGCCAACGCGAAGTCGGGCTTGAGCCGCAGCGCGGTGCGATAGGCGGCGAACGATGCGGGATAGTCCTTCAACATGCGTGAGGTGAAGCCGACGAGGTTCCACGCTTCGTGGTAGGTCGAGTCGAGCTGCACCGCCTGCTGGCAGCGTTCGAGTGCGCGGCGATAGCGCTTGAGCGCGCTGTCGTGCTTGCCCTTCGCGGCTTCCTTGCCCGCCTTGGTGATGTCGCTGTAGCCATCGATGTAATAGCGCTCAGCTTCCTGGTGCGCTGAGGCCTCGGCCGCTTCAGGCGACGAGCTCATGCTCGAGTTCTGCGGCTTCGGCTGTGCGGGGGGCGGGCTGCCGTAGTCGGCGGCGGCGGGAGCTGCGATCAACACGGCGGCGGCGAACGACAGCAACAGGGGTGCGCGCATCAGCGAAATCCTCAGGGTGAGTGTGGTGGACGGTTTCAGTGTGCTGCGTTCCTGCGCGGTGCGCCAGCGAAAAGCCGCAATATTGGCTGCGACATGACCCGGCGTGAGCCAACTGCAAAGTGAAAATGTCCGCCGGAAGCGGTGCTCAGCCGCGGGTGGCGAGCCGCACGTCCAACTCGCTGAGCGAGCGGAACCGGTCGACGCCGCGTAGTTCTGCCGGCGCTCCCGCGCCTCCCACCCACAGCGCCAGCCGCCGCGGCAGTTTCTCGCGCAGCGCGCGAACGGCGCGCGCCGCGCGCGGGCGTGGTATCGCGGACGAAATACTCAGCGCGATCGCGTCGAGGTCGCGCATCTTCGCCAGCTCGACGAGTTCCGCGCTCGGCGTGTTGGCACCCACGTAAACCACCTGCCAGCCGCGGATCGAAAACAGCACGCACGCCATCAGCAGTCCGACCTCGTGCAGGTCGCCTTCGAGCGTCGCCGCGACCACGATGGGCCCGCGTGCCCGTTCGGCATGCGGCGAACGCACTTCGCGCAGGAAGTCGCTGAGCGTCGCCGAGGCGAAGTGCTCGTGGCGGATGTCCAGCGCCCCGGCGGCCCAGGCGTTGCCGACTTCGTTCATGAACGGGGCCGCGCACTCGTCGAGGAAGCGCAGGGGCCCGAGCCGCGTCCAATGCGCGCGGAGCATCCCGAGCGCGCGTTCGCGGTCGAACTCGCGCGAGGCCTCGACGAGTTCGGCGACCACCGGAGCCATCGCGCCACTCTTGCCGTCGACGAGTGTTCCGTCCGGGGCGGTGACGGCCTCGCGTCCCTGCGACAGTGCGAGCAGGGCATCCAATCGCGGCAGCGAAAGCGGCAAGACTTCCGCGGGGCGGTGGCCGCGATTGAGCAGTTGTTCAACGCGGCGCAGATGCTCGACCGCCTCGGTGGGATAGAGGCGATGGCCCGAAGGTTTGCGCGCCGGGCGCGGCACGCCGTAGCGGCGTTCCCATGTGCGCAATGTGTCGATGGCGATGCCCGTGGCGCGAGACAGGGCGCCGATGGACATCGAGTCATCGGCGGCGGCCGCGACTTTGGAGGACCTGCGGATCACGACTTGCCTCACGCAACGGGGGGGAGACGCCATGCGGCCACGGCATTCGCGAGTGTACAGGATTTGCTCAGGTTCCGCGAAGGGTGCTGGCTAACCGCGCATCCACTTCCAAGCGGCCCAGATTCCCACCAGCGCGCCCACGGTGCTCAAGATGACGCCCGAGAACGAGAACATCCCCGCGTGCCACAGGGACGGGATGCAGCCGCCCACGGTGGAGCCGATCGTGGCGCCGATCCAGATCGCTTTCTTACTCATGGGCTTACCATAGGGCGTCAGCGCTGTTCGCGGACAGCGGGCTCAACTCGGGCGCGGGTGGACCACCCGCGAGTCGTTCAGCTTCAGGATCCGCCGGAAGGGCTGTAGGTCACCTTCGGGAGGGCCTGGCGCGCCGAAGACGGCTCCCACGTATCGACCGGGGCCGGCGAGGTGAAGCTCTTGGGGGCAGCGGAGTTAGCCACATTACGGCTGAACAGCCGCGTGTAGATCCGCTCCATGGCCAGCGCTTGGGTTGCCGATTCGATGGGGGTCATCACGGGGAGTATCGGCCGGATCTGGCCAGAACTTCAGTCGTGCTGTGATTTCTTTGACCAACTAGCACGAATCCAGTAGGTTCAGGGCTGAATCTAACGCGCACGTAAGGATTATGCTCAACATGCTCAACATGAAACCCACACCGCGAATTCGCACGGTAAAGCTGGAGCCCAGCTCGCTGCTTCGAGTCGGGGATCTCGCGCGCCAGACGGGCAAGACCGTCCGCGCGATCCACCTCTATGAAGAGCTCGGCCTGCTCCAGCCGGTCGCGCGCACGCGCGGTGGCTTCCGGCTCTACGAACACTCGGCGGTCGACCGGTTGCGCTGGATCGACCTGCTCCACGGTCTCGGCTTCTCACTCCAGGAAATGGGCGTGATGCTGCGCGCGTGGTGGAAGGCCGGCATGGGTCCGCGGGCGATGGAGCAGCTGCGCGAGATGTTCGAGCACAAGCTCGGAGAGACGCGCGCGGCGATGGAAAATCACCAACGGCTGGAACGCGAGCTGTTGGACGGGCTCGAGTACCTGAAGACGTGCGATGTGTGTGCGACACCGAAGGCCGCAGTCGACAATTGCGCAAACTGTTCGCAGGACCATGGCATGAAGGATGAGCCCGCACTCGTGGCGGGCTTCATTTCCCGGCCGGTAAGGACTCGAACGTCCGGTCGGGGTGGCTTTGTTCGAGTCGAGGACATCAGGTGACTTCAATGGATCTGCCCATCGTCAATCAAACCAAGAAGGCCGGCGTCTCGCTATCCCCGCTCGCGGCTGAAAAGGTGCTCGAACTCATGGGACAGCGTCCGAGCCCGGACTTCGGGTTGCGCGTCGGCGTCCGGGGCGGTGGCTGTTCGGGCAACTCGTACTTCATGGAATTCTGCCCAGCCGCCGAAGAGGGCGACGAAGTGTTCGACATGCACGGCGTCAAGCTGGTGGTCGACCGCAAGAGCCTGCCCGCGCTCGATGGCACGGTCGTCGATTTTGTCGACAGCCTGATGGGCTCCGGTTTCAAGTTCAACAATCCCAACGTTCGTCATAGCTGTGCATGCGGCGAGAGCTTCTCGTCGTAGCAGCAACGAGCCAAAATCACACTTGGTGCCGGCCGCACGTTGATGCGTGCATCGTGGCACTCAACGCCCGCCTGGCGGGAGGAAGTACCTGGGACTCATGAGCACTCCTGAATTGGTGATCACGGACCTCCACGTCGCCGTCGAGGGCAAGGAGATCCTGAAGGGCCTGAGCCTCAACGTGGGCAAGGGAGAGGTGCACGCGCTCATGGGGCCGAACGGCTCGGGTAAGAGCACGCTCGCGAACACCCTGATGGGGCACCCGCGCTACGAAGTGACCGCGGGCGACATCCTGTTCAAGGGCGAGAGCATCCTCGAGAAGGAAACCGACGAGCGCTCGCGCATGGGGCTGTTCATGGCGTTCCAGTACCCGGTGGGCATCCCCGGTGTCTCGGTCGCCAACTTCCTGCGCACCGCCATCAATGCGCGCCTGGCGCCGCCGGATGCCGACGGCAAGGGAGCGATGCCGAGCCGCAAGGGAATCAGCCCGAAGGAATTCCGCACGCTGCTCAAGGACAAGATGGCGTTGCTCAAGATGGACGAGTCGTTTGCGACGCGTTACCTGAACGACGGCTTCTCGGGCGGTGAAAAGAAGCGCGCCGAGATCCTGCAGATGGCGCTGCTCAAGCCGGAGATCGCGGTGATGGACGAGACCGACTCAGGCCTCGACATCGACGCGCTGCGCATCGTCTCCGACGGCGTGAACGCGCTGGCCGGCCCGACCATGGGTGTGCTGGTGATCACGCACTACAACCGCATCCTCAACTACATCAAGCCGCAGTTCGTGCACGTCATGGTCGATGGCCGCATCCAGATGTCCGGCGGCCCGGAACTGGCGCTCGAACTGGAAGCGCGCGGCTACGATTGGGTGCGCGATGGTAAGGAGGCAGTGGCTCGATGACCGAGACCCAGACTCCCTCACTCGACCTTCGCGACCAGTACGCGGAGAAGTACGGCTTCCACGACAAAGACTCGTTCGTGTTCAAGTCCCGCAAGGGGCTCGACGCCGAACTGGTCACCCAGATCTCCACGATGAAGGGTGAGCCCGCGTGGATGCTGGAGACGCGCCTGAAGGCGCTCAAGATCTTCGAGAAGAAGCCCATCCCGACGTGGGGCGGCAATGTCTCGGACATCGACTTCCAGGACATCTACTACTACGTCAAGCCGGCCGAAAAGGAAGCGAAGACGTGGGAAGACGTGCCCGAGGACATGAAGCGCACGTTCGACAAGCTCGGGATCCCCGAGGCGGAGCAAAAGTTCCTCTCTGGCGTTGGCGCCCAGTACGACTCCGAGGTCGTTTACCACAAGATCCAGGAGAAGCTCGAGCAGCAGGGCGTTATCTTCAAGTCCTGCGACCATGGCTTGAAGGAACACGAGGAGCTGTTCAGGGAATACTTCGGCACCATCATTCCGTCGGCGGACAACAAGTTCGCGGCGTTGAACACGGCCGTATGGTCAGGCGGCTCGTTCATCTATGTGCCCAAGGGCGTCAAGGTCGACATTCCGCTGCAGGCCTACTTCCGCATCAACACCAAGGACATGGGCCAGTTCGAGCGCACGCTGATCATCGTCGATGAAGGCGCCTACGTGCACTACGTCGAAGGTTGCACGGCACCCATCTACTCGAGCGACTCGCTGCACTCGGCCGTCGTCGAGATCATCGTCAAGAAGGGCGCGCGCTGCCGCTACACCACCATCCAGAACTGGTCGAACAACGTCTACAACCTCGTGACCAAGCGCGCCGTGGCCTACCGCGACGCGACGATGGAGTGGGTCGACGGTAATCTCGGCAGCAAGCTCACCATGAAGTACCCGGCGGTCATCCTGAAGGAGCCGGGCGCTCACGGTGAAGTGTTGTCGATCGCCTTCGCGGGCAAGGGCCAGCACCAGGACGCCGGCGCCAAGATTACGCACGCGGCACCCAACACGACGAGCAAGATCATCTCGAAGTCGATCAGCAAGGACGGCGGACGCGCCGGCTATCGCGGCCTGATCAAGGTCGTGAAGGGCGCCGAGAACTGCCGCTCGACCGTCAATTGCGATGCGCTGATCCTCGATGAGGACTCGCGCTCCGACACCTATCCGTACATGGAGATCGAAGAAGACAAGGTCTCGATCGGCCACGAAGCGACGGTGTCGAAGATCGGCGACGAGCAGATTTTCTATCTCACCAGTCGCGGCATCCCGAAGGACGAAGCCGCCGCCATGATCGTCTCAGGCTTTATTGAACCGATCGTGAAGGAACTGCCGATGGAATACGCCGTCGAGATGAACCGGCTGATCCAGTTGCAGATGGAGGGGTCGGTCGGATGACG
Source organism: Candidatus Eiseniibacteriota bacterium (assembly GCA_043720995.1). Taxonomy (GTDB): domain Bacteria; phylum Eisenbacteria; class RBG-16-71-46; order RBG-16-71-46; family RBG-16-71-46; genus JANLWK01. Next base: position 7,650 of record JAYSRO010000540.1, read on the forward strand.
ACGATGTCCCTGAGCACGACCAGCACGCCTGAAGCCTGGGCCAAGCTCACCGCTGCGCGTGGTGCGCAGGAGCCCGCGTGGGCCGTGGCGCAGCGCGCCAAGGCGCTCGCTATGGCCGGGACGATGGCTTACCCGGACCGCTCGCTCGACCTGTGGCGTCGCACGGACTTTGGTTCGTTGCAGCCGGAGACCCTCGACTTCAACGCGGGCTCGACGGAAGCGCACAACTATGCCGATCTGCCCGGACTCGTTCGCTCGCGGCTCGGCGCCGAGGGTGACCACCCGGCGGTGATCGTCCAGCGCAACAACACCGTGGTCTTCACCTCGGTCGACGCCTCGCTCGCGAAGCTCGGCGTCATCGTCTGCCCGCTGGATCGCGCGCTGCGCGAGCACGCGGGGTTGGTCGAGACGCGGCTCAATTCGCTGATCGAGACCGACCATGATCGCTACACCGCGCTCAACCAGGCGCTGCGCACGGGCGGGGCGTTCGTCTACGTGCCCGCAGGCGTCGAGCTTGAGGCGCCGATCCGGCTCGTCCAGTGGCTCGATGGCGCGGGCGTCGCCACGCATCCTGCGACCGTCGTGATCGTCGAGAAGCAGGCGCGCGCCACCGTGATCGAAGAGTTGCTCTCCGACACCGCGGACGGAGTGGCGTTCTACAACGGCGCCACCGAAGTGTTCGTGGGCCAGGACGCCAAGCTGGTGTACGCCACGCTCCAGAACTGGGGCCGCAACGTGTTCCACTACTCGAACCAGCGCGCCGAAGTCGGCCGAAATGGCGAGCTGCAGTGGATCCAGACGCTGCTGGGCGGGCGGATGGAGAAGACGAACTCGTACTACCGCATGACCGGACCGGGCGCCCAGGTGTTC